>NZ_JBEXQJ010000003.1:0-514539 GCF_040612515.1 Streptomyces sp. NPDC006372 | reverse complement strand
GAGGGCGGCGAGGTGCCGGCGGGCCGCCTCGGCGTACCCGGCGGGGGCGTTGAGGCCGGTGCCGATCGCCGTGGCGCCCAGGTTGATCTCATGGACGAGCAGGACGGCCTCGGCCAGCCGGCTCCGGTCCTCCTCCAGCATCACCGCGTACGCCGAGAACTCCTGGCCGAGCGTCATGGGGACCGCGTCCTGGAGCTGGGTGCGGCCCATCTTCAGGACGTCGCGGAACTCCTCGGCCTTGGCGGCGAAGGCGTCGCCCAGCACGGTCATCGCGGCGAGCAGCTCCCGCACGGCGGCGATCGTGGCCACGTTGACCGCCGTCGGATAGACGTCGTTGGTGGACTGGCCGAGATTGACGTCCTCGTTGGGGTGCAGATGGTGGTAGTCGCCCTTGGCGTGGCCGAGGAGTTCCAGCGCCCGGTTGGCGATCACCTCGTTGGCGTTCATGTTCGTGGAGGTCCCCGCGCCGCCCTGGACGACGTCGACCACGAACTGGTCGTGCAGCGCGCCGTCCCGGATCTCCCGGCAGGCCGCCGCGATCGCGTCGGCCTTGCGCGCCGGGAGCAGACCGAGATCCTGGTTGGCACGGGCGGCGGCCTCCTTCACGGCGGCGAGCGCGTCGATCAGGTGCGGGTAGGCGGAGATCGCCGTGCCGGTGATCGGAAAGTTCTCCACGGCGCGGGCCGTGTGGACGCCCCAGTACGCGTCGGCCGGCACGTCCCGGTCACCCAGAAGGTCGTGTTCACGGCGCTGCCGCTCGGTCATGGGCACAGCAAAATCCTTCGGGGAGGGAGTGTGGGGGGAGCCGGGAGACAACTCTGCGGTGCCGCTCTTGTTAAATCCATCGGCAATTTCGCGGGGTGCCTGTGAAGCTCCGCTTCACGAACGCGGGGTTCGCCTGGTCTACTGATCCGGTGATCGATCCACGCAGGCTCCGGGTGCTCAGGGCGCTGGCCGAGCACGGCACCGTGACCGCCGCCGCCCAGGCCCTCTACCTGTCGCCGTCGGCGGCCTCCCAGCAGCTGGCCGCGCTGGAGGCGGAGGTCGGGCACCTGCTGCTGGAGCGGCGTGGCCGGACCGTCCGGCTCACTCCGACCGGTGTGGTCCTCGCCGCCCACGCGGCCAAGGTCGCCGCACAGCTGGAACAGGCGGAGGCCGACATGGCCGCCTGCTCGGAGGGCCTGGCCGGCGAGGTGACCATCGCCGCGTTCGCCAGCGCCATCACCGAGGTGGTGGCCCCCACGGTGGCCGAGCTGCGGATACGCGCCCCACGGGTACGGATCCGGGTGAAGGACGCCGAAGGGCATGCGAGCCGCCGGCTCCTCGTCGACGGCGCGGTCGACATCGCCCTGGGGGTGGAGGACCGTGACACCCCGGGCCAGGACGGCGACCAGCTGCTGCGCCGGCCGCTGTACGCCGAGCCGTTCGATGTCGTGCTGCCCTCCGGGCATCCGCTGGCCGACGCCCCGGACGTCGCTCTGGACGAGCTGAGCGAGGACCCGTGGGTCACGCCGTGGCCGGGCAACCCGGTGCACGACGTCGTCCTGCGGGCCTGCGAGGACGCCCGCTTCGACCCTCGCGCGGAGTGTCTGGCCGACGACTCGCGGGCGGTGTGCGCCCTGGTCGCCGCCGGGGCCGGCGTGGCCCTCGTCCCCCGTTCGGCGCTGCACGGCATCGCCTTCAAGGGCGCCGAGATCCGCCCGGTGCGCGGCGGCCGGCCGACGCGACGGGTGTACACGGCCGTACGGAGCGGCAGCGAGGGCCACCCGCTGCTGAAGCTGGCACTGCGCGGCCTGCGTGACCAGGCCGCCGCACTCGGCTCCTGACCCGCGGCCCCACAGGGCCATGAAGACATAATGCGTTTGCCGCGGCTCCCCCGTTGCCCACAGAATCGGGCCCCATGGGTCACCTCGAAGCCGCGCACCTTGAGTACTACCTGCCCGACGGAAGGGCCCTGCTGGGCGATGTGTCGTTCCGGGTGGGGGAGGGGGCCGTGGTGGCCCTCGTGGGACCCAACGGGGCGGGGAAGACGACCCTGCTGCGCATGATCGCCGGTGAGCTGAAGCCGCACGGCGGGTCGGTGACCGTCGGGGGCGGCCTCGGCGTGATGCGCCAGTTCGTCGGATCCGTACGCGACGAGACGACCGTGCGAGACCTGCTCGTGTCCGTCGCGACGCCCCGCATCCGCGAGGCGGCCCGGGCCGTCGACACCGCCGAGCACGCCATCATGACCGTCGACGACGAGGCCGCCCAGCTGAAGTACGCCCAGGCCCTCGCCGACTGGGCGGAGGCCCGCGGCTACGAGGCGGAGACGCTGTGGGACATGTGCACCACGGCAGCCCTGGGCGTCCCGTACGACAAGGCGCAGTGGCGGCTCGTCCGGACCCTCTCCGGCGGTGAGCAGAAGCGCCTCGTCCTCGAGGCCCTGCTGCGCGGCACCGACGAGGTGCTGCTGCTCGACGAGCCCGACAACTACCTGGACGTGCCCGGCAAGCGCTGGCTGGAGGAGCGGCTCAAGGAGACCCGCAAGACGGTCCTCTTCGTGTCCCACGACCGCGAACTCCTCGCGCGCGCCGCCGAGAAGATCGTCTCCGTCGAGCCCTCACCGGCCGGCGCGGACGCCTGGGTGCACGGTGGTGGGTTCGCGACGTACCACGAGGCGCGCCGCCAGCGGTTCGCCCGCTTCGAGGAGTTGCGCAAGCGCTGGGACGAGAAGCACGCACAGTTGAAGAAGCTGGTGCTGACGCTCCGTCAAGCCGCGGAGAACAGTCACGACATGGCGTCCCGCTACCGCGCCGCCCAGACCCGGCTCCGCAAGTTCGAGGAGGCCGGCCCGCCCCCGGAGCCGCCCCGGGAGCAGGACATCCGGATGCGGCTCAAGGGCGGCCGCACCGGCGTCCGGGCCGTCACCTGCGAGAACCTGGAGCTGACCGGCCTGATGAAGCCCTTCGACCTGGAGGTCTTCTACGGCGAACGCGTCGCCGTCCTCGGCTCCAACGGCTCCGGGAAGTCCCACTTCCTGCGCCTGCTCGCCGGCGAGGACGTGGCGCACACGGGCGGCTGGAAGCTGGGGGCCCGGGTGGTCCCCGGTCATTTCGCGCAGACCCACGCACACCCGGAGCTGCGGGGCCGCACCCTCCTCGACATCCTGTGGAAGGAGCATGCCCAGGACCGCGGCGCCGCCATGTCCCGGCTGCGCCGCTACGAGCTGACCAACCAGGCCGAGCAGACGTTCGAACGCCTGTCCGGCGGTCAGCAGGCCCGCTTCCAGATCCTCCTCCTGGAGCTGGAGGGCGCCACGGCCCTGCTGCTCGACGAACCGACCGACAACCTGGACTTGGAATCGGCGGAGGCCCTCCAGGAAGGTCTGGAGGCCTTCGAGGGCACGGTCCTCGCGGTCACCCACGACCGCTGGTTCGCCCGCTCCTTCGACCGCTACCTGGTCTTCGGCAGCGACGGCCGCGTCCGGGAAACCCCGAACCCGGTCTGGGACGAACGCCGGGTGGAACGAGCGCGCTGAGGGGGCTGCGCCCCCTGGGCGCAGCCCCCTCAGGGGCGCGGGGAACTGCGCGACCAGCCACAACGCACCGGCACACGCGACGTGTGCAGTACCCCTACGGCGGCTGGGCGCACAGCATGGCCCCGCTCACTTCCAGCGCAACAGCGCCCCAAGGCCCCCTACCGGCACCTCCTCCTGGGAAACCGCCAACGCGGGCGCGTCCGTGGCCACCGCCGACCGGATCAACGCATCGTCCGCCCGGGCCGGCCACGAGTTCTGCTCGCCCAGCACCTTCAGATCCGTACGCCGCACAGCCACCTGGTCAGGATCCTCACCGATCCACACCTCGCGGTGCGCGTCCGGCCCGTCCAGCCTGATCAGCAGCTCGTCGATGCGGTGCTCACGCGCCGCCTCGATCAGCGCGGGCACCCCCTCCACGGCGCCGGCCCGGCCCTCGTCGTCGGAGCGCCGTGCGGCCCGGAAACGGTCGAGCTCCGCCTCGGCACGCCGGCCCACGTGCTCGGCACGGGCCCGCTCCACGTCCTCGTCGAGGAGCCGGCTGCCGCTGCCGTGCGGCGCCTCGACGACGAGGTCGTGCAGCCGCTTGGGCAGCCGCTCGTGCACGGACCGCCGCTCACGGTCGTCACCGACGAGAATCAGCAGGTCGGCCCGGGTCTCCTCCTGGCACACGGCGAGCGCGTCGGCGATCTCCGCGGCGTTGTGCTCCCAGGTGTTCTCCACCCGCAGCTGGAAATGCCGCTCGGACCAGTCGACGGTGCTCGTCCGGTGCACCGGCCACGTGCGCCCGGTGACGCTCCCGGCGTCCTCCCTGCCCAGCGCGCTGCGCAGCTCGAAGTCCGCGCCCTTGCGGTCGACGTAGGCGACCACGCACACCGGGTCGTCGCCGGCCAGCTCCAGCAGGGGCGTGACCCGCGGCAGCGGCGCCCACTCGGCCCAGTCGCCGCCCTGCGGTGGACGGGCCAGCGGCGGGTCGAGGACCACCTCACCGGCGCGGGCGAACAGGGCCCGGCCGTGTGGTTCGGAGGAGTGCGCCAGGTCTTCGATCGCGCTCTGCACGGCCCGGCAGGTCGCCTCGTCCGCGCCCTGCGCGGCCAGCTCCCTGGCCATCGCCTGAGCCGTCAGGCGCCGCTCGTGGGGGGTGTCCTCCGTATGCCGGGACGTGTCGACGTACACGGAGGCCCAGGGGCCGGAGTGTTCGTACAGTGGGTGCAGAAAAGCGAGATCCATGGCTCCCTCCCGGATGCCGCTCGGGGGTAGTGCTCAGTTGCTTCCCGGGCGGGTACCCGGACCCCATGAACGAACACGAGGAGCGGGGCGACACCATGACCGGAGTGGACCCTGACCGGCTGGACGACCAGCAGCTCATGAAAGAGCTGGAGACGATCCACCGCACGCGCCACGACACGCTGCTCTACGGTTCGAACGACGCGCTGCGCGCCCACAACGAACGCATGGCACAGCTCGAGGGCGAGTACCTGCGCCGCAACCCGAACCGCCCGGTGGCCGCCGGCCGCACACGCGAAGGGGCCCGGGAGCGGGGGAGCGGGGAGTCGGCGACTCCCACCACCCCCGGCACCTGAGCCCCTCGAAGGACACCACCGGACCACGGCGGACCGGGGCCGGACCGGAACGAGCCCGGCCCGGCCCCCGCTCAGTGCCGCACGGGCCCTCGCCCCCAGTGCCGGTGCGCCGCGATCGCACCCACGAACGCGTCCAGGAACTCCTCGCTCGCCGGCCCCGGCGACGTGTCCGTGACCACGCCCTGGTCGGTGACCACGCGGTGGAACTCCGTCGACAGCCTGAGGCCCTCCGGCTCCAGGGCCGACAGGACGCCCACCCCCGAGCCCAGCGCGCCGACCGGCTTGCCGTGCCGGTAGGCGTCCCGCACGAACCGCACCGCGTCCGGGTCGGCCGCGGTCGGCGGCGTGCCGACGGGCCCGCCGGGCAGCAGCACCGCGTCGTACAGCACGGACGCCACCGTCGGCAGCGCACGGTCGACCGCGTACGTCTCACCGTCGGCCCCGGTGATCGTCCCGTCCGTGGCCGCCAGCGCCTCGACGATCGCCCCCTCGGCGGCCAGGCGCTCCCGCACGGACGTGACCTGCTCCGCGTCCACGCCGTCCGTGACGAGCACCGCGATCTGCCGGGTCCGGATCGAACCGTCGCCGCGCAGTGACTCCAGACTGAGGGCGGGGGAGGACTGCTTGGACGCGGCCTCCGCGGCGGACGGCTCCGGCACCCCGATACCCCGCGCCACCTGCGCGGCCAGATCCCCGTCGACCTTGGCCAGGTGCTCGACCGTACGCGCCCGCACCGTCATCGCGCCGACCTTGCCGAGCTCGAACCGGAACGCCTCCACGATGTGCTGCTTCTCCCAGTCGGCCATGCTGTTCCAGAACAGCGCCGTCTGGCTGTAGTGGTCCTGGAAGCTGGGGCTGCGACGCCGGATCTTGTGGCCGTCCACCCGTTCGGCGTAGTGGGTGTAGGCGCCCGAGCCGGCGCCGGCGTGGGCCGGGCAGCCACCGCCGAGCGAGTTCGGGAAGTAGTTCGTGCCGGAGTGGATGGCCCCCTGGTGGTAGCCGTCGCGCTGGTTGTTGCGCACCGGCGCGACCGGCCGGTTCACCGGCAGCTGCGAGAAGTTGGGCCCGCCGAGCCGGATCAGCTGGGTGTCCAGGTAGGAGAAGTTCCGTGCCTGGAGCAGCGGGTCGTTGGTGAAGTCGATGCCGGGCACGACGTTCGCCGTGTGGAACGCGACCTGCTCGGTCTCCGCGAAGAAGTTCTCCGGGTTGCGGTTCAGCACCATCCGGCCGATCGGCCGCACCGGCACCTGCTCCTCAGGGATGATCTTCGTCGCGTCGAGCAGATCGAAGTCGAACGCGAACTCGTCTTCCTCCGGCACGAGTTGGACGCCCAGCTCCCACTCGGGATACTCACCCGCCGCGATCGCGTCCCACAGGTCACGCCGGTTGAAGTCCGGGTCCCGGCCCTGGCACTCCTGGGCCTCGTCCCACACCAGGGAGTGCACGCCCAGCTTCGGCTTCCAGTGGAACTTCACGAACGTGCCGCGCCCTTCGGCGTTCACGAACCGGAAGGTGTGCACGCCGAAGCCCTGCATCATGCGGTAGCTGCGCGGGATCGCCCGGTCCGACATCAGCCAGGTGATCGCGTGCAGCGTCTCGGGCTGGAGCGAGACGAAGTCCCACAGGGTGTCGTGGGCGGACGCGCCCGTCGGGATGTCGTTGTGCGGCTCGGGCTTCACCGCGTGCACGAAGTCCGGGAACTTGATGCCGTCCTGGATGAAGAAGACCGGGAAGTTGTTCCCGACCAGGTCGTAATTGCCCTCCGACGTGTAGAACTTGGTCGCGAAGCCGCGCACGTCCCGCACGGTGTCCGCCGACCCCTTCGGGCCCTGCACGGTCGAGAACCGCACGAACACGGGCGTCCGCACCGACGGGTCCTGGAGGAACGCCGCGCGGGTGAACTCCGCGCACGACTCGTACGGTTCGAAGTACCCGTACGCGCCCGCGCCCCGCGCGTGCACCACCCGCTCCGGGATCCGCTCGTGGTCGAAGCGGGTGAGTTTCTCCCGGAAGTGGAAGTCCTCCATCAGCGTCGGGCCGCGCTCCCCGGCGGTCAGGGAGTCGTCGGTGTGATCGACCTCGACTCCCTGGTCGGTGGTGAGCGGCCCGCCGGCCGGATCATCCGCCCGGGACGCCTCGCGCTGCTCCTGCTTGCGGTCGGCGGGCAACGCCATCAGGCGGCCTCCTCGGCGAAGACGTCGAGGAAGGTCTCGCAGAACGCCTTCAGGTCGTCGGGCTTGCGGCTGGTGACCAGCTTGCCGGCCCCGTGGTCACAGACCTTGACCTGCTTGTCGACCCAGGTGCCGCCCGCGTTGCGGATGTCGGTCTGCAGGCTCGGCCAGGAGGTCAGCTCACGGCCGCGTACGACGTCGGCCTCGACCAGCGTCCACGGCGCGTGGCAGATCGCGGCCACCGGGCGGCCCTGCTCGAAGAAGTCCCGGACGAAGGCGACCGCCTTGTCGTCCATCCGCAGGAAGTCCGGGTTGGCCACGCCGCCCGGGAGCACCAGGGCCCCGAACGAACCCGGCGATGTCTCGCCCACGACCTCGTCGACGGGGAAGGTGTCCGCCTTGTCGAGGTGGTTGAAGGCCTGGATCTCGCCCGCTTGCGTCGACACCAGCACGGGCTCGTGGCCGGCGTCCTTCACCGCCTGCCACGGATCGGTCAGCTCGACCTGCTCGACGCCCTCGGGCGCGACCAGAAACGCGATACGCATGATGCTCAACGTCCTTCCCTCTTGCTCTTGCTGTTCTTGCTTTTCTTGCTGTTCCTGCGGCCGGCCCGAACGCACCGCAGCAACTCCTCGCCGTACGGCAGCAGCACACACGTGCCGATGGCGGCGGCGATGCCCGCCAGGTAGCCGGGTGACAGCGGCCGCCGGCGCGGCACCAGACGCCACGCGTCCGGATCGCCCGCGCCGCCGCGCAGCAGCGACTTCACCTGGTCGGCGTGCAGGCACATCAGGGCGGCCAGGGCCCCGAACGGCAGCGACTCCAGAAAGCTGTGGATGTGCTGCTCGATCGGTTTGACCTCCCGCTCGCTCCTCACGGCCGTACGCACGTCCCACAGCGCCGTCGCCTCGTGCACCGCGGCCCCGCCCAACTGCACGGTGAGCAGCAGCGGGTTCACCTCGTAGCGCAGCGTCAGCGCGATCGGGATGCCGACCTCGGCCATCATCAGCGAGTGGATCAACGACTCCTTGGTGCCCGCCGTCTCCTCGATACGGGTTCGCCGGTGCATCACCCAGTCGGCCACCCCGGGGACGAACCAGCTGGGCAGCAGGCCGTACAGCAGATAACGGGTCGTGGCGTCACCGACGTCGACTGTGACGCCGGTGGCACTGATCTGCTTCGCCTGGTCCGTGCTCATGCACCACCCCGGGCATCCGGATCGGCGCGGCTGATGTCGGCGAGCGCCGACGCGGGATCCTCGGCCTCGGCCACATCGCCCAGGCTCACGATCCCGACGGGCAGCCCGTTCTCCACCACCGGCAGCCGGCGCACCGCGTGCTCACGCATCAGCGCGACCGCGGTCGCCACCCGGTCCTCCGGCGTCACCGTCACCGGATCCGGCGTGCACACGGTCTGCACGCTCACCGTCATCGGGTCGGCACCGTCGGCCACGGCCCGCACCGTGATGTCACGGTCGGTGAGCACACCGATCACGTCCTGCCCCTCGGCGACCACCACGTCGCCGATGTTCTGCGTGCGCATCAACAGTGCCGCCTCGACGAGCGAGGCGTCCGGGCGCACGGCGACCACACCCGGCGTCATCACGTCCTTCACCAACTCGGCCTTCACTGGGCCCTCCCTCCGTTCCCCGGCGGGCGGGGGCACCGGCGCCGGCACGACACCGGCCCCGGTGCGCCCCGGCGCCGTCCTACGCGTACTCCTCCGGTCCGGTCTCCCTGGCCCGGATCAGGGCCTCGGCCAGCTCCTGGACATTGCCGTAGCGCTCCTGGTGCGGCAGCCGCTCCAGGGCCTCGACGAGGACATCGGGTGCCTGGTGCCCGCGCAGCTCGCGGGCCAGCTCACGGGCGCTCGCGGGGAACGCCCTGCGGCCCAGGATCCGGGCCAGCTCCAGCCGCACCGACTCCAGGGACGTCGACGCACGGCCCGGCGTCACCGGCCCGTACGCGACCTCGGGGTCGTCATCCGCGGCCGGCTCGGGGTCGTGCCACTCCTCACTGCGCGTGGGGTGCCCGGACCTGAGCAGACCCTGCAGTTCGTGTTTCATCTCGTCGTCACGGTGGACGCTCAGCCGGTCGCTGCCTCGCTGCATGTCTCCCTCCAGACGTTCGGGGGCCCGCACCGCGTACCCGAACACCGGGGGCCGACACGGGCGCGGCCCACCGGATCACCGCCGTCGCACTGGTTTGCGCCACGGTCTGCGGGAGACCCGGCTCACACCCCCCACACATCCCTGGGGAAGGACCCGCCATGGCGATGCTCGCTGTGCTCATTCCGCTGCTCATGCTCGGAGCGGTGCTGGTGCTGGGCCGATACGAGGAACTCCTGCTGCCGCAGTCGCACGAGGACGCCGGCCGGCGCGAACCGGCCGACGTGAATCCCGCCCCCGCTGCGGTTACTTCTTCTCCCGCCCCGGCAGGAACTCCTGCACCTTCGCCTTGAAGCCCTGCCTGACCATCGATCCCCGGTCCGCGTCGCCCTTCAGGACCGACGCGGCGGTCGCCTCCATCTGGTCCCAGGTGGCGTGCGGCGGGATCGGTGGGACAGCCGGATCGGTCAGGAACTCGACCACCGCGGGACCGTCCGCCTGCAGCGCGGCCCGCCAGGCCGCCTCGACGTCCTCCGGCTTCTCCACCCGGATGCCGGTCAGCCCCAGCGAGCGTGCGAACGCCGCGTACTGCACGTCCGGAAGCTCCTGCGAGGGCAGGAACGACGGCGCGCCCTCCATGGCCCGCATCTCCCACGTGACCTGATTCAGGTCCTGGTTGTTCCACACCGCGATCACCAGACGCGGGTCGTCCCACAGATGGCGGTACTTCGCCGCCGTGATCAGTTCCGCCATCCCGTTCATCTGCATCGCCCCGTCCCCGACCAGTGCGATAGCGGGCCGGTTCGGATGCGCGAACTTCGCGCCGATCACATACGGCACACCGCAGCCCATCGTCGCCAGCGTGCCGGAGAGCGAGCCGCGCATGCCCGGCCGCATGGTCAGATGCCGCGCGTACCAGTTCGCCGTCGAACCCGAGTCGGACGTGACGATCGCGTCGTCCGGCAGCAGCGGATCCAGGGCCCGGGCCACGTACTCGGGGTTGATCGGATCGGCGTCCAGTTCCGCCCGGCGCTCCATGACGTCACGCCAGCGCGTCACGTTGGCACACACCGTGTCGTACCACTCGCGGCCGCGTCCCTCCTCGATCAGCGGGATCAGCCGTTCCAGCGTCGCCTTCGCGTCCCCGACGAGATTCACCTCGTACGGGTAGCGCATCCCGATCATGTGCGGATCGATGTCGATCTGCACGCCCCGCGCCTTGCCGAACTCCGGCAGGAACTGGGTGTACGGGAACGACGACCCGATGGTCAGCAGCGTGTCGCAGTCCCGCATCAGCTCGTACGACGGCCGGGTCCCCAGCAGGCCGATCGAGCCGGTGACGTACGGCAGTTCGTCGCTCAGGACGTCCTTGCCGAGCAGCGCCTTGGCGACGCCCGCGCCGAGCAGTTCGGCGATCCGCTCCACCTCGGCCCGTGCACCGGCCGCGCCCTGCCCGACGAGGATCCCCACCTTGTCACCGGAGTTGAGGATCTCCGCCGCCCGCCGCACCGAGTCGTCGGACGGAACCGCCGTCCACGAACTGCGGTCCAGGCTGGAGGGCACCATCTTGAACTCGTGCGTCGGCGCCGAGTAGTCCAGCTCCTGCACGTCACCGGGGATGATGATCGCGGTCGGGCAGCGCCGCGCGTACGCCGTGCGGATCGCGCGGTCCAGCACGTTCGGCAGCTGCTCCGGTACCGTCACCGTCTCCACGAACTCCGAGGCGACGTCCTTGTACAGCGTGTGCAGATCCACTTCCTGCTGGTACGAGCCGCCCATCGCGGTGCGGTGCGTCTGGCCGACGATCGCCAGCATCGGCACATGGTCCAGCTTGGCGTCGTACAGGCCGTTGAGCAGATGGATCGCCCCCGGCCCCGACGTCGCGGCGCACACCCCGAGGCGGCCGCTGAACTTGGCGTAGCCGACCGCCTGGAACGCCGACATCTCCTCGTGCCGCGACTGCACGAAACGCGGCTCGTTCTCGGCCCGGCCCCAAGCGGCGAGCAGTCCGTTGATGCCGTCGCCCGGATAACCGAAGACCTGCTCCACCCCCCACTCGCGCAGCCTCTGCAGGACGTGGTCGGCGACCTTGGTGCTCATGTACGACCTCCCGGACGTAGGGGGAAAGGGCCAGCAGTACGAGTCACCCTGCGCTCGGGCGGAAAACCTGGGCGGGTTTGCGGGTGGGGGCCGGGGGCAGGCGCACCTCAGTGCTTCGGACAGGAGGCACGCCCGTGGGAGTGGCGCCGCAGTGCCACCGCCGGCGCCTCCGTCCCACAGCCGATGCGCTCCCACGGTGACCGTCCACCCCAAAGCACCCTGCAAGGGAAGTGCGACGCAACATGCCGACCCACACCAGGACGAAGCAGCACCCCCACAACGACGCACCCGACACGGCCGACGCCTTCCGCAGGCTCGCCGGCCTTCCCGCCGGACCCGAGCGGGACGCGCTCCGCGACGAGATCGTCGAGGCCTGGCTGCCGATGGCCGACCGCCTCGCCGGACGTTTCCGCAGCCGCGGCGAGAGCTTCGAGGATCTGCGCCAGGTCGCGGCCCTCGGCCTCGTCAAGGCCGTCGACCGGTACGACCCCGAGCTCGGCAACGCCTTCGAGAGCTACGCGGTGCCCACCATCACCGGCGAGATCAAGCGGCATTTCCGCGACCACATGTGGACTCTGCACGTTCCCCGCCGGGTCCAGGACCTGCGCAACCGCGTGCGTGTCGCCTCCCAGGACCTGTCCCAGACCATCTCCGGACGCCGGCCGACCGTCGCTGAGATCGCCGAGCACGCGAGGATGAGCGAGGAGGACGTCAAGGCCGGGCTGGAGGCCCTGGAGAGCTTCACCGCCCTCTCGCTGGACGCGGAGCTGCCCGGCAGCGAGGACGGGTACTCCCTGAGCGACGCGCTGGGGTCCGCGGACCCGGCGCTGGACACGGTCGTCGACCGCGAGTCCGTGAAGGCCCGGCTGGCGGCGCTGCCGGAGCGCGAGCGGGCGATCCTGTACATGCGGTTCTTCGGGGACATGACCCAGAGCCGGATCGCCGAGGAGCTGGGGATCTCGCAGATGCACGTGTCCCGGTTGATCAGCCGGTCCTGTGGCCGGGTGCGGGAGCAGGTCATGCGAGATGTCGCGTAGCGCCGTGGTGCGCCCCTGAAGGCCCTCCCACTTCACTCGGTCGGCGGAGGCCGTCCCGCTAATGGGGTCCGGTTTCGCGCGAGCCCGTCGTGAACGGGCTGTGATGGCAGAAGGGCATTCCTGCCGTCGCCCGAAGGAGCTCGCCCCATGCGCCGCACCCTCCACGCACTCTCCGTCGCCGTCCTGGCCGGCTCGGCCCTGATGGGCTTCGCGCCCGTCGTGGCCGCCGACCCCACCGCCGAGGCCGGTCCCGCCACCGTCGAACCCGGAGGCACGCTCACCGTCTCGGTCAGCTGTGATCCGGACGGGGGACCGCCCCCCGACACCATCGACGCGACCTCGCAGGCCTTCGACGAGGGCACGGTCCCGTTGCGCAAGGTGACCGGCAACGACGACGAGCTGTCCGGGCCCGCCTACCGGGGCACGGCGCACATCGCCTCGGCGGAGAGCTTCGAGGACGATCCGGACGCCCTCGGCGACGACTCGGCATGGACCGTCGACGGCACCTGCCCGGCAGCCCCCGGCGGGGAGGGCACCGAGTGGAGCGCGACGTTCACGGTGGCCCACGGCGGGGGCGGGGGCGGTGGCCGTGACAGCGGCGGCGGTGATGACCGCGGTGGCGGGCACGAGCAGCCGTACGAGCCCACCCCCGAGCCCTGCCCCGACGCAACCGAGAGCGCCGCCCCGGACGCACATCGCGGCGACACCGAGTGCGACGGGGCCGTCGTCCAGCGGCGCGGGGTACGCGCCGGCGACGGCGGGGCCTTCACCGACTCCGTGCCCGCCCTGGTCGCGGGCGGCGTGCTGATCGCGGGCGCGTTCGGCGCCGCGGCGCACCGGCTGCGCAACCGGGAGAGCGACCCCTATCGCTGACCCCGGCGCACGCCGCGGCCGCGCGGACGGCATCCGCTTCCCCCGCGCGGTGCGCTCATGCTGTGACCGTCACGACCCGGCCGCACGCCCATGGGGCGACGCCACCCTGGGTACTCAGTGGCCGAGGGCACCAGCCGGGCGTACGCGCCGGAGGCGACACAAGGGGCACCAGGCACTGCGGAGGTACGGATGCGGCGGACCGACCCGGAAGGCCACGGCCCGGTCCGCTTCGGGCCGCCCCTCCCCGAGGACGGACTGCCCGTGCTCCCCGAGCTGTCCGCGGTGCTCGCGGCGGCGGCCTCCCGCGGCGGCCACGAGCCGGTCGGCGGCGGCTCGGCCCTGCGTGAAGCCGCCTGCTGCTACTGGGACCGGCGCGGACTGGACTGCGGCCCCGACCGCGTGGCCGCCGGCCCCGGCGCCCCCGCCCTGCTGCTCGCGCTGACCGCCGCCCTCGGCGGCGACGTCCTCGTGCCGAGGCCCTGCGCCGCCTGGTGGGCGCCCTACGCCCGCCTGCTGGGACGCCCCGCCTTCCACGTGCCGACCCCGCCGGAGAGCGGCGGTGTCCCCGACCCGTACGCCCTGCTGGAGACCGTGCGCCGGGTCCGTGCCGAGGGCGGCGATCCACGCCTGCTCGTGCTGTCCGTCGCCGACGACCCCACGGCCACCGTCGCCCCTCCCGAACTGCTGCACGAGACCGTCGAGGCCGCTCAGGGGGAGGGCCTGCACCTGGTCAGCGACGAGACCTGGCGCGACACCCTGCACGACCCGCACGACACCGTGCTGCTCAGCCCCGCCGAGATGCTGACCGACGGGGTCACCGTCGTCAGCGACCTGGCCGGTGCCCTGCTCCCGCCCGGCTGGCCGGCCGCCGTGGCCCGGTTCCCGGCCGGCGAAGACGCCGACGGCCTCCACGCGCGCGTGCTCGACGTCCTCACCGCGCTCGACGCCCGGGTCGCCGCCCCCGTCGCCGCCGCGGCCGCCTACGCCCTGGGGGAGCCGGAACCGGTCGCGGAGCGTGTCGCGACGGCCGTGCGCCTGCACGCGCGCCTGGCCGCCGAGGCGCACTCCGCCGTGGTCGCCGCGGGCGCCCTCGCCCGGCCCCCGCAGGCCGGCCGCCACCTGTACGTCGACCTCACCCCGCTGCGCCCCGCGCTGAACGCGCACGGCGTCGGCGACGCGCAGGAACTGGAGGACTTCCTCTCCGCCCGCCTCGGCATGCCGGCCCCGGGCGGCCACCGCTTCGGCGACGAGCTCGAAGCCCCGCGCGTGCGGCTCTCCACCGGCGCACTGCTGGCCGGTTCCGACCCGGAACGCGCGGAATGTCTCACCTCGCCCACGCCGTTGGAACTGCCGCACGTGCACCGCGCGTTGATCCAACTGAAGTCGGTCTTCGACGATCTCCGCGACGACGCTCAGCGATGGG
This sequence comes from Streptomyces sp. NPDC006372, assembly GCF_040612515.1. NCBI lineage: Bacteria > Bacillati > Actinomycetota > Actinomycetes > Kitasatosporales > Streptomycetaceae > Streptomyces > Streptomyces sp. NPDC006372. Next base: position 499,728 of record NZ_JBEXQJ010000003.1, on the reverse strand, counting down.
AGTCTCCTCGATGACGCAGCAGTCCGAGTCGACCACGAGTACGACCACCCGGAAAACCGACGACCCGGCCCTCCCGTCCCCCCTGGTGACCCCTCAGCCGCCGCTGGCCGAACCGAGGCCGCTGGCCGAGCACCGCGTGTGGCCGCGCACCTTCCACGACCGGCTCACCGCCCCGCTCCCCGGCCTGAAGGCCATGGCCCGCTTCGCCCGCGAAGGTGCCGTGAGACCGGGGCCCGAAGGCCTCGCCGACATTCCCCGGCTGCCCTACGAGCCGGGCCCGCTGCCCCGCGTCGACGCCCGCACGGTCGCCGTCACGTGGGCGGGACACGCCAGTTGGGTGGTCCGCATCGGCGGGCTCACCGTCCTCACCGACCCGGTCTGGAGCCGCCGGATCCTCGGCACCCCGGCCCGCATCACCCCCGTGGGCGTCCCCTGGGAGGCGCTGCCGCGCGTCGACGCCGTCGTCATCAGCCACAACCACTACGACCACCTGGACGCCCCCACGCTGCGCCGGCTCCCGCGCGACACCCCGGTGTTCGTCCCGGCCGGTCTCGCCCGCTGGTTCCACCGCCGCCGCTTCACGCGCGTCACCGAGCTCGACTGGTGGGAGGCGGCCCGACTCGGCGGCGTCCGCTTCGACTTCGTCCCGTCCCACCACTGGTCCAAGCGCACCCTCACCGACACCTGCCACAGCCTGTGGGGTGGCTGGGTGCTCACCGACCAGGAGGGTCAGCGCGTCTACTTCGCCGGCGACACGGGCTACGGCCACTGGTTCTCCCGCATCGGCCGCCGCTACCCCGGCATCGACCTGGCCCTGCTGCCCATCGGCGCCTACGAACCGCGCTGGTGGCTCAGGGACGTCCACTGCGACCCCGAGGAAGCCGTCCAAGCGGCCCAGGACCTCGGCGCGACCAGGATGGCCCCGATGCACTGGGCGACCTTCGTCCTGTCGGCGGAGCCGGTCATGGAGCCCCTCACACGGGTGCAGGCCGCATGGGAAAAGTCAGGCCTGCCCCGAGACAACCTCTGGGACCTGCCGATCGGCTCTTCACGGGTGCTTGAGGGAATCTGACCCCTCAGGGGCGCGGGGAACTGCGCGACCAGCCCCACACAACCCGCACCCTGAAGACAACCGCGACCAACAACGGCGCTACGGCGCTACCGCACTCGCCGCCACACAGCCGGCACCGCACTGATCACCAAGGTCAGCCCGACCGCCGCCAGCACACCCTCCCACGGCTCGGCGAACAACGACCCCCCGAGAATCCCGATCAACTGATACGTCACCGTCCACGCCAGACAGGCCGGCAGATTCCCCCGGGAGAACCGCCGCAGCGGCCACTCGGCCAGAAGACAGGCCAGCATCACCGGGATACGCCCCGCCGGCACCAGCCGGGACAACACCAGCACGGCGACACCATGCGCCGCGAGTTTCTCCTGCGCCTGCGCCAGCCGCTCCTCCGGCGCCCGCGACCGGATCGCCCCCAGCCACCGCGACCCGTTCTTCGACTTCAACCCGCGCCGCCCCAGCCAGTACAGCGCCGCGTCCCCGAGGAACGCCGCCAGCGACGCCGTCACGAACACCATCAGCAGCGAGAACGGCGCCGTCTGATGCAAGGCGACCACGGCGGCCGAACTCACCAGCGCGCCCGTCGGGATCACCGGCACCAGCGCCCCGGCCAGCACCAGCAGGAAGAGGGTGGGGTATCCGACCGCCTGCTGGGTGGACTCCGACACGATGGACGCCGGAGTGACGGCCGACGCCGCGAGCAGGGGCCCACCGACCTGTGCGAAGGGCACGGTCCAGGTCACCGCGCGACCTCCAGGCGCACGCTCTCCCCGTGTCCGAGCCGGTGCACCGTCACGCCGGGCGCGCGCCGGGCCGCGAGCCGCACGAACTCATCGCCCGGCGCGTGGAACTCGTGGGGGCGCACGGCGTCCATCCCGATCGGCCAGTACGTGCCGTAGTGCACCGGCACCGCACTGCCCGGCGCAAGCCGCTCCAGCGCCTGCGCCGCCCGGCCCGCGTCCAGATGTCCCTCGCCGAGGTACGGCCCCCAGCCGCCCACGGGCAGCAGTGCCACGTCGACCGGCCCGACCTCCTCGGCCATCGACTCGAACAGCCCGGTGTCCCCGGCGAAGTACGTGCGGGCCTCGCCGGATATGACGTAGCCGAGCGCGGGGGAGCGGTGCGGTCCGAACGGCAGCCGCCGCCCGTCGTGCCGCGCGGACACGGCCCGTACGACGACGTCGCCGACCGGTGTCTCGTCCCCGGGTGCCATCTCGCTCACCTGGAGGTGCGTGAGCCGGCGCAGCCCCGGCACCGCACGGCGCGCGCCCCGGGGCACGAGCAGGCGCGTGCCTTCCGCGAGCCGCATCAGCGACGGTACGTGCAGATGGTCGGCGTGCAGATGCGAGACCAGAGCCACGTCCGCGCGATGGGCGCCGGGCGGCGGCAGCGCCCCGCGCCGGCGGCGCAGATGCGCGAGCCGGCGCGCGAACAGAGGATCGGTGAGTACGCGTACGTTCGAATCCTCGACCGTGCACGTCGCGTGACCCCACCAGGTGATCTCCACCGGCACCTCTTTGCCTCCTTCGCGCGACTCCCCGAAGCCTACGTGCAGGAGTAGGGTCGGCGGCTGAACCGGAGGTGAGGGGGGACGCCATGGTGCCGGTCCGGGTCACGGCGATCGCGAGTCTGACGCCGCTGGAGGAGCTGGACGAGGATCCGTTCCTGGTGGACTCCCGCAGCCAGCACGCGATGTGCGCCCGCTGGGCGGCCGAGCGCGGCTACGTGGTGAGCCGTGAGTTATTGGTCCGCGGGCTGCGTCCCGACCACTGCGCGCTGTGGGACGGCGTCCGGCCCGGCCTCGACCTGTTCGTGGCGCCCAGCAGGCGGGTCCTGGAGAGCGCGCTCGCGTCCGTCGAGCAGTTCACCGCGGAGTGCGCGCGGCGCGGAGTACGGGTCGAGACGGTGGGGCACGAGGAACCGGCGTACGACGCGGCCATGAAGGCGTGCGTGCACCGTCGGCTCTCCATGCCGACGGCCGGCTACGACGGGCGCTGACGGCTCGGTTGCCCGCGGCCTCACCGGCCGCCCGGGTCGGGCACGGCCGCCGGACACCGCCGCCCGGTACCGCCGCCGGGGTTGCGCACCGGCGCGGCGGGAAAGAGAGCGACCTCGACCGGAAGCTACATGCGGGGACAGAAGGCGTCCCGCCGGCGTTGAGACACTGTGAACAGGAAGCCCGTGGTGACGGGCCGGGACGTGAGGTGGCTGGGCGTGCGGGGCGTGCGGTGGCGGCGGGTCGCCAGTCAGGTCGGGCGGAGCGTCGCCGTGTGGGCCGTCTGCACCGTCACCATGCTCGTGCTCGCCGGGATCCTCCCGGACTTCCGGCTCCGCTCGGAGAACGGTGACAGCGCCACCGACATCGCCGTCACGGCGGCCCTCGGCGCCGGCGTCTTCGGTCTGCTGTCGGCCCTGGTGTGGCCGCTGCTCGTCCGTCTCCTGCTCCTCGTGCCGGCGCTCGTGCTCGGCCTGCTGGTGTTCTTCCTCAACGGCGCGCTGCTGCTGCTCGCCCTGCACCTCAACCCCGCCGAGCGCGGGGCCGCCGCCCCGGAGACCGCCGTCGTGGTCGCCGCCGTGATGTCCGCGGTGGCCTCCGCCACCGGCGCCGCCCTGGCCGTGCGCGACGACGACGCCTACCGCCGCCGGCTGTACCGGCTCTCCGACCGCCGCCGCAGATCCGGACCGCCGAGCCCCGCCGCCCCCGGCACGGTCTTCCTGCAACTCGACGGCGTCGGCCACGACGTCCTGCTGGACGCCGTCGGCAAGGGCGCGATGCCCACCGTCGCCCGCTGGCTCGACATAGGCGACGGCGGCCGCCCCACCCACCGGCTCACCCCCTGGCGCACCGACTGGTCCAGCCAGACCGGCGCCAGCCAGCTCGGCATCCTGCACGGCAGCAACCACGACGTCCCCGCGTTCCGCTGGTACGAGAAGGACTCCCGCGAGGTGGTCGTCTGCAACCGCCCGACCAGCGCCGCGGAACTCCAGCGCCGCGCCGTCGCACATGCGGGACACGGCGGGCTGCTCACCGTCGACGGCGCCAGCCGGGGCAACCTGTTCAGCGGCGGCGCCGGCGAACAGGCCCTCGTACTGTCCATCGCCACCCGCCGCCGCAGCCGGGAGAACCGCTCCCGCGCGGGCTACTTCGCCTACTTCTCGGACCCGGCGAACGCCGTGCGCACGGCTCTGTCCTTCGTCGCCGAAGTCGGCCGCGAGATCGGCCAGTCGACCCGGGCCCGCCTGAGCAAGCAGCGCCCGCGCGTCTCCCGCGCCGGCCTCTACCCCTTCGTCCGGGCCTTCGCGACGGTCGTCGAAAGGGACGTCGTCGTCGCCTCCGTCATGGGCGACATGCTCGCCGGCCGCACCGCCGTCTACGCCGACCTCGTGGCCTACGACGAGGTCGCCCACCACTCCGGCCCGGCGAGCCGCGACGCGCAGAAGGTCCTCGAACGCCTCGACCGTTCGCTCGCCCTGATCGAGAACGTCGCCGAGCACGCCCCGCGCCCGTACCGGATCGTCGTGCTGTCCGACCACGGCCAGAGCCCCGGCGAGACGTTCCGCTCCCGCTACGGGCTCACCCTCGGCGACCTGGTGCGGGCCGGCTGCGGACTGCCCGTGCCGCGCCGGGCGGAGCGCACCCGCAGCGGGGCGGAGGCCCGCGCCGCCGTGCGTGCCGCGCTGCGCATACCGGTCGAGGAGGGCGGCGAGCGGCACCGTCCCGAGCGGCGCCCCGAGCCGATCGTGCTGGCCTCCGGCAACCTCGGCCTGGTCTCCTTCCCGGACGTCACGCACCGGATGAGCAAGGAGGAGATCGACGCCCGTCACCCCGCGCTGCTGCCGACCCTCGCCAACCACCCCGGCGTCGGCTTCCTGCTGGTGCGCAGCGAGCAGCACGGCGGTGTCGTCCTCGGCGCGTACGGCGCCGAGATACCGCTGGCCCAGCTCGACGACGACCCGGGCCCGCTCGCCCCGTTCGGGCCGGGCGCCGCCGACGCGGTACGCCGTACGCACCTCTTCCCGCACACCGCCGACATCATGGTCAACTCCTTCCACGACCCGGCCGACGGCGAAGTCCTCGCCTTCGAGGAGCAGATCGGTTCCCACGGCGGTCTGGGCGGGGCACAGGGCAAACCGTTCCTGCTGTCGCCGCTCCTCCTCTCCGCGCCGGTCGACGAGGGGCAGGAGCTCACCGGCGCCGAACACGTCCACCGCGTGCTGCGCCGCTGGCTGCGCGAGTCGAACGGCCCCCAGGTGCCGGTGGAGAGCAGTGAGGAACGCGCCGCCTGAGACGCCGGCGGCACCGGCCGAGGCCCGGTCTTCCGCGTGCGCCGAACCGGAGTGTGATCGGATGGGGGCACGGGACCCGGAGACGGGCCCACACGCGAGTCCGCACGCGAAAGGAAGAACCGTGGCTACCACGCGCTCCGCACACACCGTCTGGGAAGGCAACCTGCTCGAGGGCAAGGGCGTCGTCACCTTCGACACCTCCGGTGCCATCGGCGAGCAGCCGGTCACGTGGGCCTCGCGCGCCCAGGAGGCGAACGGGAAGACCAGCCCCGAGGAGCTGATCGCCGCCGCCCACTCCAGCTGCTTCTCCATGGCCTTCTCCAACATCCTCAACAAGGCCGGGACGCCGCCCACCAAGCTCGTCACCTCGGCCGACGTGTCGTTCCAGCCCGGCGAGGGCATCACAGGCATCCACCTCACCGTCGAGGGCACCGTCCCCGGCATCGACGAGGCGGCCTTCCTCGCCGCCGCCGACGAGGCCAAGGTCGGCTGCCCGGTCAGCCAGGCCCTCAAGGCCACGCCCATCACCCTGACCGCCAAGCTCGCCTGACCCACCCACGTCGCGCGGACCGCCCACCAGGCGGCCCGCGCCGTCGTAGGTCTGCTCCCGGGGACGGCCTGCGCCGTCGTCGGTCTGCTTCCCTGAGGCGGCCCGCGATGTCGCCGGTCTGCTTCCCTGGGGCGGCCCGCGCCGTCGTAGGTCTGCTCCCGGGGGCGGCCCGCGATGCCGCCGGTCCGCTCGCCTGTGGCGGGCCGCGACGCCGTCGGTCTGTCCCCCTGGGGCGGCCCGCCATGCCATCGGTCCGCCCACCAAAGGCGCCCCCGTGCCGTCCGTCCGCTCCCCAGGTGCGGTCCCCGCCCTCGTCGGTTCGCCACCCGCGCCCGGGGTATGAACCAGACGCTTTCGAACCGACGGGCCGGAAGGAACGCGATGCTGCCGGGAACGTCCACGCACGCGACGGTGCTCGACTCCGCCACCCGCGACCGGACCCGTGTCCTGCTGCTGTTCAGCCTCTCCGGCCGGCTGCGGCCCCGCGACACCGCCCTCGGCGCCCTCGTCGACCGCTACGACTACGGCCGCTTCGCCTCCCACCTGATGACCAGCCAGGACGTGCTCCCCGTACCGATGCTGGACGAACAGGTGGCGCCCCGGCGGCTGCGGCTGCCGCACGGCGACCACGGCCTCGGCCTCGCGTCCCTGCGGATCCTCGTCGTCACCACCCCGCGCGGCGACGCCACGCTGGTCGTCGACTGCGCCTTCGCGGGCGAGACCACGGCCGGCGACCTCGCCGCCTGGCTGGCCACCACCTGCTTCGACCGCGAGCGCATCGAACTCGACGACCGCCCGCTGCTGACGGTGCTGACCGCACAGCTCGGCGGCCGGCCGCTGACCCTCGGCCAGAACGTCCACCAGCTCGTCTTCCCCGGCGGCCGGTTACAGCGGGAGCTGCTCAGCGCCGACGAGGCCCGCAAGGCGGTCCTGCTCAACGAGATCGTCTACCGGGGCAGGATGCCCTGGAACCCCGCCACGCCCCACGACGCGAGCCTCGCGCCCCACGTCAGGAACCACGGCCTCACCCTGTCCGCCCTCGGCCGGGGCGTCTCCGTGCAGGCAGGCTGGGCCCCGCACGTCGAGAACGGCCTGATGCTCGTCGCCGTCGGCATGATCTCCGCCCTGTCCGCGCTCCAGCGCACCCGGCTCGCGGCGTTCGCGACGATGAAGGCCAACGAACAGGCCCTGACCGACTCGCCCACCGAGATCCGCTCCCTGATCTCCCGCCTCTCCGCGGGCGTCAACGAACTCCAGCTGGACCTCGCCTTCGGCGTCGAGGCCTACGTCGACAGCCTGCTGATCCCCGAGATGGTCATGGAGGCCTTCCAGTCCGCGCTGCGCGACGCCCTCGGCATCCGCGACAGCCTCGAGAACTCCGCCCGCATGGTCGAGCGCCTGACCTCGGTGATCAGTGCCCGCTCCGCCGCCCTGGACGCCGAACTCGCCGAGCGCGACGACCGCCGCGACCGCACCGTCTCCGGCCTGGTCGCCGCCGCCACCCTGATCGCCCTGCCGCCCACCCTGCTGCTGGCCTTCTTCGGCGTGAACGGCACGAACGTCGACGACCACCGTTCCATCCTCGACCTGCGGGCCTACGGCACGGCCTACGCGCTGGCCTGGCTGCCCTTCGTCGTCCTCGTCGTGATCGGCTACGTCCTGCTCCGACGGATCAGCACCCGCTCCGGCTCGCTGCTGCCGGCCCCCGGCGACGACGCCGTACCCGTACCGCCCCCGCGCACGCCCTCCGGGAGCCCCCGACCATGACGCCACGCCCCGCCGTCTCCGCCCACCGGGGCGGCTCCGAGCGCGCCGAGGCCGCCACCTGGGAGGCGTACAAGGACGCGCTGGAGTCCGGCGCGGAGTACGTCGAGTTCGACATCCGCCGCACGGCGGACGGCGTCCTCGTCGTCTACCACGACCCCCGGGCCGGGCACACCGGTCCGCCGCTGTCCACGCTCACGCATGCGGAGCTCAGCGAGCGGGCCGGATACGACGTGCCGGTCGTGGACGACGTCATGGCACTGATCGCCGGAAGGCTCGTGGCACACCTCGACCTGAAGGAGGTCGGTTACGAGCGCGAGGTGATCGACCGGGCGGTCGCCCTGCTCGGCGCGGACGGTCTGGTCGTCACCACGCTGGAGGACCGTTCCGTCGCCGCCGTGACACAGGCCTTCCCCGGCGTGCGCACCGCCCTGTCCCTCGGGCGCGACCGCCGGGAACTGGCCCTGGCCCGCCTCCCCGGGACCCGGCTCAGCGAGCTGTTCCCGGTCCGCCGCATCCGGGCCAGTGGGGCCCACGGTGTCGCCGTCCACCAGCGGCTGGCCAGGACCAACGTGCTGCGCGAGGCGACCCGGCACGGACTGTTCACCATGGTGTGGACGGTCAACGACGACACCCTGATGCGGGCCTTCCTCGCCCACCCGCGCGTGGACGTGCTCGTCACCGACCGGCCCCGGCGCGCGGTGGCGCTGCGCGGACCGATCACCCCGTCGCGGCATTGACAACAGCGCACTCAAGTTTTGTGCTGGAGTGTGTGAAGAGTCGCCCTGGCGGAAGGGGACAGCGATGGGACGAGCGGTCGGGATCGACCTCGGAACCACGAACTCGGTGGTCGCCGTGCTGGAGGGCGGCGAGCCCACCGTCATCGCCAACGCGGAGGGGGCCAGGACCACACCCTCGGTCGTGGCGTTCGCCAAGAACGGCGAGGTGCTGGTCGGGGAGGTCGCCAAACGGCAGGCCGTGACGAACGTGGAGCGCACCGCCCGCTCGGTCAAGCGCCACATGGGTGACGGGCACTGGCGCTTCCCCGAGCACGGCGACATCGACGGCACCCGCTACCGGGCGCAGGAGCTGTCCGCGCGGGTACTGCAGAAACTGAAGCGGGACGCGGAGTCCTACCTCGGCGAGGACGTCACCGACGCGGTGATCACCGTCCCGGCGTACTTCGACGACAGCCAGCGACAGGCGACCAAGGAGGCCGGGGAGATCGCCGGCCTGAAGGTGCTGCGCATCATCAACGAGCCGACGGCCGCCGCCCTCGCCTACGGGCTGGACAAGGAGAACGACCAGACGGTCCTGGTCTTCGACCTCGGCGGCGGCACCTTCGACGTGTCGCTGCTGGAGATGGGCGAGGGCGTCATCGAGGTGAAGGCCACCAACGGCGACACGCACCTCGGCGGCGACGACTGGGACCAGCGGATCGTCGACCACCTCGTCAAGCGTTTCAAGGGCCAGTACGGCGTCGACCTCGCGGGCGACAAGATGGCAGTGCAGCGGCTGCGCGAGGGCGCCGAGAAGGCCAAGATCGAGCTGTCCAGCTCCAGCGAGACGACGATCAATCTGCCCTACATCACGGCCTCCGCCGAAGGCCCGCTGCACCTCGACGAGAAGCTGACCCGGGCCCAGTTCCAGGAGCTGACCCAGGACCTGCTCGACCGCTGCAAGAAGCCCTTCCACCAGGCGGTCGACGACGCCGGTGTGAAGCTGTCCGCGATCGACCACGTGATCCTCGTCGGCGGCTCGACGCGGATGCCCGCCGTGACCGACCTGGTCAAGGAACTCACCGGCAAGGACCCGCACAAGGGCGTCAACCCCGACGAGGTCGTGGCCGTGGGCGCCGCCCTCCAGGCGGGCGTCATCCGCGGCGACGTCAAGGACGTGCTGCTGCTCGACGTCACCCCGCTGTCCCTGGGCATCGAGACCAAGGGCGGCATCATGACGAAGCTCATCGAACGCAACACCACCATCCCGACCCGGCGTTCGGAGATCTTCACGACGGCGGCCGACAACCAGCCCTCGGTCGGCATCCAGGTCTACCAGGGCGAACGGGAGATCGCCGCCTACAACAAGAAGCTCGGCGTCTTCGACCTGACCGGCCTGCCGCCGGCCCCGCGCGGTGTGCCGCAGATCGAGGTGGCCTTCGACATCGACGCCAACGGCATCATGCACGTCTCCGCCAAGGACATGGCGACCGGCCGCGAACAGAAGATGACCGTCACCGGCGGCTCGGCCCTGCCCAAGGACGACATCGACCGCATGATGCGCGAGGCCGAACAGTACGCGGAGGAGGACCGGCAACGCCGCGAGGCCGCCGAGACGCGCAACCAGGCCGAGCAACTCGTCTACCAGACCGAGAACTTCCTCCGGGAGAACGGCGACCGGATCCCGGCCGACACCAGGTCCGAGGTCGAGTCCGCCGTCACGGAACTCAAGCAGCAGCTCGAACAGCAGGCGGACACCTCGGCGTTGCGCGCCGGCGTCGAGAAACTCGCCTCGGTCAGCCAGCGGATGGGCCAGGCGATGTACGCCCAGTCCCAGCCCCAGCAGCCCCCCACCGAGGACACCCCCGGCACCCCGCAGGACGAGGAGGGCGTGGTCGACGCGGAGATCGTGGACGAGGAGAAGGACCAGCGCGACGAGAAGGGCGGCGCGGCCTAGCCCGGGGTGGGTGGCAGCGTCGCGGACACGGCGTCGACGACGGACGCGTACGGAGTGCCGCAGTCGGACAGCCGGGAGCCCAGCCGCTCCAGTTCGACGCGGTGCTCCGTCAGCACCTCGGTGTCGCCCGTGCGGGCCGCCAGCTCCAGGACCGCGGGGAGGAAGTCGGGCAGCTCCCCGCCGGTGAGCTCCAGGCCGTGGGAGCTGTACAGCTCCTGGAAGTGCTCCTGCGAGATCCGGCGCCAGTGGCTCAGGTACAGGCTGTTGCCTTCGGTGCTCTCGAAGACCTGGAGGTAGTGGGCCGCCAGCTCACCCGGCGGGGTGACGGTCGCGTGGTCGGTGAACTCCCGTAGCTGCGGGGCGGCTTCGCGTAGCAGCGGCAGCCGGGCACGGAAGTCGTCACCGGGGTACGTCAGGCACAGCGCGGCCGCCTGGTACAGCAGCTCGAAGCCGGGCATCAGGCCTCCTTGCGTGCGCTCCCTCGCTGACGACGCTAGAGGCGCCCCGGGCGGCGCACCCGTCGGCTACGCCCGAACGGGTCGCTCAGAAGCTGTCGCGGTACTCCCGCAGCAGCCCCTCCGTGCGCTGTGTCGACGCGGCGCCCGCCGTCATGTGGTCGAGGACCTCCAGGTGCGCGGAGACCTCCTTGCGGGAGTCGAGGTAGAGCGCGCCGGTCAGGTACTCGGTGAAGACCATGTCGGGCAGCTCGGGCTCGGCGAAGCGGAACAGCGAGAACGGCGCGTACGTCCCGGGGTGCGGGCCGTCCTTGAACTCGGCGACCTGGAGGGTGACGCGGTCCCGTGCGGAGTACTCCAGCAGCTTGTCCAGCTGGTCGCGCATCACCTGACCGTCGACGCTCACCGGGCGGCGCAGCACCGTCTCGTCCATGATGACCCACAGGTGCGGCGGGTTCTCGCGCTCCAGCAGCCGCTGCCGCTCCATCCGCAGCGACACGTGCCGCTCCACGGCCCCGGGGCCGGAGTTCCCTATGGTGCCCGCCTCCAGGACGGCACGCGCGTACCCCTCGGTCTGGAGCAGCCCCGGCACGAAGTGCGGTTCGTACGAACGGATGATCCGCGCGGCGCCCTCCAGGCTGACGTACAGGCTGAACCACTCCGGCAGCACGTCGTGGAACCGCTGCCACCAGCCCGGCCGGTTCGCCTCCTCGGCGAGGTCGACGAACGCGGTCACCTCGTCGTCGGGCACGCCGTACGCCGTCAGCAGGATCTGCACGTAGGGGATCTTCAGCGCGACGTCGGCCGTCTCCATCCGCCGGACGGTCGCCGGGGCGACGCGCAGCACCCGGGCGGCCTCGTCACGGCTGAGGCCCGCCGCCTCGCGCAGCTCCTGGAGCCGCTTGCCCAGCACCACCTGGCCCACGGTGGGTGCGGCCCGCCGTTCACTCACGCCACGCCTCCCCGACGCCCCCGGATCCGCGATCAGTCTGTCACGTACCGCCGACCCTCTCCCAGAGGCCGGCGGCGAGGAGATCACGGGAAACGACGGGCACCGGGTGATTACCCCGCGGGTAATCGACCGGACGCGGCCGGACCGGGATCGTGGACGTACCGGCTCCCCGGGCCGGCGCACTCCGCCCCGGGGAGACGGCCCAGCCGCCGCACCACGACCCGACGGAGGGTGATCCACCATGTCCGCGACCCAGCTCGCCGCGCTCGCCCGTACCTCCGCGCCGCAGTCGACGCTGCGCCGCTTCCTCGCCCTGGACGCCGTGGTGACCGGCGCCAACGCCCTCGCCTACCTCGCGCTCCCCGGGCCCCTCGGCCGTCTCCTCGGCGTCGACTCCGCGCTGCTGCTCGCACTGGGCGCGTTCCTCGCCGTCTACGCGGCGGGCGTGGGTCTGCTGGCCGCCCGGCCGGCACCGCCGGCGGCCGGCGTACGGGCCGTCGTCGAGGCCAATCTCGCCTGGGCGGTACTGAGCCTCGCGGCCCTGGCGCTTTGGCTCACGCCGAGCACGGCGGGGGCCGTGTGGACGGTGCTCCAGGCCCTCACCGTGGCCGGGTTCGCCGCCCTCCAGCACACGGCTCTGAAGGCCCGTCAGGGAAGCAGCGTCTGAAGGTACTTGACCGTCGCCGGGTCGGCCGGGAGCAGCGTCTCGATGGCCAGCTCGGCGACGGTCACGTCCATCGGTGTGTTGAACGTGGAGATCGAGGAGATGAACGACAGCGTCCGCCCCTCGTGCTCGATGCGCAGCGGCAGCGCGACGTACGGCACCGCGTCCGAGGGCTCCTCGGGACCGGCGCCCGGCTCCTCCTCCGGCACCGGGTACGCCGCGACCTCCTCGTACAGGGCCCGCAGCGGCGCGGAGCGGTGCAGCGCGATCTGCCGCTCCATCTGCTCCAGCAGATGACCGCGCCAGGCGCGCAGGTTGCGGATGCGGGGCGCGAGGCCCCGCGGGTGCAGGGTGAGCCGCATCGCGTTCAGCGGCGGCTCCAGCAGCGACTCGCAGACCCCGTCGACCAGCGTCATGACCCCCCGGTTGGCCGCCACCACGTCGTACACCGCGTCCACCACCAGCGCCGGATACGGTTCGTAGCCGCTGATCAGCCGCTCGATGCCCTCCCGCAGCGCGCCCAGCGCCGGATCGTCCAGCGGCGTCTCCGGATAGCGCGGGGCGTAACCGGCCGCGAGCAGCAGCGCGTTGCGCTCCCGCACGGGCACGTCCAGATGCTCGGCCAGCCGCAGCACCATCTCCTCGCTGGGCCGGGAGCGGCCGGTCTCGACGAAGCTGATGTGCCGGGCCGAGGAGTCCGCGCGCAGGGCCAGCTCCAGCTGGCTGACCCGCCGCTGCTCGCGCCAGGCCCGCAGCAGCGGACCCACGCCCTTCCCGGCGGTGGACGGGTGAGTGGTCATGCCGGGACCGTAGTCGAGAACCGGTCGTCCCGGACAGGCACAGCCTTCCGACCAGGGCCCCGGGCGGCCCGCTGTGGCAGGCTGAAAGCAGGGACCAGGACACCGGCGCAAGGGAAGGAGCGCAGCCCATGCCCGTCGAACCGCTGTCGCAGAAGGAGATCGAGGACCGGCTGGCCGAGCTGCCGGGCTGGTCGCTCGACGAGGGCCGCCTCACCCGCTCCTACCGGCTCGGCTCGCACTTCGCGGCGACCGCGATGGTCGTGCACATCGCCCAGGTCCAGGAGGAGCTGAACCACCACTCCGACCTCACGCTCGGCTACAACACCGTCGCCCTGTCCGTCCACACGCACAGCGCGGGCGGCGCCGTCACCGGGAAGGACTTCGAGCTCGCCCGCAGGGTGGAGGACCTGGCCCCCGGGCACGGGGCACACTGACCGGGTGCTCGACTACGACAAGGAAGCGGAGCGGTACGACGCCTCGCGCGGCGGTGAGCCCAGGGCGGCCGCCGCCGCGGAAGCGGTGCTGAGCCTCGTGCCGCCGGACACCCGCAGCCTGCTCGACGTGGCCTGCGGCACCGGCATCGTCACCCGCAGGCTCGCCGCCGCGCGCGACGGCATGCGGGTGACCGGCGTGGACCTCGCCCCGGCGATGGCCCGGCAGGCCGCCGCCCGGCTGCCCGGTGCCGTCCTGCTCGCCGACAGCCGGCGGCTGCCCTTCCGGGACGACACGTTCGACGTCGTCAGCAGCGTGTGGCTGCTGCACCTGGCCGCCGGTCCCGCCGACGTGCGGGCCATCGTCGGCGAGTGCGCCCGGGTGCTGCGGCCCGGCGGGTTCTACGTCACCACCGTCGACAAGGCGGCCTCCCACAACGTGGGCAGTGACATCGATGTCGTCCTGGCGTCCCGCCCGCCGAGCCCGGTCCGGGACGCGGCGGCGGAGGTCGAGCGCCACGCCACCGGGCACGGCCTGGTCCCGGCCGGGCAGGCCCGGTTCCGGGGCCACGGCCAGGGCCGCAGCCCGCGTCGCACGGTCGCGGACCTCAGACGCGGCTGGTTCGTCACGCTGCCGCCCGGCGACCCGCTCGCCGACGGCTTCGCCCTCCGGCTGGCGCGACTCCCCGACCAGGACCGCCCACGCCCCGACCCGGTGTTCAGCCTGCGGTCGTTCCGCAAGCCAGGGTGAACCGCACGGCCCGGCCGTCCGGCCAGGGAGGGTGAACCGGCGCGAAGACACGGCAACTCCCGCGCCACCGGCGGCGACCACAGACGGAACCCCCCATTCTCCCAGGAGGTCCGTCAGTGAAGCACCCGTACAGGCACCGCAGACGCCGAGTGCTCCTCCCGGTGGCCGTGACCGCGGCGGCGCTCGTCGGCGCAGGTCTGACGTTCGCCGGCGGCGACACCGCCCAGGCCGCCACCGCCCGGCAGGCCGAGAAACTCGACCGGGGCGTGGTCAGCGTCCACACCGGCAGCGGCAACCTGGTCAGCTGGCGCTGGCTCGGCACCGACCCCGACGACGTGTCGTTCAACGTCTACCGGGCCGGTACGAAGGTCAACTCGACTCCCCTCACCGGTACCACGAACTTCTTCCACTCCGGCGCCCCCGCCCAGGCCGACTACACCGTCCGCGCGATCGTCAACGGCACGGAGCAGGGCGACTCGGTGCACGCGATCCAGTTCCGCACCGGCTACAAGGACGTCCCGATCTCCCCGCCCGCCGGCGGCACGACCCCCGACGGGGTGGCGTACACCTACGAGGCCAACGACGCCTCCGTCGGCGACCTCGACGGCGACGGCGCCCTGGACCTCGTCCTGAAGTGGCAGCCCACCAACGCCAAGGACAACTCCCAGTCCGGCTACACCGGCAACACGATCGTCGACGGCGTCAAGCTCGACGGCACCCGGCTGTGGCGTGTCGACCTGGGCCGCAACATCCGCTCCGGCGCCCACTACACGCAGTTCCAGGTGTACGACTACGACGGCGACGGCAAGGCCGAGGTCGCCATGAAGACCGCCGACGGCACGACGGACGGCACCGGCGCCGTCATCGGCAGCTCCTCGGCCGACCACCGGAACTCCAGCGGCTACGTCCTCGCCGGCCCCGAGTTCCTCACCATGTTCAACGGCCGGACGGGCAAGGCGATGCAGAGCGTCGACTACGTCCCGGCCCGCGGCACCGTCTCCTCCTGGGGCGACTCCTACGGCAACCGCGTCGACCGCTTCCTCGCGGGCACGGCCTACCTGGACGGCTCCCGACCCTCCCTGATCATGGCCCGCGGTTACTACACCCGCACGGTGATCGCCGCCTGGGACTGGCGGAACGGCTCCTTCACCCGCCGCTGGACCTTCGACACCAACTCCTCCAGCAACAGCGGCAAGGGCTACGACGGCCAGGGCAACCACGGCCTGTCCGTCGCGGACGTCGACGCCGACGGCAAGGACGAGATCGTCTACGGTGCGATGGCCGTCGACGACAACGGCAGCGGCCTCTGGACGACGAAGCTGGGCCACGGCGACGCCGCCCACGTCGGCGACCTCAACCCGTCCCGCGCGGGCCTGGAGTACTTCAAGGTCTCGGAGAACAGCGGCTCACCGGGCTCCTGGATGGCCGACGCGCGCACCGGCCAGATCCTGTGGCAGACGGCCTCCGGCGGGGACAACGGCCGCGGAGTCGCCGCCGACATCTACGCCGGCAGCCCCGGAGCGGAGGCCTGGTCCGCCCGCGACACCACGCTGCGCTCCGCGACCGGCGCCTCCCTCGGCCGGGAGCCGTCCAGCATCAACTTCCTGTCCTGGTGGGACGGCGACCCCGTCCGTGAACTCCTCGACGGCACCCGCATCGACAAGTACGGCACGTCGGGCGACACCCGCCTGCTGACCGGATCCGGCGTCCACTCCAACAACGGCACCAAGGCGACCCCGTCCCTGTCCGGGGACGTCCTCGGCGACTGGCGCGAGGAGGTCATCTGGCCCACCAGCGACAACACGGCGCTCCGGATCTACTCCACGCCGTACGAGACCAGCACGAAGATCACCACCCTGCTGCACGACACGCAGTACCGCACGGCCCTCGCGTGGCAGAACACCGCGTACAACCAGCCCCCGCACCCGAGCTTCTTCATCGGGAACGGGATGGCGGCCGCACCGCGCCCGACGGTCTACACGCCGTAGCGAAAGGGCGCGTGCCGTGAGCGGCACGCGCCCTCCGACGCCGGCTCAGGTGACCGTACAGGTCTGGTCACCCAGCTTGAACGACGCCGGTCTCGAATGGGCCGTCCCCGACGAGCTGCCCGTGAACCCGAAGCTCACGGACGCACCGGCCGCCACGTCGGTGTTCCAGCCGACGTTCTTCGCCGTCACGGCCGAACCCGACTGCGCGACCTCGGCGTTCCAGGCCTGGGACACCTTCTGCCCGTCCGTGAACGACCAGCCCAGTGACCAGCCGCTCCAGGCACTCGTACCCGTGTTGGTGACCTGTACGTCCGCCTGGAAGCCGCCCGACCACTGGCTGGTGACCTTGTACGTCACCTTGCAGGCGCCGGTCGGTGTCGGGTCGGGGCCCGGACCCGGGTCCGTCGTCCCGCCGCCGGAGCTGTCGCCGTAGATGACGCCACGGCCGTTCGTCGACACATAGACACGGCCGTACACCCTCGGGTCGCCGGTGATGGCCGCGCCCGTCCAGCCCCAGCGGTGGGCGTCGTCGTTGACGCGGGTCCAGCTCGCGCCCTTGTCCGTGGAGCGGAAGATGCCGCGGACGCCGCCGATCTTCGCGCTGGTGTAGAGGGTCTGGTAGGAGGCGCCGGGTGCCGCCTTGCCGAAGCCGACGGTGTCGGCCTGCTCGACGTTCGACAGCTTCGTGAAGCTCGTGCCGCCGTCCGTCGAGTGCCACAGGCCGTACGCCCCGTCGCTCGCGCCGCCCGCCAGCCACACGTCGCCCTTCCCGCCGGGCAGCGCCTTGAAGCGGACGCTGTCACCGCCGGGCAGCCCGGTCGCCGGTGACTCCTTGAAGGTCGCCCCGCCGTCCGTACTGATGTAGAACTTCCCCGACTTGAAGCCGTAGAAGGTCTTCGGGTCGACACGATCCGACTCGACGATCGCCCCGGCGGGGATCCCCCCGGACGCCTGCCACGACGTGCCGAAGCCGGTCGTGTGGTGCACTCCGGCGCCCTGCGGGCTCCACACGAACCGGCTGCCGTCGGCCGCCGCCGCGACCGTGCCGCCGCCGCTCACGCCCGCGGGGTCGCTCCCGGCGAACCAGTTGGCGCCGTTGTCCGTCGAGAACGCGATGTGCGGGCCCGAGTCGAGATCGCCGACCCGTACGAACGTGTTCGGGTTCGACTCGGCGAAGTCCAGGCTCGTGGTCGTCGTGAAGTTCGGCTGCGTGAACATCATCGACGGCACCTTGGTGAGATCGGTGTGCCGGAAGCCGCCGACATCGCCGAGCGCGCTCAGCAGTGGGGCGCCCGACGGGGGAGAGGCCAGGTCGTTGACCGCCGTCTCCTCCAGCCCCCGCACCATCGGTTTGACGGTGAACTTCCCTCCGCTGTCCCAGTTCGTGAGGTTCTCGGTGCCGTAGATCGTCGCGCCCGTCCCGTACATCATGCGGGCGGAGTCGAACGGGTCGATCTCCAGGGACTCCGTCATCCACCCGAGTTTCGGGGTCTGCTCGGGCGGTTGCGGGTTCGCGCCCCAGGTGAGCCACGGCGACGACGAGACGTCCATCGTGTAGCGGTTCTCACGGTTCGGGTACGAGGTGTAGTCCCAGGCCTTGGTCCAGGTCGCGCCGCTGTCCGTGGAGCGGAAGATCTGCGTGTCCGGCCACCAGGCGCTGTACGCGGTCGCCATGACCGTGCCCGGCTTCTGCCGGTCCACCGTCAGCCCGCTGAAGCCGTAGAACGTGTCGGCCTCCGCCACCGGGCTGATGTTCGTCCACGTCCCGGTCCCGGTCGCGTACCGCCACAGCCGGCCCTTGCCGCCGTCGTAGGGGCCGCCCTTGTCGCTGTAGGCGAGGTACAGATAGCCGTTCTTCGCGTCCAGGACGCCCTTGTGGGCGAGATGGCCGGTGGGCTGGCCGGCCAGCCGCTGCCAGGTCGCGCCCGCGTCCGTCGAGCGGTACACGGCGTTGTCCTGGTCGGCGACCCCCACGTAGATCGTCTTCGTGGCGTTGCCCGAGGTGCCGGTGGACTCGTCGAAGGTCACCCAGACGATGCCCTGGTTGTCGGACGCGTAGCCGCTGGTGTCGCTCGGGTCCTGCACGTAATTGCCGACGTTGGGGAAGTTCGTGACCTGCGACCAGGTCACCCCCGAGTCCGTCGACCGCCACAGCCCCTTGCCGCTGGGCGCGCCCAGATACAGCACGCTGTTGCGGTTCGGATCGATCGCCAGCCGCTCACCCATGCCCCGCCCCGGCATGTTGCCGCCCAGCTTGAACGGCAGGTTCGCCTTCTGCCAGGTGGCACCCCGGTCGGCGGAGCGCATGACGGCCCCGTTCTTCGGATCCCAGCTGTTGGTGTACGTACCGACCGCCGCGTATACCCGGTTCGGATCGACGGAGTCGGACGCGATACTGACGACCCCCGTGTGGCCCCAGTCGTCCCACCCGACCGAGTCCAGCAACGGCGTCCAGGTCTTCGACGACTGCTGCCAGCGATAGGCACCGCCGATGTCGGTGCGGGCGTAGGCCAGGTTCTTCTCGGTCCGGCTGAAGACGATGCCGGGCACGAACCCGCCCCCGTCGATCCGGGCGTTCTTCCAGGTGTAGGTATCGGCGGCGAGCTTCGTCGACGGGGGATCGGCGGCCAGGGCGCTGGGGGCGCCCGACAACAGCCCGGCCGCCAGCGCCAGCACGGCCGTGAGAATGCTGGTTCTTCGCACGGTGGGGTTCCTTCCGTGAGGGGGAACGTGCGAGAGCCGGGCGGCCCCTGTGCGGGTGGAGCCGCCCGGCCGTGGTGGCCCCGCGTCAGGTGCAGGGCCGAGCACGCAGAGCTTCGGACGCACCTGTCTTTCCTGGGGGCGCGGGGCTGCATCGATGTGCGGCTCCGCCGCGTGGGCGCGACCAGCCACATACAGCCCGCAGACACCGCGCACCCCCGCGGAGCGCCCGGCGGGGACTACTCGAGAAGCTCCGCGTACGAGCCCATGGCCAAGGCGATATCCGCCTGAGCCCAGAACCGGTGATACGTGAACGACGGAACCGCCCCGCCCGCGAGATAACTCTCGATCTTCGACCAGGCGGGATCGTCCTCGTAGAAGGACCGGATCGACTCGAACGTCGACGACGAGTTGATCGCGTCACCGTTCGGCATCGTCCCCGTCCAGCCACTCGGGACGAACACCTTGTCGTCGAACCGGTTGTAGTCCGCCCGGTTTTCCGGAACGGCGATCCCGAGCGTGTCCTGGTGGTTGTCCCACATCCCGTCGAGCAGCTTCTTCGCGGCCGCCGCGGCCTCCGTGTCACCGGAGCGGTCGGCGTAGTACGTCAGGGTCTTGGCGTACGCGGCCGCCACACCGACATCGTTGGTGTAGTCGGCGACGGTGACGTGCAGCCCGCTGTTGGAGCCGGGGCTCGACGCGTTCCAGGTGTCGGGCTGCCCCGACCACTGCAGCGTCGACGGGATCCGGAACGTGCCATCCGGGTTGAACGTGGTCTTCGACAGCGCCCAGTCGACCCACTTGTCGAGGACCGTCTTGGCCTGCGCGTTCCCCGTCTGCTGGTACAGCTCGGCGACCCTCTCCATGGACCACGCCTGGAAGCCGAACCACTGGTTGGACGGCGGGTCGTGGTACACCGGCTTCTCGTCGTAGTACATGCCGTAGAAGGTCGACTTCCCGGCCGGCGGGGTCGCGTACCGGCCCGCCCAGCTGTTGGTCGCACCGCCCGCGATGGCACCCTCGTTCGACTGCAGCCAGCGGTAGAACTCCAGCTGCCGGTCGAGGGACTTGGCCCAGTCCGCCGCGCCCGTCGCCGACTTCGGCTTCAGGGGCGCGTAGCTGCTGAGCGCGTACGCGGCCAGCGGGTTCTGGTAGCCGCCGTGGGCGTGGCTGGAGCCGATGCGCCAGGCCCAGCCGGCACTGGTGTCCGTGGCGCCGCCCCAGGCGTAATACCAGGACATCAGGTAGAACGAGGCGTCCTTGCCGGTGCCCGCCGGGCAGGCCGAGGGACCGACGCAGTTGCCGACCTTCTTGAAGTACTTGTCGTACATGGAGTAGCGCAGGTAGTCGCCCATCTTGGCCGCCTTGGCGACCGTCGCGGAGACGTCCCCGCCCTTGCCCTGTTCCTTCGCCCACAGGTCCGCCCAGTAGGCGGCCTGCACGGCCCGGGCGTCGGCGTCCGGGGCGTTGGTGAACTTCCACTGCTTGGCGTAGGAGGCGTCACCGGTGAACAGGTCCAGATAGCCGTTCTTGCCGCCGTACTTGAAGGCGTCACAGGTCGGCTGCGGCACCGTCTCCCACACGGACTCCTGCGAGCCGCGCTGGAAGGTGTTGATGTACGACGGGCCGGTGTCCGAGGGACCCGCCTCGCACTTGCCGGGCGCGTTGCCGTAGCCGTACACGTTGTCGACGTCCTGGAGCCAGTGCATGCCGTACACGTCGTCCGTGCCGTACGCGCTCTTCAGCTCGGCCGCGATCGGATCCCGGCCGACCGAGACGCCGGTGTCGAGCTTGGCCGGGTACTCGTCGGGGGTGTCCAGCTCGGGCGCGTAGGTCGCCGGCTTGGAGGCGTTGTAGAAGGAGTTGGTCGGCTGGTCGGCGTGGGTGGGGATCATGTACTTCTCCATGAGGCCCCACGCGCCGTTGAACTTGGACCAGTCGCCGGTCACCTTGCCGTACATGGCCTGGAGCCACAGGAGGTAGCTGTACGCCTCCGAGGTCGTCTCGTGGCCGTGGTCCGGGGCCTCGACGATCAGCGTCTCGACCGAGTGGTAAGGGATGCCCTCGGGGGAGAAGTAGCCGTTGGCCGGGTTGGTGATCTTCCCGTACAGCTCCAGGAAGCGGGCGTCGTAGTCCTTCGCCGCCGCCAGCTGGGTGACGGTGACCGAGGCCTTGGCGTGCCCCGGTGCCGTCGACTCGAAGACGGCGGAACCCGTACCCGATGCCGCGGCCGCGACGGTCACCTTCTGCGCGGTGTTCCAGTTCTGCGGGGTGAAGGTGAGCGAGCCGCCGGCCGAGACCGACAGGCCCGAGTTGCCGCTCGCGCGGGCCGAGGTCACCGTCACGTTGGACGCCGGCTGCTTGGACAGCTTCACCTCGTACGTACCGGACTTGCCGGACTGGACGCCCAGTTGGAGCGGTGAGGCGACGACGGTGGGTCCGGACGTGACCGTGATGCCGACCGGGGTGGAGTCGGCCGAGGCGCCCATGCTGTCGTAGGCCTTCGCCACCAGGGAGTGACTGCCGACGGCCAGGTCGGAGACGGACAGCGCGTAGGGCGCGCTGGTGTCGGTGCCCAGCAGCTTGGTGTCGTCGTAGAACTCCACCTTGCTGATGGTGGCGTTGTCCGCGGCGGCGGCGGTGGCCGCCAGCGGGACCGCCGCGCCCTGGGTGTAGACGGCGCCCGCGGCCGGGCTGGTCAGCACGGTGATCGGCGGCTGGTGCGCGCCGGCGCAGACCGTGCCGTTGACCGAGAACGAGGCCGGTGCGGCGTTGCTGCCGCTGTAGGTGAACTGGGCGCCGGTGGAGACGGCGGCGCCCGCGGCGACCCGTGCGTTGTGGGGGGCGTTCTTCACGGTGACGGTCTGGCCGGACTGCGACCAGGTGCCGTTCCAGCCGTTCCCCAGCTTCTGGTTGCCGGAGTAGGCGTACGTCAGCGTCCAGCCGTCGATGGCGTCCGTGCCGCGGTTGGTGAGGGTCAGATCCGCGGTGAAGCCGGAGCCCCAGTCGTTCGTCTTGTAATCGACACTGCACTGGAGTGCCGCCGCCTGCGCGGGAGTCGACCCTGAGGAGAGCATCGTCAACGGAAGCGTGAGAGCGGCGAGTGCGGCGGTCCACAGACGCCGCAGCGCTCCCCGTCTCCGGGGTGGGGGATGCATGGTGCTGGTTCCTCCTTGCGGCTCGGAGAAGTCAAGGCTTGAACCAGTGGGAGCGCTCCCATGGTGAGGACGGGTCAGGTATCGGTCAAGGCCCTTGAAGAGTCGAAAAGATTCGACACCGTGTGTTGAGCGAAAGTCAGCGACTCCCCTGTTCTTTGCCGACACTTGCCGCTACCTTCCTTGACACCAGTGGGAGCGGTTCCATCAGTCGGCACGACCATCACGGCATGCCCGACCTGCAAGGAGTCGCTCATGCGACACCCCCTCGCGTTCAGTACTTGGAGCCGCCCCCAGCGCGGTCGTCCCGGCTGCGCGAGTGCCGGTGCCGAGTTCCTCATGTCCTTGTCGGAGCACGTCCCGAACGGCTGACACCCCCACGACCGAAAGGGATTCCCGCACTCATGAGCCGCACGAGAACAGCGTTACTGGCCGCCATGGCCCTGGTCGCCGGAGCCACCGGCACCGCGTTCGCCGTCGACCCGGGAGGCGTCGGCACCGCCGCCGTCCCCTGCACCGTCGACTACAAGATCCAGAACCAGTGGAGCACCGGCTTCACCGCCGCCGTGACCATCACCAACAACAGCGCAGCCAAGTCGTCCTGGGCGCTGAAGTGGTCCTACGCCGGCGACCAGAAGGTCACCAGCGGCTGGAACGCCAAGATCGGTCAGAGCGGCGCCACCGTCACCGCGGCCAACGAGAGCTACAACGCCCAGCTCGCGACCGGTGGTTCGGTCAGCTTCGGCTTCCAGGGCAGCTACAGCGGCAGCAACGCCGTGCCGGCCACCTTCACCCTCGACGGCGTGACCTGCAACGTCGACGACGGAGGCAACCCGGGACCGACCGACCCACCGGACCCCGGCGGCCCTTCCAACCGGGTCGACAACCCCTACGCCGGCGCCAAGGTGTACGTGAACCCGGAGTGGTCCGCCAAGGCCGCCGCCGAGCCGGGCGGCAGCCGCGTCTCCAACCAGCCGACCGGCGTCTGGCTGGACCGGATCGCCGCGATCAACGGTGCGGGCGGCAAGATGGGCCTGCGCGCCCACCTCGACGAGGCGCTGCGCCAGAAGGGCTCCGGCGAACTCGTCGTCCAGCTCGTCATCTACAACCTGCCCGGCCGTGACTGTGCCGCCCTCGCCTCCAACGGCGAGCTCGGCCCGACGGAGATCGACAAGTACAAGACGCAGTACATCGACCCGATCAAGGCGATCCTCGCCGACTCGAAGTACGCCTCGCTGCGGATCGTCACCACCGTCGAGATCGACTCGCTGCCCAACCTCGTCACCAACACCGGCAGCCGCCCGACGGCCACCCCGCAGTGCGACGTGATGAAGGCCAACGGCAACTACGTCAAGGGTGTCGGCTACGCGCTGAACAAGCTCGGTGACGTGCCGAACGTCTACAACTACGTCGATGCCGGCCACCACGGCTGGATCGGCTGGGACGACAACTTCGGTGCCTCCGCGACCCTGTTCAAGGAGGCGGCCACCGCCGAGGGCGCGACGGTCAACGACGTCCACGGCTTCATCACCAACACGGCGAACTACAGCGCCCTGAAGGAGAACAACTTCTCCATCAACGACAACGTGGCCGGCAAGTCCGTCCGCGAGTCGAAGTGGGTCGACTGGAACCGCTACACCGACGAGCAGTCCTTCGCGCAGGGCTTCCGCAACCAGCTGGTCTCGGCCGGCTTCCCGTCGAGCATCGGCATGCTGATCGACACCTCGCGCAACGGCTGGGGCGGCACCGCCCGGCCCAGCGGCCCGGGTGCGCAGACCTCCGTCGACACCTACGTCGACGGCGGCCGCTACGACCGCCGTATCCACGTCGGCAACTGGTGCAACCAGTCCGGAGCCGGCCTGGGTGAGCGCCCGCGGGCCAACCCGGCTGCCGGGATCGACGCGTACGTGTGGATGAAGCCGCCGGGCGAGTCCGACGGGGCGAGCAAGGAGATCGCGAACGACGAGGGCAAGGGCTTCGACCGGATGTGCGACCCGACCTACACGGGCAACCCGCGCAACAACAACAACATGTCCGGTGCGCTGCCGGACGCGCCGCTGTCCGGGCACTGGTTCTCCGCCCAGTTCCGGCAGCTGATGCAGAACGCGTACCCGCCGCTGTCCTGAGCGGCTGACACACCGTCCCCACGGGATCCGCCGGGGCTTCGGCTCCGGCGGATTTTGCGGGAGCGGCAACAGCTGTGGCTCTTTCCCGGTGCGTCGGCGCAGGCTGACGGCATCCGAGCGAGAGGCTGACCACCATGGCGCACGACCACGACCACGAAGGCCACGACCACGGCCAGGGCCACCACTCCGGCCACCATCACGACCACACGGACCTCGACTGGGCCGAGATGGGCCCGCTGCTGGAGTCCCAGGCGGAGCTGTTCGCGCCCCTGTACGAACGGGCATTGGGCTGGCTGGCGCAGGAGGTGACCGAGCCGGGGCTGATCGTCGACGCGGGCAGCGGGCCGGGCGTCGTGTCGTGTCTGTTCGCCGAGACGTTCCCGGGCGCGCGGGTCGTGGCGGTGGACGGCTCCGAGCCGCTGCTGGAGCGGGCCCGGGCGCGGGCCGAGCGGCAGGGCGTCGCCGACCGCTTCAGCACGATCGCCGGTGAACTACCGGGCGTACTCGACGAATTGGACTACCCTGCCGATCTGCTCTGGGCGAGCCGCAGCCTGCATCACCTCGGTGACCAGCGGGCCGCGCTCGCCGCCTTCGCGGCCAGGCTGGCGCCCGGCGGGACCCTCGCCCTCGTGGAGGGCGGACTGCCCCGGCGGTTCCTGCCCCGCGACATCGGCATCGGGCGGCCCGGTCTCCAGGCCAGGTTCGACGCGCTGGAGGCGGAGTGGTTCACGCGGATGCGGCACGAACTGCCGGGGCATGTGGCGGAGACGGAGAACTGGCCGGGCCTGCTGGCCGCGGTGGGGCTGAAGCCGGCCAGGACGCACAGCTTCCTCCTGGACCTCCCCGCACCCGTCCCGGACCGGGCCCGCGCCTATGTCGCCGCGTCCCTGACGCACATGCGCGAGAGGATCCCGGACGGGTTCGATCCCGAGGACCTCGCGACCCTCGACCGGCTTCTCGACCCCGACGACGCGGCGAGTGTGCACCGTCGCCCGGACCTGTTCGTCCTGGAGGCCCACACCGTGCACACGGCCGTGCGGGCGGTCTGACGCCGGCGCGGAGGTGAGGACCGCCCGCAGCTGTGCGGCCGTGTGGGGCGACGTAGCCGCGGGCAGTCTGGAAGCCTTACGCGCCGTTGAACTCCGCCGGGTCCGGGCCCAGGCGGCGGTCCTCGTTGAGGGCGCTGATGGCCGCGAGGTCCTCCGTGTCCAGGCTGAAGTCGAAGACCTCGATGTTCTCCTTGATCCGGGACGGCGTCACGGACTTCGGGATCACCACGTTGCCCAGCTGGATGTGCCAGCGCAGCACGACCTGAGCAGGGGTGCGGTTGTGCTTCTGCGCGATGGCCACGATCGCCGGGACCTCCAGCAGGCCCTTGCCCTGGCCCAGTGGCGACCAGGCCTCCGTGGCGATGCCCTGCTCCGCGTGGTACTCACGGGCGGCGCTCTGCTGGAGGTGCGGGTGCAGCTCGATCTGGTTCACGGCCGGGATGACCGACGTCTCGCCGATCAGCCGCTCCAGGTGCTCGGGAAGGAAGTTGGAGACACCGATGGCCCGGATCCGGCCGTCGGCGTGCAGCTTCTCGAACGCCTTGTACGTGTCGACGTAAAGACCTCGTTCCGGCGTCGGCCAGTGGATCAGGTACAGGTCGACGAAGTCCAGGCCGAGCTTCTCCAGCGACGTGTCGAAGGCGCGCAGCGTGGAGTCGTACCCCTGGTCGGCGTTCCAGAGCTTGGTGGTGACGAAGAGCTCGTCGCGGGGGAGGCCGGACGCGGCGATGGCCTTGCCGGTGCCCTCCTCGTTGCCGTAGATCGCCGCTGTGTCGATGCTGCGGTACCCGGCCTCCAGCGCCGTCGCCACGGCGGACTCGGCCTCGTCGTCCGGCACCTGCCAGACACCGAAGCCCAGCTGGGGCATCTCGACGCCGTTGTTCAGGGTGATCGGGGGGACCTTGCTCACGAGCTCTCGATCCTTCGGTTTGTGGTCAGGTGTGCTCCCATCGTCAACGATCACGAGCCGTGATGCATTCCTGACGGGAGAATTCAGACGTACAAATCCCCTGTTACCTGGCTTTCACGCCCGGTACAGCGCCTCGACCTCGTTCTCGTACGCCTTTTCGATCGCCCTGCGCTTCAGTTTCAGGGACGGGGTCAGCAACCCGTGCTCCTCGGTGAACGGCTGGGCCAGGATGCGGAAGGTGCGGATCGACTCGGCCTGCGAGACGAGGGTGTTGGCGGCGACCACCGCGCGCCGCACCTCCGTCTCCAGATCCGCGTCGCGTACCAGCTCGACCGGCGACAGCCGCGGCTTGCCCCGCATCGCCAGCCAGTGCTCCACGGCTTCCTGGTCCAGGGTCACCAGCGCGGCGATGTAAGGGCGGTCGTTGCCGACGACGATGCACTGGTTGACCAGGGGATGGTCACGGACACGTTCCTCCAGTACGCCGGGGGAAACGCTCTTGCCGCCGGATGTGACCAGGATCTCCTTCTTGCGGCCGGTGATGGTGAGGTAGCCGTCCTCGTCGAGCGAGCCGAGGTCCCCGGTGGCCAGCCAGCCGTCGTGCAGGGTCGCGTCGGTGGCCTTCTGGTTGTTGAGGTAGCCCTGGAAGACGTTCTGCCCGTGCAGCCAGATCTCGCCGTCGTCCGCGAGGTGCACGGTCATGCCCGGGATGGGCTGGCCGACCGTGCCGAACCGGGTGCGCCCGGGCGGATTGGCGGTCGCGGCGGCCGTGGACTCCGTCAGGCCGTACCCCTCGTAGATGTGGACGCCCGCCCCGGCGAAGAACAGCCCGAGCCGCCGGTCCATCGCCGACCCACCCGACATGGCGTGCCGGATGCGGCCGCCCATCGCGGCGCGGATCTTGGTGTAGACGAGCTTGTCGAACAGCTGGTGCTGCATGCGCAGGCCGGCGGAGGGGCCGGGGCCGATGCCCCAGGCCTTCGCCTCGATCGCGTCCGCGTACTTGATGGCGATGTCCACGGCCTTCTCGAAGGGGCCGGAGCGCCCTTCCTTCTCGGCCTTGCGGCGGGCCGCGTTGAACACCTTCTCGAAGATGTACGGCACGGCCAGGAAGAACGTCGGCTTGAACGCGGCGAGGTCGGGCAGCAGGGCGGCCGCGTTCAGCTGCGGCTGGTGGCCGAACTTCACCCCGCCGCGTATCGCCGCGACCTGGACCATCCGCCCGAAGACGTGGGCGAGCGGCAGGAACAGCAGGGTGGCGGCCTCGTCGCCCCGCTTGGAGTGGAACACCGGCTCCCAGCGCTCGATGACGGTGTCCGCCTCGTACATGAAGTTGCCGTGCGAGATGACACAGCCCTTGGGGCGGCCCGTGGTGCCCGAGGTGTAGATGATCGTGGCGACAGAGTCGGGGGTGACGGCCTGCCGGTGGCGGTGCACCACCTCGTCGTCGAGATGGGCGCCGGCGTCGTACAGCTCGTGCAGGGCGCCCGAGTCGAGCTGCCACAGGCGGCGCAGCTGCGGCAGCCGGTCGATGACCGTGGCGATCGTCATCGCGTGGTCCTCGTGCTCCACGATCGCGGCCGTCACCTCGGCGTCGTACAGCATCCAGAAGCACTGCTCGGCCGAGGAGGTCGGGTACACCGGCACGACCTGGGCGCCGATGGTCCACAGCGCGTAGTCGAAGAGCGTCCACTCATACCGCGTCCGGGACATGATCGCGACCCGGTCGCCGAACCGGATGCCGCTCGCCAGCAGACCCTTCGCCAGGGCGAGGACCTCGTCACGGAACTCGGCGGCGGTCACGTCCCGCCAGTGGCCCGTCTCGTCCTTGCGGCCCAGTGCGATGTGCAACGGGTCTTCCTGGGCATGCTGGAAGACCACGTCGGCCAGACCGCCCACCGCAGGTGCCAACGCCAACGGAGGGTTGGAAAACTCGCGCAAACCCCGCTCCCCGCTCCTCAGCGCTTTTGTTGAGTGACGCTCCGCACAGCGCGGTGAAAGCTACCCCACGGGGCCAGGGTGCGGGAGGGGGTCCGAAGCTGAGCGGCGCTTGTCGGTGCTGGTCAGTGGGGGAAAAAGCGCTCACATGGGGAAGGGTCGGACAGGATCCTGACGGTTGAGTAAGTTTCGGTGCCGTAATCTCCACCGAATCTGTACGACTCCAGGCACGCCGCGGAGCGCCCCGAAAGGGGGGCCTCTTCTGTCAGCGTGACGGCAGCGGATTCCGTCACTCCGGTTGTCACAGGCCCTTGGGCGAGCTGCGGTGCAGCCGGTCGCCACCGGCCAGGATGGCCGCCGCCAGGGCGTCCGCCGCGCCCTGCGCGGAGGGGCGTCGCCGGCCGTGCACCACGACGAAGTCGACCTGCCCCAGCTCCGGCAGACCGGCGCGGTCCGGGACCCGGACCAGCCCCGGCGGGATGAGGCCGCGGGAGTGGGCCATCACGCCGAGACCGGCCCGGGCGGCGGCGACCAGACCGTTGAGGCTGCCGCTGGTGCACACCACCCGCCACTCACGGCCCTGCCGCTCCAGCGCCTCCAGGGCGAGCGCGCGGGTGATGCCCGGGGGCGGATAGACGATGAGCGGCACCGGGCGGTC
This sequence comes from Streptomyces sp. NPDC006372, assembly GCF_040612515.1. Classification (NCBI taxonomy): domain Bacteria; kingdom Bacillati; phylum Actinomycetota; class Actinomycetes; order Kitasatosporales; family Streptomycetaceae; genus Streptomyces; species Streptomyces sp. NPDC006372. Next base: position 470,805 of record NZ_JBEXQJ010000003.1, on the reverse strand, counting down.
CGGGTCGAGCCGGAGGCGTTCCGCGCCGATCCACACCAGCCTGTCGTGCCGGACCAGCTCGCCCCGCGGGTCCTCGGGCCGCCGCTTGGCGAGGACGAGGTCCAGCTTCCCGGCGGTCAGCTGCTCGTGCAGCGTGCCCGACAGCTCGACCGTCAGCTCCAGGTCGACCTCCGGGTGCTCGTGCCGGAAGCCCTCGAGGATCTCGGGCAGCCTGGTCAGCACGAAGTCCTCCGAGGCGCCGAACCGCAGCCGGCCGCGCAGCCGGGTGCCCGTGAAGAACGCCGCCGCCTGCTCGTGCACCTCCAGGATCCGGCGGGCGAAGCCGAGCATGGCCTCGCCGTCCTCCGTCAGCTCCACCGAGTGCGTGTCCCGGCTGAACAGCGTCCGGCCGGTGGCGTCCTCCAGCCGCCGTACGTGCTGGCTGACCGTGGACTGCCGCAGCCCGAGCCGCCGCGCGGCCTGCGTGAAGCTCAGCGTCTGCGCCACCGACAGGAAGGTGCGCAGATGGGAGGGGTCGTACATGGCACCAGGTTAGCGCCGCCATCATGAAACGCGATAGCAGTGAGAGCGGTATACGGGATTCCCGATCGCCGGGTCGAGGAGCAGGATGGAAGGGGGCCGCCCCGGCCCCGCAGCACCTGTAAGTACCGAGCAAGTGGAGCACCGTGAAACGCCTGCGCCGGCCGCGCCGGATGCCGATCGACCCGTTCATCCTTCTCCTGCTGGCGACCGTGGGCGTCGCCGCGCTGTTCCCGGCCCGCGGGTCGGCCGCCGACGTCGCGTCCGGGGCCTCCACGGCGGCGATCGCCTTCCTGTTCTTCCTCTACGGAGCCCGGCTCTCCACCCGCGAGGCGCTGGACGGCCTGCGGCACTGGCGGCTCCACGTCACGGTCCTGGCCGCCACGTTCGTCGCCTTCCCGCTGCTCGGTCTCGCAGCCCGCGGGCTGGTGCCGGTGATCCTCACCGACCCGCTCTACCAGGGCCTGCTCTTCCTCACGCTCGTCCCGTCCACCGTCCAGTCGTCGATCGCCTTCACCTCGATGGCGCGCGGCAACGTGCCCGCCGCGATCTGCGCGGGCTCCTTCTCCTCGCTCGTCGGCATCATCGCCACCCCGCTGCTCGCGGCCTCGCTGCTCGGCGGCAGCGGCGGCGGGTTCTCCGCCGACTCGCTGCTGAAGATCGTGCTGCAACTGCTCGTGCCGTTTCTCGCCGGGCAGCTGCTGCGCCGCTGGATAGGCGGCTTCGTCACCCGGCACAAGAAGGTCCTCGGGCTGGTGGACCGCGGCTCGATCCTGCTCGTCGTCTACACCGCGTTCAGCCAGGGCATGGTCCAGGGCATCTGGCACCAGGTCAGCCCCGTCCGGCTGGGCGGACTGCTCGCCGTCGAGGCCGTCGTCCTCGCCGTGATGCTGCTGCTGACCTGGTACGGCGGCAAGGCGCTGGGCTTCGCCCGGGAGGACCGGATCGTCCTGCAGTTCGCCGGTTCGAAGAAGTCACTGGCCGCCGGACTGCCCATGGCGAGCGTCCTGTTCGGCGCGCACGCCTCGCTGGCCGTGCTGCCGCTGATGCTCTTCCACCAGATGCAGCTGATGGTCTGCGCCGTGATCGCCAAGCGCCGTTCGCACGACCCGGCGGCGGAGGTCACGGCTCCGGAGCCAGCCGCAGCGTCACGAACCGCGGTCGGTACAGGGACACGTTCCGGCTGAGCTGGGCCGCGGCCCCCGTCGTTTCCAGCCAGTTGACGTCGTAGCTCAGGACGAGACGCCCGTCGCCGCTCAGCACCGGGTGGGCCTGCGGGTTGTACGCGGCCACCTGCCCCTGCGGCAGCGACGGGCTGAACTCCTTCGCCGGCCCGTGCCACGGCCCGGCCGGGGAGCACGCCCAGTACGACGCCACGGTGGTCAGCCCCTTCGTGCCCGTGGCCATGGTGAACAGCACGTACGTCCCGTCGTCCCGGACGACCGAGAACGCGCTGCCCACGCCCCGGCTCCGCCCGTCCCCGAGCACCGGCCGGGGACGGGCGCCCGGCACCCACGCCGAGCCGCTCCAGTACTGCCAGGCCGCCGGGTCGGCGAGCCTGCCCTCCGGCACCCGGGCCGCGTACGCGTGCGAGGCGGGACGGGAGGCGGCCCGGCCGTCGTCGCCGCCGAAGACGTACGTCCAGCCGTCCTCCCCGACCAGCGTCGTGCCGAACAGCACCCGCCGGGACGGGTCGGGGACCGACTGCTGGCCGAGGACCTCGACGATCGACTCCAGGCGGAGGCCGGGCAGGGTCAGGGTGGCGACCTCGGTGGCCGTGGGCACGCCGTAGATCCACGGGGCCTGGCCGGCCGTGCGCACCCACAGCAGGACCCGGACGACCTGCTCGGAGGAGCCGGGGGAGCGGGGTTCGACCCGGGCGGCGACCGGCCAGCGCCACCGGTTCGGCGCCGGGTCGGCGAAGAGCGGGGCGGGCAGGGTCGTCTCCAGCCGGCCGTCGCGCATCAGCACCGCCGAGTTGCGCACCAGCGGCGCGGTGGTGTCCCGCCAGGCGTGGGACTCGCCGGCCGGGTTGGGCGGCCCGTACACCCGGCCCAGGTAGGTGTCCGAGAACAACCACAGCACCCGGCCGTCCGGTAACCGCACCGAGTGCGTGCCGTCACCGCCGGTCCAGTCGTCGGCGCGGCTCGCGTCGTCGCCGTAGCGGGCGAACTCGGCGGTGAGACCGTCGTCCGCCTGCCAGGAGCGGACCGTGCGGGCCGGGCAGGTGCCGTCGTCGTCCGGACTCTCGTCCTCCGGCAGGGCGATCAGCAGCGCGGCCCCCAGAACCAGGACCAGCAGCATGCCGATCCCGGTCCCGGTGCGCTGTCGTGCTCGTGCTCGTGTTGCCTCTGCGTCGTCGGGCACGCTCCGTGACGTTAGTTGCTGCCGCTCACCTGGTCCATGGGCAGCCACAGCACCGTCCCGCGGGCCGCCGCTCCCGTGGCGCCGGAAGCCAACTCCTCGTCGGAGAGGGCCCGGTCCCAGACGCGGACGTCGTCGACCGCGCCCGTGAGGAACGCCCGGCTGTCCATGCGCTGGCCGATGTGCACACCGAACGGGGAGTTACGGCTGACCGAGCCCGGCACGTCCGGGGTGCTGAGGGGCGAACCGTCGAGGAACAGGGTCAGGTTCCCGCCGCCCCGGCGCAGGGCCAGGTGGTGCCAGCGGCCGTCGTTGTGGGCGCCGGCGGTCGACACCGAGGCCGTCCGCACGGTCGTCGCGCCAGACCGGGTGGTGATCAGCGCGCGGACCCGGTCGCTCGCCGGCTCCCCGCGCAGCCAGATCTGGGGCTGGGTGGTGCCGATGCCGCCCATCCACAGGAAGGGCTGTTCGCCGGTCGTGGCCGTGTAGCGGAAGAAGAGCGAGGCCGTGAAGTCGCCCTCGCCGAGCGGGAGCCGGGAGCGGTACGGCAGGCGTACGGCGTCGTCGCCGCCGTCGAAGGACAGCGCACTACCGTGCACGCCGGCCGTCCGCAGGGCCCCGCCGAGCACGGCCGCCGGCTCGGCGCCCGGCGCGGCGTCGCGGGTGGTCGGGTCGCGGCCGCGGCGCGGCTTCAGCCAGTCCTCGGTGAAACGGGCGAAGCGGATCTCGTCGCGGGCGTCGACCGCGCCGCCCTCGTACAGCAGGCCCACCGTCGAGGAGTCGACCGCCGCCATGTCGGAGTAGCCGGACCAGTCCGTGGTGACGACGGTGCCCCGGTCCACGCTGTCCCAGGTGCGCCCGCCGTCGTAGGAGGAGCGGACCATCATCGTCCGGCGGCGGTCGGGGTCGGCCGGGGCGGACAGCAGGATCCGCCCGCCGAGGCGCAGGGTCGCGCCCTGGACCTGCGGGGTGTAGAGCTCCGGTAGACCGCGGAAGGGCGTGGCGAAGCTGTCGCCGCCGTCCCGGCTGAGGGTCTGCGCGCGGTGGCCCAGGTCGGTTCCGTCCTGTTCCCGGCCGCTGACCAGGATCGCGCCGTCGGCGCGTTCGGTGAGCGTCACCTCGGACGGCTTCTGCCGGAACGTGCCGTCCTGAGCTATGGGCCAGGAGTCGGTGGCGCCGACCCGCCAGTGGTCGCCGCCGTCGTCGCTGACGATGAGCGCGGCGTGGTTCGCGCTGACCCGGCTGCCGTCCCATGTCTCGGTGTTGACGCCGAACACCAGCCGCCCGGCGTGCTTGCCGCGGGTGAGCTGGATGCCGTGCACGGGCCCGGTGGCGTACCAGGAGTTCCACTGCTCGGGCAGGATCTCGGCGCTCAGGTCGCGCGGCTCGGACCAGGTGCGGCCGTCGTCGTCGCTGTACTGGAGATGCGGGGTGCGATCGCAGGGGATCGTGCAGCTGCCGGAGTCCGTACGGCCGGTGTTGTACGTCTCGGCGAGCAGGATCCGGCCGGTTCTGCGGTCCACCAGGGGCGCCGGGTTGCCGTGTGTGTCGCCGGCGCCCTCGTTGACGACCTGAAGCGGTCCCCAGGTGCGGCCGCCGTCGGTGGAGCGCTTCACGACGAGGTCGATGTCGGCCGCGTCACCGCAGTTGAGGACGCGGCCCTCGGCGAAGGCGAGCAGCGTGCCGGCCGTGGTCCGCACGATCGCCGGGATGCGGAAACAGGCGTAACCGGAGTCCTGGGATGCCTTGAAGAGCACCTGTTGCTCGAACTCCGGTAAGGCGGCGACGGGTTGAGCGCCGCCCGGGGCGGTGGGCGCGAGCAGTGCCGCGGCGGTGAGAACGGCTGTCAGGGGGGATCTCAGGGTGGATCTCAGACGGGTGCGAAGACTTGACGGCATGGTGCGACCTGCCCTTCATGCGTCTGTCGGCTGGACCACCGAGGCATGGGCGCGGACATCCGGGCGGCGGAAGTGCGGACAACCGGACATCCCACGTCCCATGTGTGGGGCCACAGACGGTACTTGGACTCACGGACCCCCCACAAGAAGCGTGCGTCAGGGGATCAGGACGACCTTGCCGAGGTTGGCGCGCGTCTCGATCACCTCGTGTGCCTTCGCCGCGTCCGCCAGGGCGAACTCCCCGTGCACGGCGGGCTCGATCTCGCCCGCGGCGAACAGCCGCCACAGTTCCCGGCGCCACCGCTCGTACAGCTCCGGGTTCCCGCGGGCGATGCGGGCCATCTGGAACCCGATCACCGACTTGGCGCCCACCAGCAGGTCGTACGCCTCGACGGTGCCGCCGCCCGAGCTGTACGCCACCAGCCGTCCTCCCGGGGCGAGCGCGGCGAGGGCCGGGGTGAGCAGCGCACCGCCGACGGCGTCCAGGGCGTAGTCGACCAAGGTGCCCCAGCCGTCGTCGCCGTACGCGACGACATGGTCGGCGCCAAGATCGCGCACGAAGCCGGCCTTGGCCGGGTCGGAGACGGCCCCCACGACCCGGCCGGCGCCCCGGGTCCGGGCCAGCTGCACGGCCAGGTGGCCGACACCGCTCGCCGCTGCGGTGACCAGGGCCGCTTCGCCCGGCTCGGGCCGTGCCGCCTCCAGGGCACCGAGGGCGACCAGGCCGCTGCGGACCAGGGCGACCGCGTCGACGGCCCGGGCGTCCGCCGGCACCGGGGAGGCCATGGCCTCGTGCAGGAGTGCGAAGTCGGCGTAGCCATGGCCGAAGCAGAGCCCTGTCACGCGGTCGCCGGTGCCGAAGCGGGTGACGCCCTCGCCCGCGGCCATGACCTCCCCGGCGATCTCGCCGCCGAGCGGAATCGGTTCGGTCGCCTCGGTGACCTTGCGGACGACCGGGAGGGTGACGCCGATCGCCTCCGTGCGCACGAGCAGCTCCCCAGGGCCGGGCGCGGGGACCGGCGCCTCCTCCAGGAACAGGGGGCCGCCTCGGGATTCGTAGCGGACGCGACGCATCGCACCTCCGGACATCGTGGGGAACCCCGATGAATTCGTTGGGATCCCCAACGGTATAGGAGGGTCATAGGGAAGACCAATGAATTCTTGGTTAGGCTGCGGCCATGCCGGAAGCCCCCCTCCCCGCGATCCGCTCCCTGCCCAGCTGGCTGCTCGGCCGCGCCGCCGCCCGCGGCCGGGCCCTGGTGGCCGATGCGCTGGCCGAGCAGGACATGCGGATGTGGCACCACGTGGTGCTGTCCGCCGTCCGTGATCTCGGCCCCGTCGCCCAGGCCGACCTCGGCCGCGGGGTCCGGCTGGACCCCAAGGACCTGGTCGGCATCCTCAACGACCTGCAGGCGGCGGGCCTGGTGGTGCGCGAGCCGGACCCGAGGGACCGCCGCAAGAACGCCGTGTCCCTCACCGGGGCGGGCGCCCGGCTGCTGAAACGCTGCGAGAAGGCGGCCCGCGCCGCCAACGACGAACTGCTCGCCCCGCTGTCGGCGGCGGAGCGGGAGCAGTTCATGGGAATGCTGCGACGGATATCCGGCACGGGGGACTGACGGCCCTCGCGGACCGGAGGTCGAGACGGGGCCCCTGCGGCGCAGGGGGCGCTCCCCGCCGGCCGGGGCCCCGCCGCCGTGTCGCGCGGAGGACTGCTCAGCCCTGGACGGCCGCCGCCCGCAGGGCGATGCGGTCCTCACCCGCGTACACGTTCATGGAGGTGCCCCGCAGGAAACCCACCAGGGTCAGGCCCGTCTCGGCGGCCAGGTCCACCGCCAGCGAGGACGGCGCGGACACCGCCGCCAGCAGGGGGATCCCGGCCATCACGGCCTTCTGCGCCAGCTCGAAGGAGGCTCGCCCCGAGACGAGCAGGACCGTCCGGGACAGCGGCAGGTCACCGTTCTGCAGCGCGCGGCCGACCAGCTTGTCGACGGCGTTGTGCCGGCCCACGTCCTCCCGGACGTCCAGCAGTTCACCGTCCTCCGAGAAGAGGGCCGCCGCGTGCAGGCCCCCGGTCCGGTCGAACACCCGCTGGGCGGCGCGCAGCCGGTCGGGCAGGCTCGAGAGCAGCTCCGGGGAGACCCGGACCGGGGGAGTGTCGGCGACGGGCCAGCGGGCCGTCGTGCGCACCGCGTCCAGGGACGCCTTGCCGCACAGACCGCAGGAGGACGTCGTGTAGACGTTCCGCTCCAGGGTGATGTCGGGGATCACCACGTCCGGAGCCGTCTGCACGTCGACCACGTTGTACGTGTTCGAGCCGTCGACCGTCGCACCGGCGCAGTACACGATGTTCCGCAGGTCCCGCTGCCCGCCCAGCACGCCCTCGCTCACCAGGAAGCCGGCCGCCAGGGCGAAGTCGTCGCCCGGGGTGCGCATGGTGATCGCCAGCGGCTTGCCGTTCAGCCGGATCTCCAGGGGTTCCTCCGCCACGAGTGTGTCCGGGCGGCTGGAGACCGCCCCGTCCCGTATCCGGATCACCTTGCGTCGTTCGGTGACTCGTCCCATAGTCCTGATCAGCCCCGGTTCTGTACGTGCTGGTAGCCGAAGCGGCCCTTGATGCAGAGGTTGCCGTGGGTCACCGGGTTGTCGTGCGGCGAGGTGACCTTCACGATCTCATTGTCCTGTACGTGCAGCGTCAGGTTGCAGCCCACTCCGCAGTACGCGCACACCGTGGTCGTCTCCGTCTGCCGCGACTCGTCCCAGGTACCCTCCGCCCGCATGTCGAACTCGGACTTGAAGGACAGCGCGCCCGTGGGGCACACCTCGATGCAGTTCCCGCAGTACACGCACGCCGACTCGGTCAGCGGCCCGTCGTGCTCCACGGCGATCCGGGCGTCGAAACCACGCCCGGCGACCGAGATCGCGAAGCTGTTCTGCCATTGGTCGCCGCACGCGTCCACGCACTTGTAGCAAAGGATGCATTTGTCGTAATCGCGGACATACAGGTCGTTGTCCACCTTCGGCTCCTCGTTGAGCCGGGCGGCGTCCGGGCCGAAGCGGTCGGGCTTCGCCTCGTACTCCTTCAGCCACTCGGCGACTCGCGGTGTCGTCGACAGGTCCACGGAGGACGCGAGCAGTTCGAGGACGACCTTCCGGCTGTGCCGGGCCCGCTCGGTGCCGGTGTGCACCTCCATGCCGGGTTCGGCCTTGCGGGAGCAGGCCGGGACGAGGGTCCTGGACCCCTCGACCTCGACGACGCAGACGCGGCAGGCGTTCTTCGGCCGGAGCGTGTCGCCCTGGCACAGCGTCGGGATGTCCTTCCCGGCGGCCCGGCAGGCGTCGAGGAGCGTCGAGCCCTCGGGCGCCCGCACCGGCTCCCCGTCGAGGGTGAACTCCAGCAGACGGCGGGGGATCCCCAGTGGTGTGACGGTCATTCGTACGCCCCCAGACGGTCGATGGCTGACTCCACGGCGTTCCACGCGGTCTGCCCCAGACCGCAGATGGAGGCGTCCCGCATGGCGCGGCCGACCTCCCTCAGCAGGGCGATGTCCCCGGCGGCGTCGGCACCGGTGCGCTCCACGATCCGGTGCAGCGCCTCCTCCTGGCGCACGGTGCCGACCCGGCACGGCACGCACTGCCCGCACGACTCGTCCCGGAAGAACTCCGCGATGCGCAGCAGCAGCCGGGGCAGGGGCACGGTGTCGTCGAAGGCCATGACGACCCCCGAACCGAGCGTCGTGCCCGCCTGACGTGTCCCCTCGAAGGTGAGCGGGACGTCGAGCTCGTCGGCCCGTACGAAACCGCCCGCCGCCCCGCCGAGCAGCACCGCCCTCAACCCTTCACGCACCCCGGTGAGTGCGAGCAGCTCGCCCAGTGTCGCGCCGAACGGCACCTCGTAGACACCGGGCCGCTGCACACTCCCCGACACGCAGAACAGCTTCGGGCCGGTGGACCGCTCCGTGCCGATCGCCGCGTACGCCGGGGCGCCCATCGTGAGGATCGGCAGCACGTTGACCAGCGTCTCCACGTTGTTCTCGACCGTCGGCTTGCCGAACAGGCCCTTCTCCACGGGGAACGGCGGCTTGGAGCGGGGCTCGCCCCGGTAGCCCTCGATGGAGTTGAACAGCGCGGTCTCCTCACCGCAGATGTAGGCGCCCGCGCCGCGCCGGATCTCGATGTCGAAGGCGTAGCCCTGGCCGAGGACGTCGTCGCCCAGCAGCCCACGCGCGCGTGCCTGTGTGATGGCGTGCTCCAGCCGGTGCAGGGCGCGCGGGTACTCGCCGCGCAGGTAGAGGTAGCCCTTGTGGGCGCCGGTCGCGTACCCGGCGATCGTCATCGCCTCGACGAGCGCGTAGGGGTCGCCCTCCATGAGCACGCGGTCCTTGAACGTGCCGGGTTCGGACTCGTCGGCGTTGCAGACTAGGTAGTGCGGGTGGTCGGGCTGGGACGCCGTGGCCTGCCACTTGCGGCCGGTGGGGAAGGCGGCGCCGCCGCGTCCGACCAGCCCGGAGTCGGTGACCTCGCGGATGACCCCGGCGGGCCCCAGCGCGAAGGCCCGGCGCAGGGCGGTGTAGCCGCCGTGGGCGCGGTAGTCGTCGAGGGACGTCGGGTCCACCACGCCGACGCGGTGCAGCAGCATCAGTCCGTCCTGCCCGGCCTGCGGCACCGCCGTCGCCGCAGGCGGTTCTTCGGGTGCCGAGTCGGGTGAACTCGCGGCGAGGACGGCGTCGTGCACGGTCGCCGGCGCCGAGACCGCCGTCCGCACCGGATCCCCGGCCTTGATCGCGAGCGCGGCCGGAGCGCGCTCGCACAGGCCCAGGCAGGGGCTGCGCTGCACGCTCACCCCACTGCCGGGACCGAGCCGTGCCTCGATCCCCGCGCACAGCTCCGGCGCCCCGGCCGCCGCGCACGCCAGGTCCGTGCACACATGGAGCACGGTCGCCGGACGCGGCTTGACGGAGAACATCGCGTAGAACGTGGCGACCCCGTACGCCTCCGCCGGCGGTACCGTCAGCCGTCGGCACAGGTAGTCCAGGGCGCCGTCGCTGATCCAGCCGATCCGGTCGTTGATCGCGTGCAGCCCCGGCAGCAGCAGGTCGCGGCGGTCCCGGGCCTCGCGCCCGCCGCGGGCCCACCGGAGATCGGCAGCCCCCATCTCGTCGCGGGCGGCGCCCTCCCAGGAGGACTCCGGAGGGCCGAGCAGGGCGTCCACGGCCGCCCGCTCCTCGTCCGTCGGTTTGCTGTCACCGAAGTGCAGGTCCACTGTGCGTCACCCCACGATGGTCGCGATGGGCAGCTTCTCGATCCGGATCGCCGACGCCTTGAACTCCGCCGTCCCCGCGATCGGGCAGTTCGCCTCGATCGTCAGCGCGTTGGTGTCCACCTCGTCCGGGAAGTGCATGGTCATGAAGGCGAGCCCCGGCCGCAGCGCGGTGTCCACCCACACCGGGGCGGTCACCGACCCGCGCCGCGAGGTCACCTGCACCCGCTCGCCGACCACCACGCCGTAGCGCTCGGCGTCCTCGGGGCACAGCTCGACGTACTCGCCGCGCCGCAGCGGCGAGGCGTAACCGCCGCTCTGCACCCCGGTGTTGTACGAGTCGAGCCGCCGTCCGGTGGTGAGCCGGATCGGGTACTGCTCGTCGGTGAGGTCCACGGGCGGGTCGTGCTGCACGAGCCCGAAGGGGGCGAGCCGGCCGCGCCCCGCGGGGTCGGGGTCCCACAGCCGGCCGTGCAGGTAGGTGGGTTCCAGCCGCTCGGTGCTGGGGCACGGCCACTGGATGCCCTGGTGCTCCTCCAGGCGGTCGTAGGTCATGCCGTAGTGGTCGGGCGAGACGGACCTGAGCTCGTTCCACACGGTCTCGGCGTCGGCGTACTTCCAGTCGTGCCCCAGGCGGGCCGCGAGGTCGCAGATGATGTCGATGTCCTCGCGGGCCTCGCCGGGCGGGGTGACGGCCTTGCGGACGCGCTGCACGCGCCGCTCGCTGTTGGTGGTCGTGCCGTCGGTCTCCGCCCAGCCGGCGGTGGCCGGCAGCACGACGTCCGCGAGTTCGGCCGTCTTCGTCAGGAAGATGTCCTGCACGACCAGGAAGTCGAGGGACCGCAGCCGCCGTACGGCCTGCTCGCTGTCCGCCTCCGACTGGGCCGGGTTCTCGCCGACGCAGTAGACGGCCTTGAGCGAGCCGTCCTCCATCGCCTCGAACATCTCCGTGAGGTTCAGCCCGTAGTGCGGCTGGATGACGGTGTCCCAGGCCGACTCGAACTTCAGCCGGATCTCCGGGTCGAGGATGTCCTGGAAGCCGGGCAGGCGGTTGGGGATCGCGCCCATGTCGCCGCCGCCCTGCACGTTGTTCTGCCCGCGCAGCGGCTGCAGGCCCGAGCCGTAGCGGCCGACGTGCCCGGTGAGCAGGGACAGGTTGATCAGGGCGCGGACGTTGTCGGTGCCGTTGTGGTGCTCGGTGATGCCGAGGGTCCAGCACAGCTGGGCGCGCTCGGCGCGGGCGTAGGCGTGCGCCAACTGCCGTACGGCGGCGGCCGGTACGCCCGTCACCTTCTCGGCGAGCGACAGCGTCCAGGGCTCGACCAGCGCCTTGTACTCCTCGAAGCCGGTGGTGGCCCGCTCGATGAACGCCTCGTTCGCGAGGCCCGCGTGGATGATCTCGCGGCCGATGGCGTGCGCCATCGGGATGTCGGTGCCGACGTTGAGGCCCAGCCAGCTCTCCGCCCACTCGGCCGTCGACGTCCGGCGCGGATCGACCGCGTACATCCGGGCCCCGTTCCGGATGCCCTTCAGCGCGTGCTGGAAGAAGATCGGATGCGCGAAGCGGGCGTTGGAGCCCCACATCACGATGACGTCGGTGTGCTCGATCTCCTCGTACGACGACGTCCCGCCGCCGGAGCCGAACGCCGCCGACAGGCCGGCCACGCTCGGCGCGTGGCAGGTGCGGTTGCAGGAGTCGACGTTGTTGGTGCCCATGACGACCCGGGCGAACTTCTGCGCCACGTAGTTCATCTCGTTGGTGGCGCGGGCGCAGGAGAACATTCCGAACGCGTCGCGATTGCGGTCCAGGCCCCGGGCGGCCCGGTCCAGGGCCTCCTCCCAGCTCGCCTGCCGGAACGGCTCGTCGCGGGAGTCCCGCACCAGGGGGTGGGTGAGTCGGGTGTAGGTCTTCGGTTCACGCTTCCTCATGCGGCGCTCCTCAGCGCGAGCAGGTCCGAGATGGCGTGCACGGTGCGCAGGGTGGGCACCTCCACGCCGGTGATGTCCGCGAGCTCGACGACGGCCGCGAGGAGCACGTCGAGTTCGAGCGGCTTGCCGCGCTCCAGGTCCTGGAGCGTGGAGGTGCGGTGGTCGCCGACCCGCTCGGCGCCCGCGAGCCGGCGCTCGATGGAGACGCCGACCTCGCAGCCGAGGGCGTTCGCCACGCTGAGCGTCTCGGTCATCATGATCTGGATGACCCTGCGGGTGCCGCCGTGCAGGCACATCTGACGCATCGTCGCGCGGGCCAGCGCGCTGATCGGGTTGAAGGAGATGTTGCCGAGCAGCTTGACCCAGATGTCGCTCCGCAGATCCGGCTCGACCGGGCACTTCAGGCCACCCGCCCGCATCGCCTCGCCGAACGCCACGCACCGCGGGGACACGCTGCGGTCGGGTTCGCCGATCGAGAACCGCGTCCCTTCCAGGTGCCGTACGACGCCCGGCCCTTCGAGCTCGGTCGCCGCGTAGACGACACAGCCGACGGCCCGTTCGGGCGCGAGCACCGCACTGACCGCGCCGTCCGGGTCCACGCTCTCGACGCGGTGGCCGTCGTACGGCCCGCCGTGCCGGTGGAAGTACCACCAGGGGATGCCGTTCTGGGCCGCCACGACCGCCGTCTCCGGGCCCAGCAACGGCGCGATGAGCGGCCCGCACGCCGCGTACGCGTTGGCCTTCAGGCCCAGGAAGACGTAGTCGGCCGGGCCGACCTCGGCCGGGTCGTCGGTCGCGTGGGGGTGCGCGGTGAAGTCGCCGCGCGGGCTGCGCACCCGGACTCCGTGCTGCCTCATGGCCGCCAGATGCGGTCCACGGGCGATGAGATGCACATCGGCACCGGCGCGGTGGAGCGCGGCGCCGACGTAGGCGCCGATGGCACCGGCGCCGAGAACTGCGACTTTCACGGGAACACTCCGTTCGGTTTGAGGGATACCGCGGAGGTGGGTGCCGTGCGGCCGGATTACGTGGGGCGCACGGCAGTGTCGACGAAATATTGTCTACAGTATGGAGGTTGGGGCGGCAAGGGTCCGCGCGACGACCGTTCGGCGCATGCCGGATACCGTTCACCGCATACGGTCGACGCGCCGCCTTCTCAACTCCCCTTCGGATCCCTACCGTCCGGGGTTCATGAGTCCCCCCGTCGCACCCCCGGGCTGGAGCCGCTGGCTCGTTCCGCCCGCCGCTCTCTCCGTACACCTCTCCATCGGCCAGGCCTACGCCTGGAGCGTGTTCAAACCGCCCCTGGAGTCCGCGCTCGGCCTCAGCGGCACGCAGAGCGCGCTGCCGTTCCAGCTGGGCATCGTCATGCTGGGCCTGTCGGCCGCGTTCGGCGGCACGCTCGTGGAGCGCAACGGCCCGCGCTGGGCGATGACCGTGGCCCTGGTCTGCTTCTCGTCCGGGTTCCTGCTCTCCGCGCTGGGCGCGGCCACGGAGCAGTACTGGCTGATCGTCCTCGGCTACGGCTTCGTCGGCGGCATCGGTCTCGGCATCGGCTACATCTCGCCCGTCTCCACCCTGATCAAGTGGTTCCCGGACCGGCCCGGCATGGCCACCGGCATCGCCATCATGGGTTTCGGCGGTGGCGCGCTCATCGCCTCGCCCTGGTCGGCGCAGATGCTGGAGTCGTTCGGCGGCGACAGCTCGGGGATCGCGCTGGCCTTCCTCGTGCACGGGCTGTCGTACGCGGTCTTCATGCTGCTGGGTGTGCTGCTGGTGCGGGTGCCCCGCACGGAGAAGCCGGTGGAGAGCGGGCCGAGTGTGCTCGCCGGCCCGCAGGTCTCCGCGAACCAGGCCATCCGCACCCCGCAGTTCTGGTTGCTGTGGATCGTCCTCTGCATGAACGTGACGGCGGGCATCGGCATCCTGGAGAAGGCCGCCCCGATGATCACGGACTTCTTCGCGGACACCTCCACCCCGGTGACGGTGACGGTGACGGCCGCCGCCGGCTTCGTCGCCCTGCTGTCGGCGGCGAACATGGCGGGCCGCATCGGCTGGTCGTCGACGTCCGACCTGATCGGCCGCAAGAACATCTACCGCGTCTATCTGGGCGTCGGCGCGCTGATGTACGCGCTCATCGCCCTGTTCGGCGACTCTTCCAAGCCGCTGTTCGTCCTGTGCGCCCTGGTGATCCTCTCCTTCTACGGCGGCGGCTTCGCCACCGTCCCGGCGTATCTGAAGGACCTCTTCGGCACCCACCAGGTCGGCGCCATCCACGGGCGGCTGCTCACCGCCTGGTCCACGGCGGGAGTGCTCGGGCCGCTCATCGTGAACTGGATCGCCGACCGGCAGGAGGAGGCCGGCCGGCACGGCGCGTCCCTGTACGGGATGTCGTTCATCATCATGATCGGCCTGCTGGTCGTCGGCTTCGTCGCCAACGAACTGGTCCGCCCCGTCCACCCCCGCCACCACGTCCCCCAGCCGAAGGAGGCCGGCCATGTCCAGCGACAGCAGTCAGAGTCCGCCTAGCCCGGACCGGCGGTGGCTGATCGCCCTCGCCTGGGTATGGGTGGGGGTGCCGCTCGTCTACGGGCTGTACGAGCTGGTCCGGAAGGCGACCCAGCTGTTCACCGGTTAGTCGTTCGACAGGTGCCCGGGCGTCCGAGGACCTGACCGAAGCTGACAACCCGGGCCCCGGTTTCCTGTCGCCTTGCCTGCCGTCGTACCCGTGAGTCACTGATCAGACTGGTGGGTCCCGCTACCCAAGGCAACGAGGGGGACCGCCCACATGAACGGCTCGCGCATCGCCGCCGTCGGCCACTACCAGCCCGCCAAGGTGCTCACCAACGAGGACCTGGCGGGCATGGTGGACACCAGTGACGAGTGGATCAGGAGCCGGGTGGGCATCCGCACCCGCCACCTCGCCGGGCCCGACGAGCCGGTCGACGAGCTGGCCGCCCACGCCGCCGCCAAGGCCCTGGCGGCCGCCGGTCTGGCCCCCGCCGACATCGACCTGGTGCTGGTGGCCACCTCCACCGCCGTCGACCGCTCGCCCAACACGGCCGCGCGCGTCGCCTCCCGGCTCGGCATCCCGCAGCCCGCCACGATGGACCTCAACGTCGTGTGCGCCGGCTTCACCCACGCCCTGGCCACCGCCGACCACGCCGTCCGCGCGGGCGGCGCGAGCCGCGCCCTGGTCATCGGGGCCGACAAGATGTCCGACGTGACCGACTGGAGCGACCGCTCCACCTGCGTGCTCGTCGGCGACGGGGCGGGCGCCGCGGTGGTCGAGGCCTCCCAGGAGGCCTGCATCGGACCGGTGCTGTGGGGCTCGGTGCCGGAGATGGGGCACGCGGTGCGGATCGAGGGCACCCCGCCGCGCTTCGCCCAGGAGGGCCAGAGCGTCTACCGCTGGGCGACGACGCAGCTGCCTCCCATCGCGCGCCGGGCGTGCGAACGGGCCGGTCTGGAGCCGGCGGACCTCGCCGGGGTCGTGCTGCACCAGGCCAATCTGCGCATCATCGAACCCCTCGCCGAGAAGATCGGCGCCGTGAACGCGGTCGTCGCACGCGATGTCACCGAGTCCGGCAACACCTCGGCCGCGAGCATCCCGCTGGCCTTCTCGAAGCTGGTGGAACAGGGCGCGGTCACCACCGGCGACCCGGTCCTGCTGTTCGGCTTCGGCGGGAACCTGTCGTACGCGGGGCAGATCGTCCGCTGCCCCTGAGGCTCCTGTGTGACGCGGCCAACTCCCCGAAACCCTGGCACTCGTGCGCCGTAGACTGTAGACGAAAGACAATCGATACTGACTCTACGGCGACACCGGCTTCCGCCGCGCTGTGCACGGCCCTGCCGAGGAGGGGGACCGCGATGCTGTCGACAGGCCTGCCCCAAGGGGCGGTACCCAAGCTGGAACGCCCTGGTCCGCTGCGCGACCGTGTCTACGAGGCACTGCTCGAACTCATCACCACCCGAGCCCTCCAGCCCGGCCAGCACCTCGTCGAGAGCGAACTCGCCGGACATCTGGGGGTCTCCCGGCAGCCGGTGCGCGAGGCGCTGCAGCGGCTCAACACCGAGGGCTGGGTCGATCTGCGGCCCGCCCAGGGCGCGTTCGTGCACGAGCCGACGGAGGAGGAGGCCGACCAGCTCCTCACGGTCCGTACGCTCCTGGAGGCCGAGGCGGCCCGGCTCGCGGCGGCGAACGCGGGCAGTGCCGGGATCACCGCCCTGGAGACGCTCTGCGCGCAGGGTGAGCAGGCCGTCGAGGCGGACGACGTGGACGCCGCCGTCGCGATGAACGCCCGCTTCCACGCGAAGATCATGGAGCTGGCCGGCAACGCCGTCCTCGCGGAACTCGCCGCCCAGGTCGACCGCCGGGTCCGCTGGTACTACACCCCGGTCGCCCGCCGACGCGGCCACCAGTCCTGGATCGAGCACCGCGAACTCATCGCCGCGATCGCCGACCGCGACGAACAGCGGGCCACCCAGCTGATGCGCGAGCACACGGAGCACACGCGCCGTTCGTACCACGCGCGTCCGCGCTCGTAACATCGCCGCGCCCAGCTGCGAGGCCGGGCACCCGTCACCGCTTCTTTGTCCTGTAAGTGGAAAAAGTAGAGGGCAATTTCTGCTCGACTTCTTCCCACCTCCGGCAGCCGCTGCTACGTTCCCTCCGAAAGCAAGCCACTGATGTGGCGGAAAACCGGCGCGCACAGGCCGATCGAGGCGGGGAGGGGCTCGTGAGACGTATGACCGCACGACCCGGAAACGCCCACCAGGCCCGACTGCTCAGGCTGTTGCGCGACGGCGGCCCCAACTCCCGTGCCCAGCTGGGCGACCAGGTCGACCTCTCGCGGTCCAAGCTCGCCGTGGAGGTGGACCGGCTGCTGGAGACGGGGCTGGTCGTGGCCGACGGACTCGCCGCCTCGCGCGGCGGCCGCCGATCCCACAACATCCGGCTCAACCCGGGGCTCCGCTTCCTCGGTGTCGACATCGGCGCGACCTCCATCGACGTCGCCGTCACCAACGCCGAACTGGAGACCCTCGGGCACATCAACCAGCCCATGGACGTACGCGAGGGCCCGGTCGCGGTCTTCGAGCAAGTGCTGGCCATGGCGGCGAAGCTGAGGGCATCGGGGCTCGCGGAGGGGTTCGACGGCGCCGGTATCGGCGTCCCGGGCCCGGTCCGCTTCCCCGAGGGCGTGCCGGTGGCTCCGCCGATCATGCCGGGCTGGGACGGCTTCCCCGTGCGGGAGGCGCTCAGCCAGGAACTCGGCTGCCCGGTCATGGTCGACAACGACGTGAACCTCATGGCGATGGGGGAGCAGCACGCGGGCGTCGCCCGTACCGTCGGCGACTTCCTCTGTGTCAAGATCGGCACCGGCATCGGCTGCGGCATCGTCGTCGGCGGTGAGGTCTACCGCGGTACGACGGGCAGCGCCGGCGACATCGGGCACATCCAGGCCGTGCCCGACGGCAGGCCCTGCGCCTGCGGCAACCGGGGCTGCCTGGAGGCCCACTTCAGCGGGGCGGCCCTGGCCCGCGACGCCATGGAGGCCGCCCAGCAGGGGCTTTCGGCGGAGCTGGCCGCACGGCTGGAGACGAACGGCGGCCTCACCGCCGTCGACGTCGCCACCGCGGCCGCCGCCGGCGACGCCACCGCGCTCGAGCTGATCCGCGAGGGCGGCGACCGCACCGGCCAGGTCATCGCCGGCCTGGTCAGCTTCTTCAACCCCGGCCTGGTGGTGATCGGCGGCGGGGTGACCGGCCTCGGCCACACCCTGCTCGCCGCGATCCGCACCCAGGTCTACCGCCAGTCGCTGCCCCTGGCGACCGGAAACCTGCCCATCGTGCTGGGCGAGCTGGGTCCCGCGGCCGGAGTCATCGGCGCGGCCCGGCTCATCAGCGACCACCTGTTCTCACCCGCGTAGTCCTCTTACGACAGCACGGCTCACCCAGCACAGCGCCCTGCTCTGCCCTGCCCTGAACACGCCTGCTCGACAAGCGCCCTGACACCGGCCCGCCCGCCAAGGGGAATCGCATGGCACCAGAACCACCGCTGCTCAGCATGTCCGGCATCACCAAGTCCTTCCCCGGAGTCCGCGCCCTCGACGGCGTCGACCTCGACGTCCAGGCCGGTGAGGTGCACTGCCTGCTCGGCCAGAACGGCGCCGGGAAGTCGACCCTCATCAAGGTCCTGGCCGGCGCCCACCAGCCCGACACCGGCCGCCTCCGCTGGCGCGGTGAGGACGTCACCCTCCGCTCGCCGATCGCCGCCATGCGCCTCGGCATCGCCACCATCTACCAGGAACTCGACCTGGTGGAGCACCTGTCGGTCGCCGAGAACGTCCACCTGGGGCATGAGCCCACGACCGCCGGGTTCGTCGTACGCGGGAAGGCCGCCAAGGAGTCGACGGCGCAGCTCCTCAAGCGACTAGGGCATCCGGAGGTCGACCCGGCGCGACTGGTCGGGGAGCTGTCCGCGGCGCAGCAGCAGATCGTGTCCATGGCGCGGGCGCTCTCCCACGACGTGCGCCTCATCGTGATGGACGAGCCCTCCGCCGCTCTCGACCCGGACGAGGTCGACAACCTGTTCCGCATCGTCGGCGACCTCACCGCCGCCGGGGTCGCCGTCGTCTACATCTCGCACCGTCTGGAGGAGATCCGCCGCATCGGCGACCGGGTGACCGTGCTGAAGGACGGACGGGCCGTCGCGAACGGACTCCCCGCGAAGACCACACCCACCCGCGAGGTCGTCGCACTGATGACGGGCCGCAACGTCGAGTACGTCTTCCCCGACCGGCCCGTCTCCCCGCCGCCCGGCGAACCGGTCCTGGAAGTCCGGGGACTGGCCCGCCAGGGGGAGTTCGAGCCGCTCGACCTCGACGTGCGGCCGGGCGAGATCGTCGGCCTCGCCGGACTCGTCGGCTCGGGCCGCTCCGAGATCCTGGAAACCGTCTACGGGGCCCGGAAACCGACGTCCGGACAGGTGCTGGTCGAGGGCAGGCCGCTGAGGCCGGGCAGTGTCCGGGCCGCCGTACGCGCCGGACTCGGGCTCGCCCCCGAGGAACGCAAGGCGCAGGCCCTGCTCATGCTGGAGTCCGTCACCCGCAACGTGTCGGTCTCCTCCATGTCGCGCTTCTCGCGCGGCGGCTGGGTCGACCGGCGTGCCGAACTCGGTGCCGCCCGGGCGGCCACCCGCGAGCTGTCGCTCCGGCCGGACAACCCGTCCGTGCCCGTGCGCACCCTGTCCGGCGGCAACCAGCAGAAGGCCGTCCTGGCCCGCTGGCTGCTGCGCGGCTGCAAGGTGCTGCTGCTCGACGAACCCACCCGCGGCGTCGACGTCGGAGCCCGTGCCGAGCTCTACGCCGTCATCCGGCGGCTGGCCGACGAGGGCCTCGCCGTGCTGCTGGTCTCCAGCGAGGTGCCCGAGGTGCTCGGCCTCGCCGACCGCGTCCTGGTGCTGTGCGAGGGCCGTGTCGTCCACACGGCGCCCGCCCGCGACCTCGACGAACACCGCGTACTCGACCTGGTCATGGAAGGAAGCCCGGCGTCATGACGCAGCCCGTCTCCCCGCCGCGGGGCGGTATCACCGACAAGGTGCCCCAGGCCCGGCCCCCCGCCTGGCGCGGCCTGCTGGCCCGCGCCGACGTCCGCACCCTCTCCCTGCTCGGCGTGCTCGCCGTGCTGGTCCTCATCGGCGGCATCACCAAGCCCGACGAGTTCCTCGACACCCGTAACCTGCAACTCGTCCTCACCCAGGCCTCCGTGATCGGTGTCGTCACCGTCGGCATGACCTTCGTCATCGTCTCCGGCGGCATCGACCTCTCGGTCGGCGCGATCGTGGCCCTCGCCTCCGTGTGGGCGACCACGGTCGCCACCCAGGAGTACGGCTTCGCCGGCATCCTCTTCACCGCGATGATCGTCGGAGTCGGCTGCGGACTGGTCAACGGGGTGCTCATCGCCTACGGCGCTCTGGTGCCGTTCATCGCGACCCTGGCCATGCTGGCCTCCGCCCGCGGCCTCGCCCTGCAGATCACCGACGGCAAGACGCAGATCGTCACCGTGCCGTCCGTCCTCGACCTGGGCGAGCGCGACGCCTACGTCCTCGGCATCCCGCCCCTTGTCCTGGTCTTCGCGGTCGTGACGGTCATCGGCTGGCTGGTGCTCAACCGCACCACCTTCGGGCGCCGCACGGTCGCCGTCGGCGGCAACCCGGAGGCCGCCCGGCTCGCCGGCATCGACGTCCGCCGCCAGCGTCTCTACCTCTACCTGCTGTCGGGCCTGTGCTGCGGCATCGCCGCCTTCCTGCTGATCGTCCTGTCCGGCTCCGGCCAGAACACCAACGGCAACCTCTACGAACTCGACGCCATCGCCGCCGCGATCATCGGCGGCACCCTGCTCACCGGAGGCCGGGGCACCATCACCGGCTCCGTCCTCGGCGTCCTGATCTTCACCACGATCACCAACATCTTCGCCCTGAACAACCTGCAGAGCGACGTCCAGCAGATCGCCAAGGGCGCGATCATCGTCGCCGCCGTGCTGGTCCAGCGCCGTACCGCGAGCACGACCTGAGGAAAGGTTCCCCCGCCATGACACAGATCACGAGCCGCAGAGGACTGCTCTTCGGGGCCGCCGCCGTCTCCGCCGGTGCCGTCCTCACGGGGTGCACGAGCAACGAGCCCTCCGAGTCCAAGGACGAACCGGCCGGCAACGACCAGCCGGCCGCCGACGACAAGCCCGGCAAGCGGGTCACCATCGGCTTCGCCGGACCGCAGGCCGACCACGGCTGGCTCAACGCCATCAACGACAACGCCAAGGAACGCGCCGAGAAGTACTCGGACGTCACCCTGGAGATCACCGAGGGCTCCAACGACACCGCCCAGCAGATCGGCCAGATCGAGACCCTCATCAACAAGAAGGTCGACGTCCTGGTGGTGCTGCCCGCCGACGGCAAGGCCCTCACCCAGGTCGGCCTGAAGGCGATGCGCGCCGGCATCCCGGTCGTCAACCTCGACCGGATCTTCAACACCCCACAGGCGTATCGCTGCTGGATCGGCGGCGACAACTACGGCATGGGCCTCAACGCCGGCCACTACATCGGCGAGAAGCTGAAGGGGAAGTCGGGCGCCCGCGTCATCGAACTGGCGGGCCTCGACAACCTGGAGCTGACCAAGCAGCGCACCAAGGGCTTCGACGACGCCCTGAAGAACTACCCCAACATCAAGAAGGTCGCCCGGCAGGCCGCCGAGTTCACCGTCGAGTCCGGACAGGCCAAGATGGCCCAGCTGCTCCAGGCCCAGTCGAAGTTCGACGCGCTGTGGAACCACGACGACGACCAGGGCGTGGGCGCGCTGCGCGCCATCGAACAGGCCGGCCGCGACGACTTCCTGATGGTCGGAGGAGCCGGCGCGCTCTCCGCCTTCCAGGCCATCAAGCAGGACGACGGCGTGCTCAAGGCGACCGTGCTGTACCCGCCGACCATGGCCGCCTCCGCGATCGACCTGGCCCGCGCCCTCGGCCAGGGCAAGGGCATCGGCGGCATGGCCGAGTTCGAGATCCCGTCGTCGATCACGCTCTACTCGGCCGTCGTCGACAAGACCAACGTCGACCAGTACATGTCCACCGGCTTCAAGTGATCCCACCCCGCACTCCCCACGTGCGCCACCCGACCAGGACGAGGAGGACACCCGTATGGGACAGCCGCAGGAGCAGTCAGAGGGGACCGAGGCAGGCAAGCCACCCCTGCGCGTGGGAATGGTCGGCTACGCCTTCATGGGCGCCGCCCACTCCCAGGGCTGGCGCACCGCGGGCCGTGTCTTCGACCTGCCGCTGAACCCCGTGCAGGCCGTGATCTGCGGCCGGGACGCCGACGCCGTACGGGCGGCGGCCGACCGGCACGGCTGGGCGTCCACCGAGACCGACTGGCGTGCCCTGGTCGAACGGGACGACGTCGACCTCGTCGACATCTGCACCCCCGGGGACAGCCACGCCGAGATCGCCCTCGCCGCCCTCGCGGCCGGCAAGCACGTCCTGTGCGAGAAACCCCTCGCCAACACCGTCGAGGAGGCCACGTCGATGACGCGGGCCGCCGAGGAGGCCCACCAGCGCGGGCAGGTGGCGATGGTCGGTTTCAACTACCGCCGGGTGCCGGCCACCGCCCTGGCCCGCCGGATGGTCGCCGAGGGCCGCCTGGGCAGGCTGCGGCACGTGCGCGTGACGTACCTCCAGGACTGGCTGGTCGACCCCGAGTTCCCGCTGACCTGGCGGCTGCGCAGGGAGCACGCCGGCTCGGGCTCGCTCGGCGACCTGGGCGCGCACATCGTCGACCTCGCGCAGTACCTGGTGGGGGAGCGGCTGGCCGGCGTCTCCGCGCTCACGGAGACCTTCGTACGGGAGAGGCCCCTGCCCACCGGGGCCACGAGCGGCCTGTCCACCGTCACGTCCGCCGGCACCGGCCAGGTCACCGTCGACGACGCCGCCCTGTTCACGGCCCGCTTCCCCTCCGGCGCCCTCGCCTCCTTCGAGGCCACCCGCTACGCCACGGGCCGCAAGAACGCCCTGCGCATCGAACTCAACGGGGAGCGCGGATCGCTCGCCTTCGACCTGGAGCGGCTCAACGAGCTGTCCTTCCACGACGGCACCGAGCCCGGCGCGGAGGCGGGCTTCCGCCGGATCCTCGTCACCGAACCCGACCACCCCTACCTGGACGCCTGGTGGCCGCCGGGCCACGGTCTCGGCTACGAGCACACCTTCGTCCACCAGGCGCGCGACCTCGTCCACGCCATCGCCGAGGGCCGCCGTCCCGAACCCTCCTTCGCCGACGGGCTGCAGGTTCAGCGCGTGCTCGCGGCGGTCGAGGAGAGCGCCGAGAAGAACTCCGTCTACACACCGATCGCGGTCTGAGGAGGGCCTGTTCCGATGCCCCGCACCTTCACGCTCTTCACCGGCCAGTGGGCGGACCTGCCTTTGGAAGAGGTCTGCCGCCTGGCCCGCGACTTCGGCTACGACGGCCTGGAACTCGCCTGCTGGGGAGACCACTTCGAGGTCGACAAAGCACTCGCCGACCCGTCCTACCTGGACGGCCGCCGGGCCCTGCTCGACAAGTACGGCCTCAAGTGCTGGGCCGTCTCCAACCACCTCGTCGGCCAGGCCGTCTGCGACGCCATCATCGACGAACGGCACCAGGCGATCCTGCCGGGGCAGGTGTGGGGCGACGGAGACCCGGAAGGCGTCCGGCAGCGGGCCGCGGAACGCATGAAGGACACCGCCCGCGCCGCCGCCGCCTTCGGCGTCGACACCGTCATCGGCTTCACCGGCTCCGCCATCTGGCACCTGGTCGCCATGTTCCCGCCGGCGCCCGACACGATGATCGAACGCGGCTACCAGGACTTCGCCGACCGCTGGAACCCGATCCTGGACGTCTTCGACGCCGAGGGCGTGCGGTTCGCGCACGAGGTCCACCCCAGCGAGATCGCCTACGACTACTGGACGACCCAGAAGGCCCTGGAAGCCGTCGGCCGGCGCCCCGCCTTCGGCCTCAACTTCGACCCGAGCCACTTCGTGTGGCAGGACCTCGACCCGGTCGGATTCCTGTGGGACTTCCGCGACCGCATCTACCACGTCGACTGCAAGGAGGCCCGCAAGCGCCTCGACGGACGCAACGGCCGGCTCGGCTCCCACCTGCCCTGGGGCGACCCCAGGCGCGGCTGGGACTTCGTCTCCGCCGGCCACGGCGACGTCCCCTGGGAGGACGTCTTCCGGATGCTGCGCTCCATCGACTACCAGGGCCCGGTCTCCGTCGAGTGGGAGGACGCCGGAATGGACCGGCTCCAAGGGGCGCCCGAGGCGCTGACCCGCCTCAAGGCCTTCGACTACGAACCGCCCAGCGCGTCCTTCGACGCCGCGTTCAACAGCTGAACCACGGGCCCGGCCAAGGACGCGGCACTCATCTTGATGCGTTCAGGACACACACCTCCGGGGTGACGGCGCACCCCGGCGCCCGCACCGCACGTCTACGCACCCACCCCGCACGTCTACGCACCCACCCCGTACGGCCACCCCGTTCCCGGAGGGACTTCGTGCACAGAACCGGACTCAGAAGCACCCACACCCGCAGACGTCCCGGGCTTCGCGCCACCGTCGCCCTGTTCACCGGCCTGCTCCTGGCCGTGGGCACCCCGGCCACGGTCGCCGGCGCCCACCCCGGCCACCCGGAACACGACGAACCGACCGCCGCCGAGGGCCAGTTCCAGCAGGTGCCGCTCGCCAAGGGCGAACCCGAGACGGGCGAGCCCATGTCGCTCGCCGTGCTCCCGGACCGCAGCGTCCTGCACACCTCGCGCGACGGCACGCTGCGCCTCACCGACCAGGGCGGCGTCACCAGGATCGCCGGCAAGATCCCCGTCTACAGCCACGACGAGGAAGGCCTCCAGGGTGTCGGCATCGACCCGGACTTCAAGAACAACCGGGCGATCTACCTCTACTACGCTCCGCCGCTGGACACCCCCGCGGGCGACGCCCCGGAGACCGGCACCGCCGAGGACTTCAAGAAGTTCGACGGCGTCAACCGCCTCTCCCGCTTCACGCTGAACGCCAACGGCACACTGAACACGGCCAGCGAGAAGAAGGTCATCGACGTCGCGGCCTCCCGCGGCACCTGCTGCCATGTCGGCGGCGACATCGACTTCGACGCGGACGGCAACCTCTATCTGTCGACCGGTGACGACACCAACCCCTTCTCCTCCGACGGCTACACGCCGATCGACGACCGAGACGGCCGCAACCCCGCCTTCGACGCCCGCCGCAGCGCCGGCAACACCAACGACCTGCGCGGCAAGATCTTGCGCATCAAGGTCGCCGAGGACGGCTCGTACACCGTCCCGGAGGGCAACCTCTTCGCCCCCGGAACCGAGAAGACCCGCCCCGAGATCTACGCGATGGGCTTCCGCAACCCGTTCCGGATGAGCGTCGACGACAAGACCGGCACCGTCTACGTCGGCGACTACGGCCCCGACGCGGGCGCCGCCGACCCGAAGCGCGGCCCGGCGGGACAGGTCGAGTTCGCCAAGGTGACCAAGGCCGCCAACTTCGGCTGGCCGTTCTGCACCGGCGACAACGACGCCTACGTCGACTACGACTTCGCCACCAAGGAGTCCGGCGAGAAGTTCGACTGCGACGCGCCGAAGAACACCTCGCCGCACAACACGGGCCTGGTCGACCTGCCGCCCGCGCAGGCCGCCTGGATCCCGTACGACGACGGGTCCGTGCCCGAGTTCGGCACCGGCTCCGAGTCCCCGATGGCCGGCCCGGTCTACCGCTACGACCCCGCGCTCGACTCCAGCGTGAAGTTCCCCGAGGCGTACGACGGCGACTTCTTCGCCGGTGAGTTCGGCCGCCGCTGGATCAAGCGGATCGAGCAGAACACGGACGGCTCCGTCGCGAAGATCAACGACTTCCCGTGGACCGGCACCCAGATCATGGACATGGAGTTCGGTCCGGACGGCGCGCTCTACGTCCTCGACTACGGCCTCTCCTGGTTCCAGGGCGACAAGGACTCCGCGCTGTACCGGATCGAGAACGCCGAGGACGGCTTCTCCCCGATCGCCGAGGTGAGCGCCGACAAGACGTCCGGCGCGGCCGGCGTGAAGGTGAAGTTCACCGCCTCCGCCAAGGACGCCGACTCCCCGGACCTCACCTACAGCTGGGACTTCGGCGACGGCACCAAGGGCGAGGGCCTGAACCCCACCCACCAGTACAAGAAGGTCGGCACCTACAGCGCCACCTTCACCGCGAAGGACCCCGAGGGCAACACCGGAAACGCCAGTGTCCGGATCGTGGTCGGCAACACCGAGCCCAAGGTGCGGATCGACGTCCCGGGCAACGGCACCCTGGCCGAGTTCGGCAAGCCCGTCCCGTTCAAGGTGACCGTCACCGACCCCGAGGAGACGGTCGACTGCTCCAAGGTCAAGGTCGTCTACAGCCTCGGCCACGACTCCCACGCCCACGAGCTGAGCAGCGAGACGGGCTGCGAGGGCACCCTGACGCCGCCCCCCGGTGACGGTGGCCACGACCCCAACGCCAACATCTACGGCGTCGTCGGGGCGAGCTACACCGACGGCGGGGCCAACGGCCAGGAGACGCTGACCGGCACCGCCCGCACCGTGCTCCAGCCGCTGCACCGCCAGGGCGAGCACTTCACGACTCAGTCGGGCGTCTCCGTCATCGACAAGACCGGCGCCAACGGCGGCAAGACCGTCGGCGACATCAACGACGGCGACTGGATCTCCTTCAGCCCCTACCGGTTCGACGGGCAGAAGAAGATGACCGTGCGGGCCTCCTCCGGCGGCGCGGGCGGCTTCGTCGAACTGCGCACCGGCTCGCCCGACGGGCCGCTGCACGGCTCGGCCTACATCCCGCCGACCGGCGGCTGGGAGACCTTCCAGAACGTCGACGTGCCCCTGCGGTCGCTGCCGAAGAAGACCACCGACATCTACCTGGTCTTCAAGGGCGGCGAGGGCGCGCTGTTCGACGTGGACGACTTCGAGTTCTCCAAGGAGCCGTTCAAGGGCGGCAAGAAGGTCCTGGTCTTCTCGAAGACCGCCGGGTTCCGCCACGACTCCATCCCGGCCGGCATCACCGCTCTGAAGGAGCTCGGCGGCCCGGCCGGCATCACGGTCGACGCGACCGAGGAAGCCAGGCAGTTCACCACGACCAACCTCGCCAAGTACGACGCGGTGGCCTTCCTGTCCACCACTGGTGATGTGCTGAACGCCGAGCAGCAGAAGGCGTTCGAGAACTACGTGGCCGGCGGTGGCGGGTACATGGGCATCCACGCCGCCGCCGACACCGAGTACGACTGGGCGTTCTACGGCGGTCTCGTCGGCGCCTACTTCGACTCGCACCCGGCCATCCAGAAGGCCACCGTCCGCGTCGAGGACCACGACCACCCGTCGACCGCGCACCTCGGCGACGCCTGGGAGCGCACCGACGAGTGGTACAACTACCGCACCAACCCGCGTGCGCAGGCCAAGGTCCTCGCCACTCTGGACGAGACCACCTACCAGGGCGGGAACATGAAGGGCGACCACCCGATCGCCTGGTGCCAGAGTTACGGCGGCGGCCGGTCCTTCTACACCGGCGGCGGTCACACCAAGGAGTCCTACGCCGACGAGGCCTTCCGCGCCCACCTGCTCGGCGGCCTCCAGTACGCCACCGGCCAGGTGAAGGCCGACTGCAAGCCGCGCAAGGACTACCGGAAGATCTTCAACGGCCAGACCCTCGACGGCTGGAAGCAGGCCGGCCCCGGCAAGTTCAACGTCAAGGACGGCACGCTGGAGACCGAAGGCGGCATGGGTCTGCTCTGGTACCAGGCCAAGGAGCTGAAGTCGTACTCGCTCAAGCTCGACTGGAAGATGCAGGGCGACGACAACTCCGGGATCTTCGTGGGTTTCCCGGCCTCGGACGACCCCTGGTCCGCGGTGAACAAGGGCTACGAGATCCAGATCGACGCCACGGACGCGCCCGACCGCACCACGGGCTCCGTCTACTCGTTCAAGTCGGCGAACATCAAGGCCCGTGACCAGGTCCTGCGGCCGCCCGGGCAGTGGAACTCCTACGAGATCAAGGTCCAGGGCGAACGCCTCCAGGTGTTCCTCAACGGAGTCAAGATCAACGACTTCACCAACAAGGACCCCGAGCGGAGCCTGACCGACGGCTACATCGGCCTGCAGAACCACGGCGCCGACGACCAGGTCTCCTTCCGCAACATCCAGTTGAAGGAACTGCCCGTCAAGGGCGACTGAACGGCGGCGGGCGGGGGACGCCGGACCCCCGCCCGCCGTCTCCGCTTCTCCCCCCGGTGTTCGCGCACGACAGGAGGCTGCCCATGTCCGCGTCCCTCTCCCGACCGCGTGTGGGGGTGTGGCTGATCGGAGCCCGAGGCTCCGTCGCCACCACCGTCGTCACGGGGTGCGCTGCCGTCACCGCGGGTCTGCACCCGCCCACCGGGATGGTGACCGAGACCCCGGCGTTCACCGACAGCGGTCTGCCCGCGCTGTCCGACCTCGTCTTCGGCGGCCACGACACCCTCGACTGCCCCCTGCCCAAACGCGCCGAGGTCCTGACCGCCGGTGGCGTCCTCCCGCCGGGCGTCGCCACCGCCGTCGCGGCCGAACTCGCCGCCGCCGACCGGGAGATCAGGCCCGGCGGCCCCACGCCGGGGGACACCAGGAGCGAAGCCGAACTGATCACGGCTTTCGCCGACGACATACGCGACTTCATGCGCCACCACGATCTGGAGCGGGCCGTGGTGGTGAACGTCGCCTCCACCGAACCCGCGTCCCGAGGACCCCACGCCCCGCTGCCGGCCAGCACCCTGTACGCACTGGCCGCCCTGCGCGCCGGCTGCCCCTACGTCAACTTCACCCCCTCCGAGGGCATGCACCACCCGGCCACCGCCCGGGAGGCCGAGCGGAGCGGCCTGCCCCACGCCGGCCGGGACGGCAAGACCGGGCAGACCCTGCTGCGAGCCGTGCTGGGCCCGATGTTCGCGCAACGCGCCCTCACCGTCCGCGCCTGGTCCGGGACCAACCTGCTCGGCGGCGGCGACGGCGCGGCCCTCGCCGACCCGGCCGCCGCCGCGGCCAAGAACGCCGGCAAGGAACGCGTCCTCGCCGACACCCTCGGCACCGTCCCCGAGGGCGAGGTGCACATCGACGACGTCCCGGCCCTCGGCGACTGGAAGACCGCCTGGGACCACATCGCCTTCGACGGCTTCCTCGGCACCCGCATGATCCTCCAGACCATCTGGCAGGGCTGCGACTCCGCCCTGGCGGCTCCGCTCGTCCTCGACCTCGCCCGCCTGACGGCACAGGCCCACGCGGCGGGACTGTCCGGCCCGCTCGACGCACTCGGCTTCTACTTCAAGGATCCGGTGGGGGAGGGGCCGTCGGGGCTGGGCGAGCAGTACGAGGCGCTGGTCCGGTTCGCGCGGAGCCTCGGCGAGGAGAAGGAGGGCCGCCGGTGACGCGGCGCCAGAGCCGGCCGGGACGCCCGGGCAACACGGGAGACGCCGCCGCCGAGACACGCTCGGAGCCCCACGGCCGCTCAGGACGCGGCCGCGCCTGGGCCGAACTCCTGCGTCTGCCCGCCCTGTTCAGCGTGCCGGGCGACGCCCTGGCCGGCACGGCCGCCGCCGGCGCACCGCCCAGCACCCGCACCCTGCTCGCCATCGGCTCCTCCCTCTGCCTGTACGAGGCCGGCATGGCCCTCAACGACTGGGCGGACCGCGAGGTGGACGCCGTCGAACGCCCGCACCGCCCCCTGCCCTCCGGCCGCATCCGGCCGTCCGCCGCGCTCACCGCCGCATGCGTCCTCACCGCGGGCGGACTGGCCTTGGCGGCCCGTGCCGGCCGCCCGGCCCTGGCCGTCGCCACACCCCTGGCGGCGACCGTCTGGGCGTACGACCTCACCCTGAAGCACACCCCCGCGGGCCCTGTGGCGATGGCCGCGGCCCGCGGACTCGACCTGCTCCTGGGAGCCGCCGCCACCACCGGCCGGACCCGGAACGCACTGCCCTCCGCGGCCCTCCTCGGGACCCACACCCTGGCCGTCACCACCGTCTCCCGCCAGGAAGCCCAGGGCGGCTCACCCATGGCGCCCTTGGCGGCGCTCACGACGACGGCCCTGCTGACCCGCGCGGTGACGCGGCGTCCTTCAGACCACCGAGGCGCCGCCACCCATGACCTCCCCGGGTCCCGAGCGACTCTGTCCCCCGAGCCCGCGCCCGGCCGGAACCCCGCGGCACATGTCACCACCGTCCTCGCCGCCGCCTACGCCGCGACCACCGCCCGGCCCTACGTCCACGCCGCCCTCAACCCCTCGCCTCCTCTCACCCAACGGGCCGTCGGCGCCGGCATCCGCGCCACGATCCCCCTCCAGGCCACCCTGTCCGCCCGCTCCAAGGGACCGGCCACGGCCCTCCTCATCGCGGCCCTGGCCCCGCTGGGAGCGCGGTTCGCGAGAAAGGTGAGTGTGACGTGACCCCGGTTACCTCTCCTCTCGACGCCCCTCGGCGTCTCCGCTTCGGCTACGGCACCAACGGCCTCGCCGACCTCCGGCTCGACGACGCGCTCTGCATGCTCGCCGACCTCGGCTACGACGGCGCCGGGCTGACCCTCGACCACATGCACCTCGACCCGCTCGCACCCGGCCTCGCCGCCCGCACCCGCAAGGTCGCGCACCGGCTGGACGAGCTCGGTCTCGGCGTCACCGTGGAGACCGGCGCCCGCTATGTGCTCGACCCGCGCCGCAAACACGGCCCGTCCCTGCTGGACCCGGACCCCGGTGACCGGGCCCGCCGCGTCGACCTGCTCCTGAGAGCCGTCCGGGTCGCGGCCGACCTCGGTGCGCACGCGGTGCACTGCTTCAGCGGCGTCCTCCCGAACGGCACCGACCCGGACACCGCGTGGAAGCGCCTCGCCGAGAGCCTCACGCCCGTCCTGGAGGCCGCCGCCTCCGCCGGCACACCGCTCGCCGTCGAACCGGAACCGGGCCACCTCCTCGCCACCCTGGCCGACTTCCACCACCTCCGACGTGTCCTCGGCGACCCCGAACCCCTCGGTCTCACCCTCGACCTCGGCCACTGCCAATGTCTCGAACCCCTCTCTCCCGCCGACTGCGTGCGGGAAGCCGCCCCCTGGCTGCGGCACGTCCAGATCGAGGACATGCGGCGCGGCGTCCACGAGCACCTCCCCTTCGGGGACGGCGAGATCGACTTCCCGCCGGTCCTGGCGGCCCTCGCCACCTCGGGCTACCAGGGTCTGACCGTCGTCGAACTGCCCCGCCACTCCCACGCCGGCCCCCACTACGCCGAGCACTCCCTCCCGTTCCTCCAGCACGCCGAGCGGGCCGCGGCCACCCTGACGCCGGCCCCCGCTCCGGCCCTCCAGCAGGCCGCGCCACCCCACGGCGCTCCCTCCGCCACCCCTGAAGGGAGCAGCACCAGATGACCCACCCCCGCGCCACACCCCCGGCGAGAACCGAGAGCACCACCCACACCGGCCGATCCGGCCCCGACACCGCCCGCACCCCCTCCCTCAGCGATCTCCGCGACCACCTCAGCACCCAGCTCGACCCGGCCGCCCGCGCCTGGCTGGAGCACGCCCTGGACGAAGCCACCGCCCACCCCGGCCTCCACGGGCCCATCTCCGTGTGGGAACTGCGTCTCGCCGAGGCCGGCCGCCGCTGCGGTGCCACGCACGCCGACACCGCACGCGTCCTCATCCTCGACGCGGCCCGTGCCGACACCGACGCCCTCACCCGGGTGTACTTCCAGGGCACCGCCGACGAGCGCCGCGCCGTCCTGCACGCCCTGCCCCACCTCGTGTCCGGCCCCGACGCCCTCCCGCTCGTCGAGGACGCCCTGCGCACCAACGACACCCGGCTCCTCAGCGCCGCCGTCGGCCCGTACGCGGCCCGGCACCTGGCCGCCCACGACTGGCGTCACGCCGTGCTGAAGTGCCTGTTCACCGGCGTGCCCGTCGACCACGTGGCGAACCTGGACGAGCGCTCCCGCGGCGACGGCGAGCTCGCCCGCATGCTCGCCGACTACGCCACCGAACGCACCGCCGCCGGCCGCCCCGTCCCCGAGGACCTGCACCGCGTCCTGGACCTGACCGAGTCCGCGCCCCCGGCCCCCGGCACGGACCACCCCCACGGCAAGGAGTCCTGATGCGCATCTTCGACCCCCACATCCACATGTCGTCCCGGACCACCGACGACTACGAGGCCATGCACGCAGCCGGCGTCCGCGCCGTCGTCGAACCCGCCTTCTGGCTCGGCCAGCCCCGTACCTCCCCGGCCTCCTTCCGTGACTACTTCGACTCCCTCCTCGGCTGGGAGCCCTTCCGCGCCGCCCAGTACGGCATCGCCCACCACTGCACCATCGCCCTCAACCCCAAGGAGGCGAACGATCCGCGCTGTGCGCCCGTCCTCGACGAACTGCCCCGGTATCTCGTCAAGGACCACGTCGTGGCCGTCGGCGAGATCGGCTACGACTCCATGACCCCCGCCGAGGACACCGCCCTCGCCGCCCAGCTGCAGCTCGCCGCCGACCACGGCCTGCCCGCCCTCGTGCACACCCCGCACCGCGACAAGCTGGCCGGCCTGCGCCGCACCCTCGACGTCGTCCGGGAGTCCGCGCTCCCCATGGAACGCGTCCTGGTCGACCACCTCAACGAGACCACCGTCAAGGAGGCCAAGGACAGCGGCTGCTGGCTGGGCTTCTCCGTCTATCCGGACACCAAGATGGACGAGGAACGAATGGTGGCGATCCTGCGCGCGTACGGGCCCGAGCAGGTCCTGGTCAACTCCGCCGCGGACTGGGGAAAGAGCGACCCGCTCAAGACCCGCAAGGTCGCCGACCTGATGCTGGCCGAGGGCTTCGGCGAGGACGATGTCGACCGGGTGCTGTGGCGCAACCCCGTCGCCTTCTACGGGCTCAGCGGCCGGCTGAACCTCGACGTCGCCGGCACGGAAGCCACCCATGAGGGCAACTCCATCCTGCGCGGCGCCCCGAAGGACCCGCACGAGCCGGACCCCGGCCCCGAGGCGCCCGTCCGAGTCCCCGACACGGAGGCGTGAACCATGCGCTTCCGGCACCCCGACGGCTCCACCGTCCACCTCGCCTACTGCACCAACGTCCACCCCGCCGAAACCCTCGACGGTGTCCTCGCCCAGCTCCGGGACCACTGCGAACCCGTGCGCCGCCGCCTGGGCCGCGACCGGCTCGGCATCGGTCTGTGGCTCGCCAAGGACGCCGCCCACACCCTGCACACCGACCCGTCCGCACTGCGCGGCCTGCGGGGCGAGCTCGACCGGCGCGGCCTCGAGGTCGTCACCCTCAACGGATTCCCCTACGAGGGCTTCGGTGCCGAGGAGGTCAAGTACCGCGTCTACAAGCCGGACTGGGCCGACCCCGAGCGCCTCGGCCACACCACCGCCCTGGCCCGGGTCCTCGCCGGACTCCTTCCCGACGACGTCACCGACGGCACCATCTCCACCCTGCCCCTGGCCTGGCGCACCGCGTACGACGAGGAGCGCGCGGAGACCGCCCGCACCGCCCTGCGCACCCTCGCCGAACGCCTCGACGCCATCGAAGAGCTGACCGGCCGCTCCATCCGCGTCGGGCTGGAACCGGAACCGGGCTGCGTCGTCGAGACCACCCACGACGCCATCGCCCCGGTCACCGCGGTCGCCCACGACCGCATCGGCATCTGTGTCGACACCTGCCACCTCGCCACCTCTTTCGAGGACCCGCACACCGCCCTGGACGCCCTCACCGAGGCCCGCGTCCCCGTCGTCAAATCCCAGCTCTCCGCCGCGCTGCACGCCGAACACCCCCATCTCCCCGAAGTCCGTGAGGCCCTCGCCGCTTTCGCCGAACCCCGCTTCCTGCACCAGACCCGCACCTCCACCGCCGCCGGCCTGCGCGCCACCGACGACCTCGACGAGGCCGTCGCGGGCCACGCCCTGCCGGACGGGGCACCCTGGCGGGCGCACTTCCATGTCCCCCTGCACGCCGCCCCCGCCGCACCTCTCACCTCCACACTCCCGGTCCTGAAATCCGCACTGACCCGGCTCGTCGGCGGCCCGGCCCCGCTCACCCGCCACCTCGAGGTCGAGACCTACACGTGGCAGGCCCTCCCGCCCGAGCTGCGCCCCAAGAGCCGCGCCCAGCTCGCCGAGGGCATCGCCGCCGAACTCGCCCTCGCCCGCGACTTGTTGACGGACCTCGGCCTGAAGGAGCTGCCATGAGCACCCCGGAGCACCCGGCCCCCGACACCCCAGGCCGCCGCCCCACACCGCTCCTCGTCCTCGACGTCGTCGGCCTCACCCCCCGTCTCCTCGACCACATGCCCCACCTCAAGGCGCTCGGCCGGTCCGGCTCCCGCGCCCCGCTGGGCACCGTCCTGCCCGCCGTCACCTGCGCCGCCCAGTCCACGTTCCTCACCGGCACCATGCCCTCGGAGCACGGCATCGTCGGCAACGGCTGGTACTTCCGCGAACTCGGCGACGTCCTGCTGTGGCGCCAGCACAACGGACTCGTGGCCGGCGACAAACTCTGGGACGCCGCCCGCCGCGCCCACCCCGGCTACACGGTCGCCAATATCTGCTGGTGGTACGCCATGGGCGCCGACACCGACATCACCGTCACCCCCCGTCCGGTCTACTACGCCGACGGCCGCAAGGAGCCCGACTGCTACACCAGGCCGGCCGCACTCCACGACGAACTCACCGAGAAACTCGGCACGTTCCCCCTGTTCCACTTCTGGGGCCCCGGAGCGGACCTGGTCTCCAGCCGGTGGATCATCGACGCGACCCGCCACATCATCCACACCCGGCACCCTGACCTGACGCTCTGCTACCTCCCTCACCTCGACTACGACCTGCAGCGCTTCGGCCCCGACGACCCGCGCTCCCTGAAGGCGGCCGCCGACCTGGACGCCGCCCTGGCCCCGCTCCTGGACGACGCCCGCGCCGAGGGCCGCACGGTCGTCGCGCTGTCCGAGTACGGCATCACCCGGGTGAGCCGGCCCGTCGACATCAACCGCGCCCTGCGTCGCGCCGGCCTGCTGGAGGTGCACACGCAGGACGGCATGGAGTACCTCGACCCGATGGCGTCCCGTGCCTTCGCGGTCGCCGACCACCAGATCGCCCACGTCTACGTGCGCCGCCCCGAGGACCTGGACGCCACCCGGGCCGCACTCGACGGCCTGCCGGGCATCGGACAACTCCTCGACGACGAGGGCAAGAAGGCCCACCACCTCGACCATCCGCGCGCGGGCGAACTCGTCGCCGTGGCGGAACCGGACGCCTGGTTCACGTACTACTACTGGCTCGACGACGCCCACGCGCCCGACTTCGCACAGCTCGTCGAGATCCACCGCAAACCCGGCTACGACCCGGTCGAGCTCTTCATGGATCCCCTCGACCCCTACGTCAAGGTCAAGGCGGCCACCGCACTGGCGCGCAAGAAGCTCGGCATGCGCTACCGCATGGCGGTCGTGCCCCTGGATCCCTCACCTATTCGCGGCAGCCACGGCCGCCTTCCGGAGAGCGACGACGACGGTCCGCTCCTCATCTGCTCCACCCCCCGTGCCGTCGGTGACCGCGTCGCGGCCACCGATGTGAAGTCACTGCTGCTCCGACTCGCCGGACTCGCCTGAGGCCGCAGCCCTCAGTTCCGACCGGTCACAAGTGAAGCACTCACCACTGACAACGCCCCGCGATCACGAGGAGTTCCCCGCATGAGCCGCTTCTCCCAGCCCGACCCCGAGCTCACCCAGCGCCTCAGCAGACGCGGCATGCTCGGCGTGGCCGCCGGAGCCACCGCCGCCGCCCTGCTGGGCGCCGCCGCCCCCGCGACCGCCGCCGGCACCGCGTCGGAGGCCACCGGCACCGCCTCCGGCGCCAAGGGCCGCGGCCGCCCCGTCCTGCCGCCCGGCCGCCTCGGCATCCAGCTCTACAGCCTCCGCGACAAGGTCTCCACCCTCGGCTTCGGCCCCGTCTTCGCGGAACTGGAGAAGTACGGCTACGACGAGGTCGAGTTCGCCGGCTACACCCAGGGCTCGGCCGGCCCCATCACCCTCGCCCAGCTCAGGCGGCTGGCACGGAACCACGGCCTGAACCCGATCGGCAGCCACGTCGGCTACTACTCCGACGACCCGAACGCCTACACCTTCGCCCAGAACCTCACCAAGGTCCTCGACGACGCCCAGGCCCTCGGCCTCAAGCACATCGGCACGGCCTCCGGCCCGTTCCGCTACGGCTCGACCGTCGACGCCTGGAAGCGCGCCGCCGACGACTTCAACACCTACGGCGCGGCGGCGAAGGCCCGGGGCATGAAGTTCTACCAGCACAACCACTCCGAGGAGTTCTCCTTCGCCACCGACAACCCCAAGGTCCGCCTCTACGACGTCCTGCTCAAGGAGACCGACCCGGACCTGGTCTTCCTGGAGATGGACATCTACTGGGCGTACGTCGGCCAGTTCCGCTTCTCCAAGCGGCCCGACGGCACGCCCGCCCCCTTCGAACCCCTGAACTACGTCCTCAGGCAGCCCGACCGCTACCCGCTGTTCCACGTGAAGGACGGGGTGAGCGACCCGTCGAACCCGTACGGCTACCGCATGACCGACGTCGGTGACGGCGACATCGACTACCAGCGGTTCATCTCCGCCGTGACCCGGCTGCGCGGCCACCGCCTGGCCCACCACTGGCAGGCCGAGCACGACAACCCGGCCGAGTCCCTCACGTTCGCGCGCCGCTCCAGCGCGCACCTGCACTCCCTGCGGGAGAAGTGCTGACCGCTGTACGGACATGAGGAGGCCCCTCCCCGAAAGGGGGAGGGGCCTCCTCACGGTGCCGCGGCCGTCAGCCCGAGGTCAGCGCCCGAGCTGGTGCGCGACCCGGCTGGCGCAGCAGCAGGGCCACCAGAGCGGCGAGCATCGACACGCCCCCGGCCAGCGCGTACGCGCCGTTGTAGCCCCAGGCCGCGACCACCATCGAGCCCAGGCCGCCGCCGAACAGGCCGCTGATCAGCTTGCCGCTGTAGACCAGCCCGTAGTTGGTGGCGTTGTAGTTCTCCCCGAAGTAATCCGGGGTGAGCGCCGCGAACAGCGGGTAGAACGCGCCGCCGCCGAAGCCGGACAGGAACGCGAAGAACAGGAACAGCCACTCGCTCTTCAGGTCGCCCGCCCAGATCACGCCGAACTGGGCGAGACCCAGTACGACGATGACGAACACCAGGGTGGACTTGCGGCCCCACCGGTCGGACAACCAGCCCACCACACCGCGGCCGATGCCGTTGACCACCGCCATCACGCCCATCGACGACGCCGCCACCAGCGGGCCGAAGCCCACGTCCTTGGCGAAGTCGACCTGGAACGAGATGCCGAAGATCGACACGCCGGCGGTCATCACCACCGAGAGCCACATCAGCGGCAGCATGCCCGTGCGGATGGCTTCCTTCGGGGTGTACTGCCGTACCGCGGGCGGGTTCTTGGCCAGGCTCGCCGCGTTCTTGCGGTCCCCGGAGAAGGACAGTGGGTCGATCTCCGCGGGCCACCAGTTCTTCGGCGGGTCCTTGAAGAAGAACGCGCAGACCACGACCACGATCATGACGTAGGCGCCGATGAGGTCCAGGACGCGGTGGTAGTTCGCTGTGTCGAAGCCGTAGTTGAAGATGAAGATGAACGGCAGCGACCCGTACGCGAACCCTCCGTTGACGAACCCCGTGCGGGCGCCGCGCCGCTCCGGGAACCACTTGCCGACCATGTTGATGCAGGTGGCGTAGACGAGCCCGGCGCCGACCCCGCCGACCACGCCGAAGCCGAGGATCGCCAGCAGCACGTTGTTCAGGTGCGAGAGGGCCAGGAACCCCAGCAGGCACAGGCCCGACCCGAGGTACATGGCCGAACGGGCCGACAGATGGCCCTTCTCCCGCAGCCAGCCCGCCGGGAAGGCGATGCCGGCCTGGAAGAACACCCAGACACTGAGGATCCAGAAGGTGTTGCTCTGCGTCCAGCCGTGCGCGTGGGACAGGGTGTCCTCCGCGGAGCCGTACGCGTACTCGAAGACGCTGATGGCCATCATGGCGATCCACGGCAGATACACCATGATCTTGCGGGAGTGGCCGAGGATGTCCCGGTCGGTCTCGCCGACGCGGTAGACACGGCCGTGGGAGTCGGTCACCTCGCGGTAGGGACGGTGTGCGGCGTCGGAGGGTAAGGGGGCGGTGCGTGCTTCGTACGGATCTGCCGTCATGTCAGGCTGTGTCCTCGCCGAGCGGTTGCGGGTTGGGGGAGATGCGGCGCGTTTCCTTGTCGCGTCCCGGCGGTGTCAGGAACAGCGCCACGCAGCCGGCGAAGAGCGAGATGGAGCCGGCCAGGATGAAGGCACCGGAGTGGCCCCAGGCGCCGACGACCACGGCGCCCATGCCCGCGCCCAGACCGGAGACGAGCTTGGCGCTGTAGACCATGCCGTAGTTGGAGGCGTTGTTGTTCTCGCCGAAGTAGTCCGCGGTGAGCGCCGCGAACATCGGGAAGATGGCGCCGCCGCCGAAGCCGGAGATCGCGGAGAAGATCAGGAACAGCGTCAGGTTCTTGCTCTCCGCCGACCAGAGGATGCCGTACTGGGCGAGGCCCAGGATGAGGCAGACGACGAGCAGGCACCGCTTGCGGCCGTAGAGGTCGGAGAGCCAGCCGATGACGCCGCGGCCGGTACCGTTGACGACCGCCTTCAAGGACATGGCCGTCGCCACGATGCCGCCCGCGAACCCGGCCTCCTCGCCGATGTCCACCTGGAAGGCGATACCGAAGATGTTCACGCCGGACGTGCACGCCAGACAGAACCACATCAGGGCCACCCGGCCGGTCTTCCAGGCCTCCTTGGGGGAGTACTGGCGGACCGCCGGCGGGTTCATCCGCAGCGAGCGGGCCGCGCGGGGGTCGTTCGGCGGGTTGAGCGGGTCGATCGAGGCGGGCCACCAGTTCTTCGGCGGGTCCTTGAAGAAGTAGCCGGAGCACGCCACGATCCCGGCCAGGAACACACCCACCGAGACCAGTACCCAGCGGAAGTTGGTGAGGTCCATGTAGCCGTTGAAGAGGAAGACGAAGGGCACCGAGCCGTAGGCGAAACCGCCGTTGACGAAGCCGGTCTTGCCGCCCTTGCGCTCCGGATACCACTTGCCGACCATGTTGACGCAGGTGGCGTACACCATGCCGGCGCCCATGCCGCTGAACATGCTGAAGCCGATGTACGCGAAGACCACGTGCGGCGCGAAGGCGAGGGACAGGTAGCCCAGCAGGGTGCCCGTCGCGCCGAGCATCATGGCCCAGCGGGCCGGCAGTTTTCCGCTCTCCCGCAGTTTGCCCGCGGGGAAGGCCACCGCGGCCTGGAAGAAGACCCAGACGGTCATCATCCAGAAGATGTGCATGCTGTTCCAGCTGTGCGCCGTGTGCAGGGTGTCCTCGGCGGACGCGAACGCGTACTCGGCGGAGGAGATGCCCATCATGCCGATCCAGGGCAGGATCACCATCCACTTGCGCTTGCGGCCCATGATGTCGATGTCGGTCTCACCTAGGCGGTAGACGCGACCGTTCGCGTCGGTGACCTCCCGGTAGGGAACCGTTGTGGGCAGATCGGTCGTTGTCATGTCGTGTCGCACCCCTTGCGTCGAAAGATCTGGCCAGCGCCCCCTGTCCCATGCCTTCCGTGCGCGTGCGGGTCCCGGGGCCGGCCGACGCGCACCGTCGGCCGGCCCCCGCTCCCTCACCTCATGAACCGCCCCCCAACAGCCCTGCCTCACGCGCCCAGCGGTACTTCGCGCCGAGCACGGCCACCGGCTTCTCCGTCGTGTAGGGGTACGCCACGACGCCTCGTTCGAAGAGGTACTGGCAGGCCTCCTCCACCTCCACGTCGCCCGCGAGGGACGCCACCACCGGCTTCTCGATCCCGCGCTCCCGGAACTCGGCCACCACGCGCGCGGTGAGCTCCGCGAAGACCATCGGCGGAGTGACGATGGTGTGCCAGTAGCCGAGGACCAGCGCGTGGATGCGCGGATCCTCCAGACCCAGCCGGATCGTCGCCTCGTACGTCGACGGCGGCTCGCCCCCGGTGATGTCCACCGGGTTGCCCGCGGCCCCGAACGGCGGGATGAACGCGCGGAACGCCTCGTCCAGGTCGGGCGGGATCTCCATCAGGGACAGGCCGTTGTCCGTCACCGCGTCGGAGAGCAGCACGCCACTGCCCCCGGCCCCGGTGATGATCACGACGTTGTCGCCCTTGGGTGCGGGAAGCACCGGCAACGCGCGCGCGTACTCCAGCATGTCGTTCAGCCCCGGCGCCCGGATGACCCCGGCCTGCCGCAGGATGTCGTCGTACACCGCGTCGTCGCCCGCGAGAGCCCCGGTGTGCGAACCGGCCGCCTTGGCGCCCGCCGCCGTACGGCCCGCCTTCAGCACCACCACCGGCTTCTTCGGCACCGTCGCCCGGGCCGCCTCCACGAAGGCACGCCCGTCCTTGAGGTCTTCCAGGTGCATCGCGATGCACTCCGTGTTGGGGTCCTCCCCGAACCAGGTCAGCAGGTCGTCCTCGTCCAGGTCCGACTTGTTGCCGAGCCCGACGATCGCCGACACACCCGTCTTGGTGGTCCGTGCGAAGCCCAGGATGGCCATCCCGATGCCGCCCGACTGCGAGGTCAGCGCCACCCCGCCCTTGACGTCGTACGGCGTGCAGAACGTGGCGCACAGGTCCTGCCAGGTCGAGTAGTAGCCGTAGATGTTCGGCCCCAGCAGCCGTACGCCGTGCCGCTCGGCGATCGTCACGATCTCCGCCTGGAGTTCGTGTTCGCCGGTCTCCGCGAAACCGGAGGGGATCAGCACGGCGTTCGGGATCTTCTTGCGTCCCACCTCCTCCAGTGCGGAGGCCACGAACTTGGCGGGGATCGCGAAGACCGCCACATCCACCTCACCGGGAACGTCCGTGACACTCTTGTACGCCTTGCGGCCCAGAATGTCATCGGCCTTGGGGTTCACCGGGTGGATGTCGCCCGCGAAGCCCCCGTCGACGAGGTTGCGCATCACGGAGTTGCCGATCTTGCCCTGTTCGTTGGACGCGCCGATGACGGCGACCGAGCGCGGCTGCATCAGCCGGCGCATCGACGCGAGGATCTCGTCCCTCGAGTACTTCCGGCGGGGCGTGGGCTGCGACTCGGCGAGGATCACCCGGATGTCGGCCGCTACGGCCCCCTCCGCCGTCGCGATCACCGGGTTGAGGTCCACCTCGGCGATCTCCGGGAAGTCCGCGACGAGTTCCGACACCCGGCGGATCTGCTCGGCCACGGCCCACCGGTCCACGCCCGCCTGGCCGCGCACCCCGCGCAGGATCTCCGCCGACCGGATCGAGTCCAGCATGGACAGCGCCTCGTCGGGCTTCACCGGGGCGAGCCGGAAGGTGACGTCCTTGAGGACCTCGACGAGCACTCCGCCGAGCCCGAAGGCGACCACCTTCCCGAACGTCGGGTCCGTGACCGCCCCGACGATGACCTCCTGCCCCTGCGGCAGCAGCTCCTGCACCTGCACACCCGAGATCCGGGCCTTCGCGTCGTAGGCGCGCGCGTTGTCGATGATGCGGTGGAACGCGGCCCGTACGTCCGCCGCTCCCTCGACCCCGACGACCACCCCGCCGGCGTCGGTCTTGTGCAGGATGTCCGGCGAGACGATCTTCATCACGACGGGACCGCCGAAGCGCGCCGCGAACGCCACGGCTTCCTCGACGTCGGTCGCCAGTTCCTCGCCCGGTACGGCGATCCCGTACGCGTCGGCGATCACCTTGCCCTCGGGCGCGGTCAGTGCGGTCCGGCCCTCGGACCGCACCGAGTCGAGGAGGGACCGCACCCGCAGCACCCGGTCTTCGGCCATCACGTCAGATCACCCCGTTCGACTTGAGCAGGCGCACTTCCTCGTCGCCGAGGCCGAGTTCGCCGACGTAGACCTCTTCGTTGTGCTCGCCGAGCAGGGGTGAACCGGTCACCTCCACGGGGGAGTCGGACAGCTTGAGCGGGCTGCCGACGGTCACGAACTCGCCCCGCTCGGGGTGGGGCACGGTGACGACCATCTCGTTGGCGACCAGCGAACGGTCCTCGATGATCTCCCGGGTGGACAGGATCGGCCCGCACGGGATGTTGTGGGCGTTGAGCCGCTCCAGCACCTCCCACTTGGGCAGTGTCGAGGACCACTCCTCGATCAGCTGGAACATCTTGTTCAGCTTGGGCAGCCGCGCCTCGGGCGTCGCCCACTCGGGGTCCTCGGCCAGCTCGGGCCGGCCGATGAGCTCGCTGATCGGCTGCCAGCCCACGGGCTGCACGATGACGTACACGTAGTCGTTCGGGCCCCCCGGCGCGCACTTGACCGCCCAGCCGGGCTGGCCGCCGCCGGACGCGTTCCCGGACCTGGGAACCTCGTCGCCGAAGTCCTCGTTGGGATATTCAGCGAGCGGCCCGTGTGCCAGGCGTTGCTGGTCCCGCAGCTTCACCCGGCACAGATTCAGTACGGCGTGCTGCATGGCCACGTTGACCCGCTGCCCGCGACCGGTGCGCTCCCGTTGGAAGAGCGCGGCGAGGATGCCCGCCACGGCGTGCACGCCCGTCCCCGAGTCCCCGATCTGGGCCCCCGTCGCCAGCGGCGGCCCGTCCTCGAAACCGGTGGTCGACATCGACCCGCCCATGGCCTGAGCGACGACCTCGTACGCCTTGAAGTTGGTGTACGGGCCCTCGCCGAACCCCTTGATGGAGGCATAGACGATCCGTGG
This sequence comes from Streptomyces sp. NPDC006372, assembly GCF_040612515.1. Taxonomy (NCBI): domain Bacteria; kingdom Bacillati; phylum Actinomycetota; class Actinomycetes; order Kitasatosporales; family Streptomycetaceae; genus Streptomyces; species Streptomyces sp. NPDC006372. The sequence continues at coordinate 428,469 of NZ_JBEXQJ010000003.1, read as the reverse complement.
ATTGATCTCCTGGATGCGGTCCCAGGTGAAGCCCATCCGGTCCACCGCGCCCGGCCCGAAGTTCTCGACCATGACGTCCGAGCGCCGGATCAGCTCGGTGAGGATCTCCTTGCCGCGCTCGGTCTTGGTGTTGAGGGTGATGCTCCGCTTGTTGCAGTTGAGCATCGTGAAGTAGAGGGAGTCGACGTCCGGCAGATCACGCAGCTGCTTGCGCGTGATGTCACCGGTCGGAGCCTCCAGCTTGACGACATCCGCGCCGAGCCAGGCGAGCAGCTGGGTCGCGGAGGGCCCGGACTGGACGTGGGTCATGTCCAGGACGCGGATGCCGTCGAGGGCCTTGGTGGACGTAGCGGTCATCGGGCACCTCACTTGTACATGGTCTGGTTCATGGTTCCGGGGGCGTACGCGTCGGGGTCGACCCAGACGTTGATCAGGGACGGCTTGCCGGACTCGCGGGCGCGCCGCAGGGCCGGGCCGATGTCGGCGGGGTCGCGGACCTCCTCGCCGTGACCGCCGAGCATCCGGGCGAACTCGTCGTAGCGGACATCGCCGAGGGTGTTGCCGATCCGCTCGCGGTCCTTGCCGTACTTGGCGGCCTGGCCGTAGCGGATCTGGTTCATGGAGGAGTTGTTGCCGACGATGCCGACGAAGGGGAGGTCGTAGCGGACCAGAGTCTCGAAGTCCCAGCCGGTGAGGGAGAACGCGCCGTCGCCGAAGAGGGCGACGACCTCCTTGTCGGGCCGCGCCTGCTTGGCCGCGAGCACGAAGGGGACACCGACGCCGAGCGTGCCCAGCGGGCCCGGGTCCATCCAGTGCCCGGGCGACTTGGGCTGCACGACCTGCCCGGAGAAGGTGACGATGTCGCCGCCGTCGCCGATGTAGATCGAGTCCTCGGTGAGGAAGTCGTTGATCTCGCTGACCAGGCGGTAGGGGTGGATGGGCGAGGCGTCGGACCTGAGCTGCGGCAGCCGCTTCTCCAGGGCGGTCTGCTCGGCCGCGCGCAGCTCGTCCAGCCACTCCTTGCGCTTCGACGCACCGCCGTTGAGGCGTCCGGAGGCCGCCTCGGTCACGGCCTTCAGCACCAGCCCGGCGTCGCCCACGATGCCGAGGTCGATGTCGCGGTTCTTGCCGACCGTGCGGTAGTCGAGGTCGATCTGCACGACGGTCGCGTCCGCCGACAGCCGCTTGCCGTAGCCCATGCGGAAGTCGAAGGGCGTCCCGACGATGACGATGACGTCGGCGCCCGAGAAGGCGTACCGCCGGGAGAGCTGGAAGTGGTGCGGGTCGCCCGGCGGGAGGGTGCCGCGGCCGGCGCCGTTCATGTACGCCGGGATGTTCAGCGTACGCACCAGTTCGACGGCCGCCTCGGTGCCCCGGGTCGTCCAGACCTGGCTGCCCAGCAGGATGGCCGGTTTCTCGGCGTGCACCAGCAGGTCCGCGAGCCTCTCGATGGCCTCGGGGTCGCCGGCCGAGCGGGTCGAGGCGCGGTAGGCGCCCGACTGCGGCACGCGTGCCTTGGCCGCGGGCACCTTGGCGTCCAGCACGTCGCGCGGGATCTCCAGGAAGGAGGGGCCGGGCGCGCCGTGGTAGCACTCGCGGAACGCCATGGACACCATGTCCGCCGCGCGCGCCGTGTCGGGCACGGTCGCCGCGAACTTGGTGATGGGGTTCATCATGTCGACGTGCGGCAGGTCCTGGAGGGACCCCATCTTGTGCTGGGTGAGGGCCCCCTGACCACCGATCAGCAGCATCGGCGACTCGGCGCGGAAGGCGTTGGCGACACCGGTGACCGCGTCGGTCGTCCCCGGGCCGGCGGTGACCACGGCGCACCCCGGTTTGCCGGTGATGCGGGCGTAGCCGTCGGCGGCGTGGGCGGCGACCTGTTCGTGGCGTACGTCGACGACCTCGATGCCCTCGTCGACGCAGCCGTCGTAGATGTCGATGATGTGGCCGCCGCACAGCGTGTAGATGCGGTCGACCCCCTCGGCCTTCAGTGCCTTGGCTACGAGATGACCACCGGAAATTACGTCCTGGGTGTCGTCGGGCATGGCGAAGTCCTGTCCCTTCGTCGGGGGTTGGAACGACTCGCAGTACATTGCATACAGTCGACGGATACTGTATGAAGCTTGTTATCCCGCATCCGGTGGGTGGTGTCCAGGGGGCGTGCGGCACTTTTAGACAGGAGCCGAAATGGACCTGTACGAACACCAGGCAAGGGAACTCTTCGAGGAACACGGCATCTTGGTGCCGCGGGCCGAGGTGACGGGCTCACCCAAGGAGGCCCGTGAGATCGCACGCCGGCTCGGCGGCCGTGTCGTGGTCAAGGCGCAGGTGAAGACCGGTGGCCGGGGCAAGGCGGGCGGGGTGAGACTCGCCGCGGACCCGGCCGCCGCCGAGCTCACCGCCCGTCAGATCCTCGGCATGGACATCAAGGGTCACACCGTCGGCAAGGTGATGCTGGCCCAACCGGTGGACATCGAGGCCGAGTTCTATGTGTCCTACGTGCTCGACCGCGCGGCCGGACGCTTCCTCGCGATCGCCTCCGCGGAAGGCGGCATGGAGATCGAGGAGGTCGCCGCGAGCCGGCCCGAGGCCGTGGCCCGCGCCCTGGTCGACCCCGCCCAGGGCGTCACCTCCGCGAAGGCCGGCGAGATAGCCGAGGCGGCCGGACTGCCGCCGCAGACCGTCGACGTCCTCGTACGGCTCTGGGAGGTCCTGGTCCGCGAGGACGCCCTCCTCGTCGAGGTGAATCCGCTCGTCCGCACCGGACAGGGGCAGATCCTCGCCCTCGACGGCAAGGTGACGCTCGACGACAACGCCCGTTTCCGCCAGGCACGTTGGGGCGCGGACGACACGGAGCACGACGACGATCTGGAGGCGGCGGCCGCCGCCAAGGGCCTCAACTACGTCAAGCTCGACGGCGAGGTCGGCATCATCGGCAACGGCGCCGGCCTCGTCATGTCGACCCTCGACGTGGTCGCCGGCTGCGGTGCGCGCCCCGCCAACTTCCTCGACATCGGCGGCGGAGCGAGCGCCCGGATCATGGCCGACGGACTGTCGGTCATCCTCTCCGACCCGGCCGTGAAGTCCGTCTTCGTGAACGTCTTCGGCGGCATCACCGCCTGCGACGCCGTCGCCGACGGCATTGTCCAGGCCCTGGACACCGTCCGCCTCACCAAGCCGCTCGTGGTCCGCCTCGACGGCAACAACGCGCCCCGGGGCCGCGCCATCCTCGACGAGCACGCGCACCCGCTCGTCGAGCAGGTCACCACGATGGACGGCGCCGCCCGCCGTGCCGCCGAACTCGCCACCACAGCCTGAGGAGACGGAACACCATGGCCATCTACCTCACCAAGGAGAGCAAGGTCCTCGTCCAGGGCATGACCGGCGGCGAGGGCATGAAGCACACCCGGCGCATGCTCGCGGCCGGCACGAACGTCGTCGGCGGCGTCAACCCGCGCAAGGCCGGCCGCACCGTCGACTTCGACGACCGGGCCGTCCCCGTCTTCGGCACGGTCGCCGACGGGATGCGCGCGACCGGAGCGGACGTCAGCGTCGTCTTCGTCCCGCCCGCCTTCGCCAAGGCGGCCGTCCTCGAAGCCGCCGACGCCGGCATCGGCCTCGCGGTCGTCATCACCGAGGGCATCCCCGTCCACGACTCCGTCGCCTTCACCGCCTACGCCCAGCAGAAGGGCACGCGCGTGGTGGGCCCCAACTGCCCCGGCCTCATCACGCCCGGACAGTCCAACGCGGGCATCATCCCGGCCGACATCACCAAACCTGGCCGGATCGGCCTGGTCTCCAAGTCGGGCACACTGACGTACCAGCTCATGTACGAGCTGCGCGACATCGGATTCTCGACCTGCGTCGGCATCGGCGGCGACCCGGTCGTCGGCACCAGCCACATCGACTGCCTCGCCGCCTTCCAGGACGACCCCGACACCGAACTGATCGTCCTCATCGGCGAGATCGGCGGCGACGCGGAGGAACGCGCGGCGGCCTACGTCCGCGAGCACGTCACCAAGCCCGTCGTCGGCTACATCGCCGGGTTCACCGCACCCGAGGGCAAGACCATGGGGCACGCGGGCGCGATCGTGTCCGGCTCGTCCGGCACGGCACAGGCGAAGAAGGAGGCGCTGGAGGCCGCCGGGGTGAGTGTGGGCAGCACACCGACCGAGACGGCGCAGCTGGTGCTCGCGCGTCTCGAAGGCCGGTAGCGGGCCACCGCGTTCCGAGGCCGACAGCGGGCCACCGCGCTCCCAGGCCGACAGCAGGCCATCACGGCTGATTCCCCGCCCCCGACTGTGCACCGAGAGCGGAGCAACCCCATGGCACCCACCCTCACCCTCAAAACCGGCACCTCCTGGCCCGACGCGTGGCAGCGCTGCCTCGCCGTCGCCCCGGAGGCCTTCCGCGACGACCGGGTCCTCAACCTCTGGAACTCCGCCTGGCGGGCGGACGGCCGGGTCCTGCCCGCCGTAAGCCCCGTCGACGGAAGCCCGGTCGCCGGCCCGCCGCGCCTGGACACAACCACCGCCCACCAGGCCGTGCGCGCCGCCCTCGACCAGCACCGCGCCTGGCGGCACGTCCCGCTCGAGGAGCGCCGGGCCCGGGTCGCGGCCACCCTCGACGCCCTCACCGAACACCGCCGGCTGCTCGCGCTCCTGCTCGTCTGGGAGATCGGCAAGCCCTGGAGGCTCGCCCAGGCCGACGTCGACCGGGCCGTCGACGGGGTCCGCTGGTACGTCGACGGCATCGAACCGATGCTCACCGACCGGGCCCCACTGGACGGCCCGGTGTCCAACATCGCCAGCTGGAACTACCCGATGAGCGTGCTCGTTCACGCAGTGCTGGTGCAGGCACTGGCAGGCAACGCGGTCATCGCCAAGACCCCGACCGACGGCGGTGTCGCCTGCCTGACCCTGGCCTGTGCGCTCGCCGCCCGCGAGGGAATACCCGTGACCCTCGTCAGCGGCAGCGGGGGCGAGCTGTCCCAGGCGCTGGTGCGGGCGCCCGAGATCGGCTGCGTCTCCTTCGTCGGCGGCCGCGACACCGGCGCCGCGGTGGCCACGGCCGTCGCCGACCTCGGCAAACGGCATGTACTCGAACAGGAGGGACTCAACACCTGGGGCATCTGGAACTACTCGGACTGGGACGCGCTCACGGCGGTGATCCCCAAGCTCTTCGACTACGGCAAGCAGCGCTGTACGGCGTACCCGCGCTTCGTCGTCCAGCGGCAGCTGTTCGACGCGTTCCTGGCGGCGTACCTCCCGGCGGTACGCACACTGAGGGTCGGTCACCCGCTCGCCGTGGCGAAACCCGACGAACCGTACCCCGAGCTGGACTTCGGGCCGGTGATCAACGCTGCCAAGGCGAAGGAACTCCAGGACCAGGTCGCTGAGGCGATCGAGCGCGGTGCCGTACCGCTGCACCGCGGCGATCCGTCCGGGGCGCGCTTCCTGCCCGGCCAGGACACCTCCGCCTACGTCCAGCCGGTCACGCTCCTCAACCCGCCCTCGTCCTCTCCACTGCACCACGCGGAGCCGTTCGGCCCCGTCGACACGATCGTCCTGGTGGACACGGAGGCGGAGCTGCTGGCCGCGATGAACGCCTCGAACGGCGCGCTGGTGGCCACGCTGTCCACGGACGACCGGGCGACCTACGCGCGGCTCGCACCGCAGATCCGCGCGTTCAAGGTCGGCGACGGCCGCCCTCGTTCCCGCGGTGACCGCGACGAGCTGTTCGGCGGGCTCGGGGCGTCCTGGCGCGGCGCGTTCGTCGGCGGTGAGCTGCTGGTGCGCGCGGTGACGCGGGGACCGGCGGGGGAGCGGCTGCCGGGGAACTTCCCGGAGTACCAGCTCCTGCCGTGAGGAGGCTCGTGCCACCGAGGGGGCGGGCTCGTGCCGCATGGCGGTGGGCAAGCGCCAGGAACGGGGCGGGGCCGTGAGGAGCGGCGGCTGCATCTCGCGCCGGGGCGCCTCGTGCTACCCGGCGCGGGACGTCGTCCCGGCGTGCGTCAGCTGATGCCCTGACGGTCCGGGCGCAGGGCGAATGCGCGGTCCGACGGGGGCGCGGTGGTCTCGTCGACCGCCTGCCGAAGCAGCTCGCGATGGCGCACCAGCGGCTCGCGTCGCTCCGGTGGGGCGAGCCGCAGCAGGTCGTCCAGCCCGGCGAGCATGCGCCGGGAGACCTGCGGGCTCCCGACGGCGTTGCCCCGTACCTCCGTGAAACCGAGATCCACCAGCTCGGTCCACCCCGGCACGGGCTGCACCAGCCGTACCGCACCACCGCGGTCCCGGTGCAGCACGGCGTCCAGCGGGCGCCGGCTCAGCGAGGCCAGGAACTGGATGACGCGGTCCAGCGCCTGGACGGCGGTCGTCGGATCGTTGACAGCCGGTGACAGGGCGCGCAGCGCGATGTCGGACAACTGCCGCAGCCCGAAGCCGAGATCCTGGTGGTAGGTCCGCTCCACCCCCACCGAGACCGAGTGACGCAGCGTCCTGCGGGGCGGGGCCGGGCCGCCGTGGACCGTCAGCACGGGCGTACCGGGTACCACGAAGTCCCCGATGCGCGGGACCAGCCGCAGCACGACCCCGTGTTTGCGCGCCACCCGCACCAACCGCGCGATGTGCACGTCCCGCAGCACCCCCGCCCGGCCCTCGTGCGGCACCCACGCGGTCGGGGAGTCGAGGCGAAGGACGTCCTCCCCGCCCACCGGTACCGGCACCGGCATGGACGCGGCCACCGCGAAGGACTCCGTGGCGATCCGCGCGATCACATGGCTGATCCGCATCAGCCGCAGGGTGGTGTTCACGTACAGCACGAAGAGGAACAGGCTCAGCGCGACCATGCAGAGCGTGAGGACCGACTGCACCAGGGGCACCGACGTGACGGTACGAGGGTCGTCGGTGCTGTCGAACGCGGTCAGCACCAGCAGGGTCAGCACGAAGGTCGCCAGGAAGACCGCGAAGGTCGCCTTGGTGATCCGGCTCCGCACGAAGAGCCGCACCACGCGCGGCGTGAACTGCCCGCTCGCCATCTGCACCGCCACCAGCGAGATGCTGAAGACCACCCCGATGAAGGTCATCATCGCCGAGCCGACCGCGCTCACCACGGCCTTCGCGTCCTCCGCGAACCGCAGCAACTCGCCGAGCGTGTCGTAGTCGCCGTCCTCCTTGAGCGAGTCGACGATGACCGTGTCGATCGCCTGCGCCCCCACCCACACCACGAAGACGATCAGCATCGCGGCGAACGGGGCGAACCAGAACGTGTCCCGCAGATGCTCCCTGAGCGGTGACAGCGCACGCGGGCGTCGACCGGGAGACGAGGTCTGCGTAACCATCCAGTTACTCATGGTGCGACCCTAGGCGCAACGGCGCGCAAGGTCCCGGACCGCCGCCATGCGGAAGGAAACGCAGGTGAAAGGCACTCCGAAACCTTGGTATGGTTGTCCATGTCGCCGCCGGGGGCAGCCCTGGCAAGGCGGCGGACACCTCGTCCGGGTGGCGGAATGGCAGACGCGCTAGCTTGAGGTGCTAGTGCCCTTTATCGGGCGTGGGGGTTCAAGTCCCCCCTCGGACACAGACCAGCTCGGGCGGGTCGGGAAGCATCCCGGCCCGCCCGAGCTGTTTGCCTGCCTGCTCGCCGAAGCGGCTTCTCACTCCCGGTAACCCCGCAGCTTGCGGTACAAGGTCGCCCGGCCGATGCCGAGTGCCGCCGCCGCGCGTGCCTTGTTGCCGCCGTGGCGGTGCAGGGCCTCCAGGATCGTGGCGCGTTCGGCGTGCTCCATCGGGCTGAGGGGCCGCGCGGCCGGGCCTTCCCGCACGGCGTCCGGCAGCTCCGCCCGGCGGACCGGCCCCGATGCCCTCCGGTGCTCCGCCAGGGCCCGGACGACATGCGCCAGCTCGGTGACGTTGCCGGGCCACGCGTAGCGCTCGAGCGCTCGCAGGGCGTCCAGGGTCCAGGTCAGTGGCGGTCGCCCGGGCGCCGGGCGGGGCGTCAGGGCCGGGAGCAGCTCCCGTATGTCCTCGGTGCGTTCGCGGAGCGGGGGCAGGATCACCGAGCGGGCGGACAGTATGTCCAGCAGCCGCTGGAGACAGGGGCCCACCGGCGCGCCGGGCGTGTAGGTGACCAGCAGCCGGGCGTCCGGGCGGGTGTCGAGCAGGGAGTTGAGCGCAGCCACGCCGGGCTGGGCGAGGCGCTCGGCGTGCCGGAGCAGGAGCGGGCGATCGGCCCCCCAGGCCGGCAGGGTCCGGTCGAGCCCGGCGTCCTGCGCCGCGTCGACGGCATGGACCGCCGCCGAGCCGAGCAGTTCCCGGGCCAGCGCGGACTTGCCCGTGCCCCTCTCACCTGTCAGCAGAACCGGCTCCGGGGACCGCATCAGCTCCACCGCACGCGCGACGGTGTGCCGCCACGGGACCGAGGAGCCGGTGAGGGCGACGGCCGGGCGCGGCGAGGCCGGCGGCGTGGGGTCGCCGACCGGTTCCAGGACGGCGACGATCCCGGTGACCGTGCCGTCGTCCAGACGCACGGGGGTGACCCGCGCGGCGCACCCCGAGCCGTCGGGCAGCTCGGCCTCAGCCCGTACCTCCGCGTGCCGCGCGCTCACCGCCGTACGTTCCAGGGCCTCCAGCACCTCGGGTGTCAGCATCCGCTGCGCCCCCTCGCTGATCAGGCGATTGCGACCGTCCAGGGCGATCACCGCCCGGTCGGGCCCGCGCGCGGCACCGTCCGCCTCGCGGCCGGCGCCGGCCGGTCCGGCAGGTACGGCCCCGCGCAGATAGGCGTCCAGCAGGACCCGTTCCGCCCGCCCCGCCCGCGCCCGCAACTCCGTCTCGACCGCCGCGGCGGCGGCCTCCGCGAGGGCCGCCTGCGGATGGGGTGCACGCGCGGCGAGCCGCGACGCGACGGTCACCGTGCCGAGCACCTGTCCGCTCTCCGGCCCGAGCACCGGGACACTCACGGCGGACACCTCCTGCCAGCGGTCGAGGAAGTGCTCGGGCCCGTGCACCTCGGCCCGGCGCCGGGTGCGCAGGGCGAGGGCCGCGCTGTTGTTTCCGACCTCCTGCTCCGCGAGGACGGAGCACGCGTCGAGCCCGGGCATGCTCCCCGCGGTCCACAGCACGCGCAGTCGCTCGTCGGTCAGCAGGAGGAGCGACCGGTCCGCGCCCAGCGCGGGGACGATCCTCTCGAGCACCGGCCGGGCGGCAATGAGCAGCGCCGACTCCGGTGGCCGGACAGGAGCGGCGGCCGGTTCCGGCAGGTCGTGCGGCACTCCGAAGAACCGCGCCCGCCGCCACGCCGCGACGACCTCCTCGGGAACGCCGCCGGGCAGCGGACGCCCCGACAGGAACCGCTCGCGGGCTATACGCAGCGAGGGCCGGGCGGTGGCAGCGGGGGAGGGCTCTGTGGTGGTCACGGCATGCACACCGTAGCGGGTTCGGTTGAACAGCCAACATCTGCTGCTCCCGGCGGCGGAACATCGGCCTCGGTGAGAGGTGTCTCGTAATGAGACACCCGCGGCGTGCCCGGCCGTCACATGATCATGAACGCTCTACGTCAACCCTGACATCAGCCCCGACTTCTCCCGCAGGAGCACCCCCGTGTCCACCGTCGTCGAGACCGACGTCCTGATCGTGGGCAGCGGCCCCGCCGGTGCCTCGGCCGCGCTCGCCCTGAGCACCTACGGCGTGCCCAACCTCGTGGTGACCCGCTACGCCGGCCTCGCGGACACGCCCCGCGCGCACATCACCAACCAGCGCACCATGGAGGTGCTGCGCGACCTCGGCGTGGAACAGGACGTCGTCGCGCAGGCCACCCCGCAGCACCTGATGGGCAACACGACGTTCTGCACCAGCCTGGCGGGCGAGGAACTCGGCCGGGTGCGCTCCTGGGGCAACGACCCGCTGGTCCAGGCCGCACACGAACTCGCCAGCCCCACACGCATGTGCGACATGCCGCAGCACCTCATGGAGCCGGTCCTCGTGAACGCGGCCGTGGCCCGCGGCACCCGGCTGCGCTTCGAGACCGAGTACCTGTCGCACCACCAGGACGCCGACGGTGTCACGGCCACCGTCCGGGACCGGCTGCGCGGGGACACGTACGAGATCCGCGCCAAGTACCTGATCGGCGCCGACGGCGGACGTTCCAAGGTCGCCGCGGACGCCGGGCTGCCGATGGGCGGCCAGATGGGCGTGGCCGGCAGCATCAACATCGTCTTCGAGGCGGACCTCACCCGGTACACCGCCCACCGCCCCTCCACCCTGTACTGGGTCCTCGCACCCGGCGCGACCGTCGGCGGCATCGGCGCGGGCCTGGTGCGCTGTGTCCGACCCTGGACCGAGTGGCTGATCGTGTGGGGCTACGACGTCACCGCGGGCGCCCCCGACCTCACCACCGAGTACGCCGAGGAGATCGTCCGGGGGCTCGTCGGGGACGACGAGATCCCGGTGACCGTGAAGTCGTCCTCGGCGTGGACCGTCAACGAGATGTACGCCGAGCGGTACGCCGACGGCCGTGTCTTCTGCGCCGGCGACGCCGTGCACCGCCACCCGCCGTCCAACGGCCTCGGCTCCAACACCTCCATCCAGGACGCCTACAACCTGGCCTGGAAGCTCAAACTGGTCCTCGACGGCACCGCCCACCCCAGGCTGCTCGACAGCTACACCGCCGAACGCGCGCCCATCGGCCGGCAGATCGTCACCCGCGCCAACCAGTCCATCCGCGAGACAGCCCCGGTCTTCGAAGCGCTCGACGGGCTCTCCCCGCAGACCCCCGAGCAGCTGTGGGCCAACATCGCCGCCCGGAAGGACACCGGCGAGGCCGCCGAGAAGCAGCGCGCCGCGCTGCGCGAGGCGATCGCCTTCAAGGTGTACGAGTTCAACGCCCACGGCGTCGACCTCAACCAGCGCTATCCGGCCGAGAGCTCTGCCGCGATCGTCCCGGACGGCACGCCCGACCCCGGCTTCGCCCGCGACCCCGAGCTGCACCACCAGCCGTCCTCCCGCCCCGGCGCCCGGCTCCCGCACGCCTGGATCACCTCCGGCACCCGCACGCTCTCCACCCTCGACACTGTCGGCCGGGGCCGTTTCACCCTGCTGACCGGCATCGGGGGAGAGGCCTGGGTACGGGCGGCCGAGGCCCAGGACCTGGAGATCGCCACCGTCGTGATCGGCCCGGGACAGGAGTACGAGGACCCGTACGGGGACTGGGCGCGGCTGAGCGAGATCTCCGACACGGGCGCCCTGCTCGTCCGCCCCGACGGCTTCGTCGCCTTCCGGCACGCCGGCGCCGCCCCGGACGCCGGAGCACTGCTCGCCGACGCGCTCCGGCGGATCCTCGGACATGCCTGAGCGCGCCATCATGGAACGGGAAACGGAAGCAGCGGACGTCGACGACGAGGAGCCGGGATGACCACCGACGCGACCGGGACCAGTGTCACCGAGCAGGCGGTCGCCAGTCTCGGCGCGACCGCCGACCCGCGGCTGCGCGAGCTGCTCACCGGCCTCGTCCGGCATCTGCACGACTTCGCGCGCGAGACCCGGCTCACCCAGCAGGAGTGGGAGCGCGCCATCGCCTTCCTCACAGCGACCGGGCAGGCCTGCACCGACACCCGGCAGGAGTTCATCCTGCTGTCGGACGTGCTCGGCCTGTCCATGCTCCTGGAGACCGTCCACGGCCGGCACACGCCCGGAGCCACCGAGTCGACCGTGCTGGGCCCCTTCCACATGACCGAGTCCCCGGTCCGCGCCCTCGGCGACGACATCGACCTGGTCGGCGGCGGCGAGCCGTGCGTCGTCAGCGGCCGGGTCCTGTCCGAGGACGGCACACCGCTGCCGGGCGCCGCCGTCGACGTCTGGCAGGCGGACGACAAGGGCTACTACGACGTCCAGCAGCCGGACGTCCAGCCCGCCGGCAACGGGCGCGGACTGTTCACCGCGGACGCCGAGGGCCGCTTCTGGTTCCGCACCTGTGTCCCGGCGCCGTACCCGATCCCCACCGACGGCCCCGTCGGCGACCTGCTGCGCGCGACCGGGCGGCACCCGTACCGTCCCGCGCACATCCACTTCATCGCCACCGCCGAGGGACACACGCCCGTCACCACGCACATTTTCGTGGCCGGGGGCGACTACCTCGACTCCGACGCGGTGTTCGCCGTGCGGCGGAGCCTGGTCCAGGACTTCGCGACCACCGACGACGCCTCCCTGGCACGGGAGTTCGGCGTGGCGAACCCCTTCCGGCAGGCCCGGTTCGACCTCGTCCTGGAGCGGGCGTCATGACCGCGCCGGGCGACTTCTTCCAGAGCGACTTCTCCTACGAGACGCGGCCCGTACGCGTCGTCTTCCGGCCCGGCGCGGCCGTCACCGCGACCCCGGGCGAGGCGGCGCGCCTCGGTCTGCGGCGGCTGCTCGTGGTGTGCGGAAGCCGGGGCGAGCGCGTCGCCCGGGCGGTCGCCGACGCGCTCGGCGACTCCTGCGCCGGGCTGCATGCCGAGGCCCGTATGCACGTACCCGTCGAGGACGCCGACCGGGCCGTCGCCGCGGTACGTGCCGCCGGGGCGGACGGGTGCGTCGCGGTCGGCGGCGGCTCCGCGATCGGGCTCGGCAAGGCGATCGCCCTGCGCACCGGTCTGCCGCTGATCGCCGTGCCCTCCACCTACTCGGGTTCCGAGATGACCCCGGTCTGGGGCCTGACCGAGCACGGCGCCAAACGCACCGGCCGCGACCCCGTCGTGCAGCCCCGCAGTGTCGTCTACGACCCCCGGCTCACCCTCTCCCTGCCCGTACCGCTGACCGTGACCAGCGGCGTCAACGCGCTGGCGCACGCCGTCGAGGCGCTGTACGCCCCGGACGCCTCGCCGCTGGTCTCGGTCATGGCCGAGGAGGGCGTGCGGGCGATGACCGAGGCGCTGCCGCGACTGGCCGCCGGCCCCAAGGACCTGGAGGCCCGCGGCCGGGCGCTGTACGCGGCCTGGCTGTGCGGCGCCTGCCTCGGCGCGACCACGATGGGGCTGCACCACAAGCTGTGCCACGTGCTGGGCGGCACGTACGGGCTGCCGCACGCCGAGACGCACACCGTCGTGCTGCCCTACGCCCTCGCCCACAACGCCCCCGCCGTCCCACAGGCGCTGACCGTGCTGCGCCGGGCACTCGACGCGGACGACGTACCGGGCGCCCTGTGGGAACTGTCCGGACGCCTCGGCGCGCCCCGTTCGCTCGCCGAACTCGGCCTGCGGGAAGACGATGTGGCACCGGCGGCGGACCGCGTCGCGGGCGAGCCGTACGCCAACCCCCGCCCGGTGACGGCGGAAGGGGCCCGGGCCGTGCTGCTCGCGGCGTACGAAGGAGGCCCGCCGGACACCACCGGGCTCCGGATCGCGGACACCGGCTGACCGCAAGGCTTCCTACCGTCATGGCATGACACAGACGCAGAAGATCCTCGTCACCGGTGCCACCGGAACCGTCGGCCGCCAGGTCGTCGCCGAACTGCTCGCCCGGGGCCACGAGGTGCGCGCCCTCACACGAGACGCCACGAAGGCCGGTCTCCCGGCCGGGGTGGAGGTGGCCGAGGGGGATCTGACCGAGCCCGGCACGCTGGCACCGGCCCTGGAGGGCGTCACCGGCCTCCACCTGATCACCTTCGGCGGGGCCTCCTTCACCCCGCTGGAGACCGGCCCGCGGATCCTGGAACTCGCCCGCTCGGCCGGTGTCCGCCGGATCACCGTGCTGCACGGCGGCGGGCCCACCCCGCTGGAGGACGCGGTGCGTGCCGACGACGGCATCGACTGGACCGTGCTCATGCCGGTCGAGTTCATGGCCAACGCCCTGGAGTGGGCGGACGGAATCGTCGCCTCGGGCGAGGTGCGGGAGCCGTTCGTCTCGAGGCTGAGTGCCATGGTCCACGAGGGTGACATCGGCGCCGTCGCCGCGGTCGCGCTCACGGAGGAGGGACACGGACGCCAGGAGTACGTGATCACCGGCCCCGAAGTGCTCACCGTGGGCGACAAGGTGACGGCCGTCGCCGCCGCCGTCGGCCGGGAGATCGCCCTCGTCGAGCTGACCGAGGAGCAGGCCGTCGCGGAGTGGCGGGCGGCGTACCTGCCGGAGGACGTGATCGGCTTCCTGCTCGAGGTGTACGGCAACACCCCCGAGGCGGGCCGTACGGTCTCGGACACCGTCGAGAAGGTCACCGGCCGCCCGGCCCGGACCTTCGCCCAGTGGGCCGCCGCACACGCCGACGCATTCAGGCCGTAAACCCTCTTGACTGTCTCGTATTGAGACACCTGTGTCCGAGCCCGGTCCGGCAAGATCGACAAAGGGGGTGTGACCGCAACAGGGTGCGGCCGTCGGCGGAACGCCGCCGCGCGGCCGTGCCACCCGAAGAAAGGTGAACCACATGGCCCTCGCACTGCTCCGGCGCCGGTGGCTCAAGGGCACCTCCGCCGCAGCGGCGGGCCTCGCCCTCCCCCTCCCGTCCGGCGCCGGCGCCGTGACCCGCGAGGTCGTCGACCCGATGGGCTCACCCCTGCCCGCCGCGGACGTCACCGTCACCGCACTGGACACCCACCGGGTGGCCGCCCGCGGGACGACCGACCCGTACGGCTACTTCCTCGCCGCGCTGCCACCCGGCCGGTACAGCCTGATGATCGCGGCGGAGGGCCTCCAGCCGCACCGCGAGACCATCGAGATCTCGACAGGCACTCCGACGCCCACCGAGCGGGTCTGGTTGCGACCGGCCGAGGCGCTCCAGCTGCCGACGCCCGGCACCTGGCTCTTCGACCCGCCGCACACCGCGATCCGGTTCATCGCCAAGCACGTCGGCATGGCCCATGTCCACGGCCGTTTCGAACGCTTCGAGGGCGGGATCCAGATCGCCCATGACATGGCCGAATCCCGGGTGCGCGTCCGCATCGACGCCTCCAGCATCACCACCGGCAACACCACCCGCGACAACCATCTGCGGTCCGGTGACTTCCTGGACGTCGAACGCTTCCCGTACATCGACTTCACCAGCACCCGCTTCGCCTACCGGGGCGGCAGCAAGTGGTCGCTGCTGGGCAGCCTCACCATGCACGGCGTCAGCCGCTCGGTCTCGCTGGACACGACGTACCTCGGCACCGTGAACGGCGGCTACGGCCAGGAACTGCGCTGCGCGGCCCTCGCGACGGCCGAACTGCACCGCGAGGACTTCACGTTGAACTGGCGTTCCATGCTGGCCCGGGGCATCGCGGTGGTCGGCCCGACGGTCCAACTGGAGCTGGACGTCCAGGCGATGTACCGCACCCACGACACCCCGACCCCGCCGGAATAGGAACCACCGTATCTCCGCCACCGCTGTCCCGGCTGTCAGCGGTGGCGCGGGGTGACCAGGCCGGATTCGTAGGCGCGGACCACGAGTTGAGCGCGGTCGCGGGCGTGGAGTTTCGTCATGGCCCGGTTGATATGGGTCTTCGCGGTCATCGGACTGATCACCATGCGGCCGGCGATCTGGTCGTTGGACAGGCCCTGTGCGGCCAGGGCGACCGCTTCCCGTTCACGGCTGGTCAGCTCCTCCAGCGCCGTACTGGTGGCCGGGGGTGGCTGGGTGACGTACCGGTGGATCAGCCTGCGGGTGAGGGAAGGGGCGAGCAGAGCGTCGCCACGGGCGGCTACCCGTACCGCGTGCAGGAGGTCCTCCGGCATGATGTCCTTGACCAGGAACCCGGCGGCACCGGCGCGCAGCGCGTCGAAGACGTACTCGTCCATGCCGTAGTTGGTCAGCATGACGACGTGCACACCGGCCAGGGACGGGTCCGCGGCGATGCGCCGGGTCGCCTCGATACCGTCCATGACCGGCATCTGGATGTCGATGAGTGCGACGTCGGGCAGGTGCTCCTCGAGGAGCACCAACCCCTCTTCGCCGTCGGCGGCTTCGGCCACGACCTCGATGTCGTCCTCGAGATCGAGCAGCGCGCGGAAGCCACTGCGGATGAGCGGCTGGTCGTCGACCAGCAGGACACGGATCATGAGGATCGCTCCACAGGGAGTTCGGCTCGGACGGTGAAACCGTGTCCGGTGCGCGGTCGCGCGCGTAGCCGGCCCCCGAGAGCGGTGACGCGTTCGCGCATCCCGAGCAGCCCGAGGCCGGGGGGCGGGGCGTCATCGGGGGTGGCCTTGCCGTCGTCGTCCACCTGGATGACAAGGGCGTCCGGCTCATAGGTGATGCGGACCGCCGCGATGGTGGCGCAGGCGTGCCGGGCGGTGTTGGTCAGCGCCTCCTGGATGATGCGGTAGGCGGTCCGTCCCACCGCGGCCGGCACGTCCTGCCGGGGCCCTTCGATCGTCAGCGTCGCGTCGAGACCCATCGAACCGGCGCGCTCCACGAGTTCCGGTACGTGCTCGAGACTCTGCGGCGGTGTCGGGTCGTCGTCGCGCAGGGCTTCCAGGGTCGCGCGCAGCTCCCGGGTCGCCTCCCGTCCGGCCTTCTGGATCGCCAGCAGCGTCTCGGGCACCGGCTCGCCGCGCCTGCGGGCGACATGGACGGCGACCTCGGACTGCACCTTGATGACCGAGATCTGGTGGGTGAGCGCATCGTGCAGTTCCCGCGCGATGCGCAGCCGCTCCTCGTCGGCGCGGCGCCGCGCGGTCTCCTCCCGGGTGCGCTCGGCTTCGTCCGCCCGCCGCTCGGCCTGCCGCAACGCCTCCCCGGCGGCGAACGCGGCGATCAGCCAGGCGATTTCCAGCACGTTCCGGGCCTGCGCGAACGCCTGGCGCGCCGGCCCTTCGCGGAAGACCAGCGCCGTGAGGGGGAGGACGACGAGCAGGGACACGGACGCCGCTACCGTCAGGGCACGGTGCCCGGCCCGCACGGCGCCGTACACCGCGATCAGATACGAGACGGCGAGCACCTCGATTCCCGCCGCCTCGTACCCCACCGCGCACAGACCGGTGACGGCCAGCACGGCAATCGGAGCCCTCCGACGGGCGACCAGCGTCAGGCCGCCCGCCGCCGCCAGTACGGCGCCGACCAGCTCACGCTCCCCAGCCGGGTGCTGCCCGGACAACCCCGTCCCCAGCAGCAGTGCCGCCACGCCGACGGCGATCGCCCAGTCCAGGGCACCGGCCGGGACACGAAAACCCCCTGTGTCCATGCGCGCACCCTAGCCGGACGCCGGTGCGGGCGAGTCCCGCCCACGGAGGAGCGACCGGCTACCACGCCCGCGGTACTCGTCGGCCGCTTGCCGCAGACGCGGCAGCCGACTGCCCTGCCGGCGGCAGTCCGAAAAGACCGCGCCCGCCGGACGACCGGCGGCGCGGCCGGCAGTCACGATCGAGGCCCGACGACACCGCGGCTTCCCCGCGCCAGAACGAGGAGAGTGGCATGAGCGCAACAGATGTCCTTATGGTGGCCGCTGAGGGCGGAGCCATCGGTGACGGGCGGACAGGGGCCAACCTGGCCCTGGGCGTAGGTCTGATCGGCGTGGTCATCGGCCGGCTGGCCGTGGCACGTGCCGCCGGCCGCATCAGCACCGGCAACGCGCGCACCGGCGCCATGACAGCCATGGCGGTGGGCCTGGTCTGCGTGGCCCTCGCGGTGCTGCATCTGGCCACCTCCAGCGGTGGCCCGGGCACGGGCAACGGGATGGTGGGGGCCGTCGCGGCCATCCCGCTGGGGCTGATCGCCGTGATTTTCGGCAGGCGCGCTCTCACCCGGTCCCGACGCGCTGAGCGGACCGCCGACGGCTACGAACGCGAGCGGGAGTTCGGGCCCTCCTGAGAGGAATAATCCCTGGCCCGGTTCCGCTGCGCTTCCCTACACTCACCGAGTATCCAGTGCCGCCCACGACTTGAGCGGGCGCGCACCGTCGTGACGAACGAAGGGAGACGGCCATGCGTGACCACACCGCTGTCACCGTCTCCCTGTCGCGCTACGAGGTGATCCTCGTGTCCTCGTCGCTCCGGTGCCCGCTGCGCGGCCGGTGCCGGATGACCGGGACGAACGTCTGAGACCACGGGACCCTGACAAGACGGCAGGGCCTTGTGGTGCCCTGCCCTGCTCGCCCCGAAATCGCGCTGCCCCTTTTCTGAACGCTTCGAAAGGCCCTGGGCCGTGCGCACTCACCACAACCCGCTCGCCGTCGTCCGCAACCTCGGCATCCTCGCCCACGTCGACGCCGGCAAGACCACCGTCACCGAACGGATCCTGTTCGCCACCGGAACCACGCACAAGCGGGGCGAGGTCCATGACGGCACCACCGTCACGGACTTCGACCCGCAGGAACGGGACCGGGGCATCACCATCTTCGCCGCGGCCGTGAGCTGTGCGTGGGACGGTCACCGGATCAACCTGATCGACACCCCGGGGCACGTCGACTTCGCCGACGAGGTCGAGCGTGCGCTGCGGGTCCTCGACGGGACGGTGGCCGTGTTCGACGCGGTGGCCGGGGTGGAACCGCAGAGTGAGTCGGTGTGGCGGCAGGCCGACCGGCACGGGGTTCCGCGGATCGCCTTCGTCAACAAGATGGACCGTGCCGGTGCCGACCTCGACGCGGCCGTCGCGTCGATCCGGGAGCGACTGCATCCGGCGCCGCTGGTGGTGCAACTGCCGGTCGGCTCGGAGGACACCTTCACCGGTGTCGTCGACCTCGTCCGCATGCGCGCCCTGCTGTGGTCCGACGGCGACGCCTTCGAGGACGCGCCGGTGCCGGACGCCCTGCGGGACGAAGCCCTCGCACGCCGCCGGGTGCTGGAGGAGACCGTGGCGGAACTCCATCCGGGCGCCCTGGAGGAGTTCTGCGACACCGGCACGCTCTCCGAGCGGAGCCTCTCCGCGGCGCTGCGGGACCTGACCCGGGACGGTGCCGGAGTGGTCGTGCTGTGCGGCTCCGCCTACCGCAACCGCGGGGTCGAGCCGCTGCTCGACGCGGTCGTGGCCTACCTGCCGTCGCCGCTGGACGTGCCGCCGGTCCGGGGCACGGCCGACGGTGACGAGCAGGAGCGGGCCGCCGACCCCACGGCGCCTACGGCCGCCCTCGCGTTCAAGGTGCACGCCACCCCTACAGGACGGCTGACCTACCTGCGGATCTACTCCGGGACGATCGAGAAGGGAGACACCCTGTGGGACGCGAGCGCGGGACGCACCGAGCGGATCGGCCGGATCCTGCGCGTCCAGGCCGACCGGCACGCCCCGCTGGACCGGGCGGTCGCCGGGGACATCGTCGCCGTCGTGGGGCTCAAGTCGGCCCGCGCCGGCTCGACCCTCTGCGCGCCGGACGCCCCGCTGTTGCTGGAGCCTCCGGGTGTGCCCGAGCCGGTGGTGTCGGTCGCGGTCGAGTCCCGCGGGGCCGGTGACACCGACCGTCTGGCGTCGGGGCTGGCGCGGCTCACCGAGGAGGATCCCTCGCTGGTCGTACGGACCGATCCGGAGACCGGGCAGACCGTGCTGTCCGGGATGGGGGAACTACACCTGGAGGTGGCGGTGGAGAAGCTCCGGCGCGAGCTGGGGCTGGCGGTCAACGTCGGACGCCCCCGGGTCAGTTACCGCGAGACCGTCGGCCGGGGCGTGTCCGGACTGGTGTACCGGCACGTCAAACAGGATGGCGGCGCCGGGCAGTTCGCCCATGTCGTCCTCGATGTCGAGCCGCTCGCGGAGGGCGGGTTCGAGTTCCGCTCGGCCGTGGTCGGCGGACGCGTGCCGCAGGAGTACGTCCGCGCGGTCGAGGCCGGTTGCCGTGACGCCCTCACCGAGGGCCCGCTCGGCGGGCACCCGGTGACCGGGCTGCGCGTCACGCTCACCGACGGTTCGACGCATGTGAAGGACTCCTCGGACACGGCGTTCCGCACGGCCGGCCGGTTCGGCCTCCGTCAGGCTCTGCGCGCCTGCGCGATGGTCCTGCTGGAGCCGGTCGTCGAGGTCACGGTCACCGTGCCCGAGGACGCGCTGGGCGGGGTGCTCGGCGACCTCGCGGCCCGGCGCGGCAAGGTCACCGGGTCGGAGACCCGCGCGGGCGCCGCGGTCGTCACCGCCACCGTGCCGCTGGCCGAACTGTTCGGCTACGCGACCCGGTTGCGCAGCCGAACCCAGGGGCGTGGCACCTTCACGACCCGGCCTACCGGGTACGCGCCGGCGCCGGTCGTGACACCGGTGCGGTAGTACGGCGCCGGCCCCTCCGGAAGAGGAGGGGCCGGTGTCCCTCAGGGGGCCGACACACCGTGGACGGCACGCCGTACTCCGCCCCGGTGGATTTCCGGTTGCCCCGGACACCGCCTCCTGCCAACCTCGCGATCATGCCCACCTTCACCGCCTCCGACGGCACCACCCTCGCCTACCACGTGACGGGCGACGGCCCGCCCCTGGTCTGCCTCCCAGGGGGTCCCATGCAGGACTCCGTGTATCTGGGGGAGTTGGGGGGCCTGACAGCCCACCGCACCCTGATTCGGCTGGACCTCAGGGGCACCGGCCGGTCCGCGGTACCGGGGGACACGGCGTCGTACCGCTGCGACCGGCAGGTCGCGGATGTCGAGGCGCTGCGCGAGGAGTTGGGGCTGGAGCGGATGGACCTGCTCGCTCACTCGGCCGGTGCGAACCTGGCCGCGCTGTACACGGCCCGGCACCCGGACCGCGTGGCGCGGCTCGCCCTCGTCACGCCCAGCGTCTTCGCCGTCGGCCTCGGCATCACGGCCGAGGACCGGCTGGAGACGGCACGCCTGCGCCGGGACGAACCCTGGTTCGCCCCGGCGTACACGTCCCTGGAGGCGATCACGTCCGGCCGGGCGACGGCGGACGACTGGGGCGCCGTCGCCCCGTTCTGGTACGGCCGCTGGGACGACGCGGCGCGGGCGTTCCGCGCGGCGGAGGAGCACCAGCGCAACGACGAGGCCGCGGCCCTGTACGCCTCCGACGGCGCCTTCGATCCCGACACGACCAGGGCCGCACTCGCCGGGTCTCCTTCGCCAGTACTCGTCCTCGCCGGGGAGTACGACGTGGCGGGGCCCGCGCGAGTGATGAAGGAGTACGCGGGCCTCTTCCCGAGGGCTGAACTGGCCGTGCAGGACGGGGCCGGGCATTTTCCCTGGCTCGACGGTCCGCAGCGGTTCGTCAGCGCCTTGGCGGCCTTTCTGGACGAGGCCGGTAGCGTCAGCGGTCAGTGAACTCCGATGACGGGACGTGGCCAGGGGAGTACTGCGGACAAGACCGGTGGCGGTGACGACAGTTATCTTGGGTGGTGTAGATCACTCGCAGGTTGGGGGCGGCAGCATGGGGCTGGAAAACGACAAGATCATTTCTCAGGTCGACAACCTGCTGCAGGGCAGGGTCGTCATTCCCTCCATCCAGCGCGACTTCGTCTGGATGAGGCCCGACGTACGTGATCTTTTCGATTCTCTCTACCGGGGCTACCCGGTCGGTGCCCTGCTGCTCTGGAAGACCAACCTGACAGTCCCCTTCAAGACTGCCGCCGTCGTCCAGGCCGACAAGTCGAAGCATCAGCCTCTCTATCTGCTGGACGGACAACAGCGGTTGTCCTCCCTCGCCTGGGTGTACCGGCCTGAGTCGAAGGCCGACGGCCGGCTCATCGACCTGCGCTTCGACGTGCGGACCGAGGAGTTCGTCAACCCGAGCGCCGTACAGCGCAAGGATCCGCTGCTGATCCCGGTATCGACGCTTCTCCAGGAGAACGTGCAGTTCTACCAGGTCCTGCTCAAGGCGGGGGTGCCGCTCGACGATCCGAACTTCGACGCCTGGACCCGGCGGATGCAGAAGGTGAACAACATCCGGCATCACCAGATCGCCGTCATCACCTACGAGTCCGACGACTACGAGGAGGTCGCCGAGCTCTTCGCCCGGCTGAACAAGGGCGGCCGGCGGCTTTCCAAGGGCGATCTCGTGTACAGCGCCATCGCGGCTCGCTGGGCCGACGGCCTGGACACCATGGACTCCTTCCACCAGGAACTGCAGGACAGCAACTTCCCCCTGAACCGGGAAGCCGTCCTGCGCCTCATGAGCCTCCTGGCGGGAACCGGCGCCCATCACATCAAGCTCATCGGGGCGGACGTGGACGAAGCCGCGCTGAAGGAGGCCTGGCAGGACACGGAGAGGGCCCTGCGCTTCGCCATCGACTTCCTGAAGAGCGAGTGTTCGGTCCCCCGGTCCGAGGTTCTCTCGTCGCCGAACGTCACGATCGTGCCCGCCCTGCTGCTGCACCACCGGAACGGCAAGCTCCGCCCCGGAGAGGCCCAGCTGTTGCGCCGCTGGGTGTACACGGCGATGGCGTTCAGCCACTACTCCCTGCAGGTCGAGGGCAAGCTCGATGCGGAGGCCAGGCTGATCAAATCGCGCGAGGGAGAGGGCCTGTTCGCCGAGCTCATCCGCCGGGCCTCCGGCACGCGGTCTCTGGACAGCGCACTGCACCCGAGGGACTTGGAGCAGAAGTACTCCACGCACCCCTTCTTCAAGCTGCTCTACATCGCCGCGCTCCGCGGCACGGCACGGGACTGGGCAACCAACATCGCCATCAGTGACCAGCCCATGAACACGGGTGCCAACATCGAGTTCCACCACGTGTTTCCGCGCGCCCGGGTCCAGGGAACGTACGCGAAGGAGGAGTGGAACAGCCTCGCCAACCTGGCCTTCATTACCGGCCAGACCAACAAGATGATCTCCTCAAGGCTGCCCGACCAGTACATGACGGAGATCGCTTCGGAACGTCTGGCCGAACAGTGGATCCCCGAGGAGCCGGAGTTGTGGTCCCTCGACCGCTTTCCCGACTTCCTGGCCGCACGCAGGCGCTCGCTGGCCAATGTCCTCAACGAGTTGCTGGGTCTTCCCCGTTATGACGCGCAGGCCGCCCACCGGGACACCGACGAGCTGCCCGCCGACGAGGAGCTGATCGCGGAGGACCCGGCCGCACCCACTCTGGTCGGGGCAGAGGTGCAAAAGCTCCGTACCGAGCAGGGGGTCGAGATCCACGCGGTCTACGAGGGCCGCCGTACCCAGGCCTACTACGACCCCTCGTCCCGCACGGTGACCATTCCCTCAGGTCCTGGTCGCGGTGACTACGAGACTCCCAGCGGGGCGGCAGTCGCCGTGGTGCACGCCCTCAACCCGCACGTCAATCCGAACCGCAACGGCTGGTCGTTCTGGACCGTCACTGCCACGGGGCAGCTGTTGCAGAGCATTCGGTAGCGGACAGCACTTCTCTTCCGCCCCGCCTATGCGCCTCCGCGCTCATGCGGCCTGACGTAGGTGTGTCCCTTCGGGAGCTTGTGAGTTCTGGTAAGGTCCGCGCTCCGGTGAGCCTCGGCGTACGCGGCTTGGGCCGTATCGCTGGCCTGCTTGCCCAGGTGCTCGATCTTCATCAGGTGCCCGGCCACGCCGTGCCGGGAAGAGGCGCTCGGCAGATGTACGACCCGTTGATTCTTCGGCTTGGGCAGTACGAAGGGCGTGTAGCAGACGAGACGGACCGTTCTCTCGCCCGGACGGGCCGGAAAGTGGAGAACGCCGTCGGCCGCGCAGCTTCCCGTTCGCCAGGTGAGGCGCTTTCGGTTGATGAGCCCGTTCACCGAAGCCCGGATCGCGTCGTTTGAGTACTGTCCGGATGCGCCACGGCTTCGAACCCCGCGGATCAGGTTCTCCACCGGCAGCAGCGCGCTGCCCGCCGCGTCCAGATAGCCGAGCTTGCGGATCGTCGCCTGCACCAGCACATCGAGTGACGCACCGACACCAGCCGGGCTGTACGTCAGGCTGGTGGGGAGTTCACGGGCGATGATGCGGGGGTCGTACTCGTAAGGGAACCTCGTTTTCGCGATGAAGACCGGACGTTCCAGCGGAGTGAGGAACAGGCGCAGCCTGCTCCGGTCGAGCTTGGCCGTGATCCGTGTGCCCGGCATGAGTTCCGCCCGCGGCCAGCGGATCCCTCGGAGGTGCTCTTTGGTGACCTTCTTGCGGAGGGAATCAAGCAGCACTGTGGGGAAGGCGCGGCCGTCGTGAAGATGCACCACTTTCGCTGTCCGGATCCGGCGTGCGGCCTGCGCGGGCAGTGGACACTGGCCTTGGTCCAGGTGACGCCGACGGATCACGAACGTCCACTGGAGTTCGGAGGTCGTCTCGACCACGTCATGAGGTTGGCCCGGATCCGGTTGCCGGACAAGCACCACCTGGTCGAGCCCTGAGGTCTTTGCCTCTTCAATATCGTCAAGAGGCGCGGCGCCGGCTCCGGTCGTGGAATCAGCCTCGCGGCCCCCGGTCGCGTTGGTGACTCTTTGCCGATGGCAGTCTGCGCAGTGGGGGTGTTTTCTGCCCGCACTCGTGGTCTTGATCGCGACCACGACGTCCGTGGTCACGCGCCCGCATTGGCTGCAGGAGAAGGACACCGGCTCGGACATCCTCTGCAGAGTCCAGCGGACATGGGTGCGCATGCTCTCCAGGACCTTTACCCCCAGGAACTGTGCGTCCTCAGAACTCACGATCGGCCCCCTACTGCTGCACGGAATCGCCGTGCCCCGCCCTGATCCGGTGGTCGTGCGCCACCCGTCAACGTCGGCTGCTGAGGCGTCAAGGGTGGCGATCAACCTGTTCCACGTTCGCGTGCGGACGTGAAAAACTGGTGAAGAGTCTGCCTGAATCGTGGCGGCATCACCAGATCAGCAGGCCCCTCGCTTCACACCCCCGCCTCCGCCAGGAACGGGCTCGGCTTGCCGGACCAGGAGACGTACAGGCTGTCGCGAGCCCGCGTGCAGGCTACGAACAGCAGGCAGCGTTCCGACAGCATGTCCGTCTCGTGCTGCTTGGTGTCCACCTCGGGTGGTGTGACCGCCTTCGGGAACGGCAGCGCGTCCTCGGTGACGCCGATGACCGCGACGCAGCGGAACTCCAGGCCCTTGAACGAGTGCATGGTTCCGACCCGCACGGCCGTCGTCCCGTCCCCGGTGGCGATGTCGGCGGCGCGCAGTGTGGCGGCGGGAACGCCGGCGTCCTTCAGACGCGCCACGGCCTTCGCGCACGTCTTGTTGAAGCGGGCGCTCACCCCGATCTCCCCGGCGCCCACACCCGCGTCCCGCCACGCCCTCACTTGGTCGACGAGCATGTCCAGTTCGACCTCCTCCGTCGGCGCGTCCCGTACGACGGGCCCGTCGCCGTGGAGGGCGGAGCGGTAACCGAGCAGGGTGTCGCGACGGCCCTCGTCGTCCAGTTGGGCGATCGGACGGCCGATCAGCAGGGCGGTGGACCAGCGCAGGATCTCCTGGGTGCTGCGGTAGTTCTTGCGCAGCTTCACCGACCGCCCGGTCACCTTGATGCCGAGCGACTTCAGCGACACCTTCGAGTCGTAGATGCGCTGGTGCGGGTCGCCCGCGATGAACAGGTCGTCCGGGCGGGCCGGGACGGCCGCGCGCAGCAGCCGCCACTGCGCCGGGTGCAGGTCCTGCGCCTCGTCCACCACGACGTGCCGGTACGGCGGTCCCTTCTCCTCCAGCAGCCGTGCGGCCTCCGCGCACGTCTGCAGCCAGGTCCGGGCCCCGTCCGCGGCGAGGCCGGCCGTGAAGCGCTCCACCGTCTCCCACACCAGCGGCCGCTCGGCGGCCGTCAGCCGGCTGCCCCGCCCCCGCCGGTCCGCCGCCTCGTACTCGGCCAGGGTGGTGATGCCCTGCGCCAGGACGACGTGCCGATACTCCTGAGCCAGGAACTGCGCGCTGCCGGTGAAGCCCGTCGCCTTGGCGGCCTTGCCCCAGCGGCTCACCTCCTCGTTGCTCATCAGCGGCCGCAGCGGTACCGCGTCCGGTGCCTCCGCGACGACCCGGCTCGCGAAGCCGTCGACGGTTGAGATGTCCACGCGTTCGCGCAGTTCCGGGTCGTCCACCAGGGACTCCAGCCCCGCCCGGAGCGCGTTGACGAGCGCGTTGGTGTAGGTGGTGAGGAGGATGCGGTCACCCTCGCGCAGGTGGCCGAGCAGGTGTTTCACCCGGTGCAGCGCGACGACGGTCTTACCGGTGCCTGGACCGCCCGTGACCTGCGCGGGACCCGAGTACGACGCCCGGTAGGCCACCTTCCGCTGCGAGGGGTGCAGGAAGACCCGCCAGGCCGCGAAGGGCTTCTCGAGGATGTCCCGCAGCTCCTCCGGAGCCGTCACCAGCGCGATGCGGGCCCGGCTGTGCCGGATCGCCGTCTCGTAGTCGCGTGTGTCCACCGGCTGCGTGGACGCCTGCAGGGCGGGTGCCACGATGTCCTGCCAGACCTCCTCGACCGTGCAGCCCGCGGCGAGGTACTGCAGTACCTCCCGCTGGTCCTGCGGCAGTAGCGGCGCGAAGACGTCCAGCTGTTCCTGGTCGACCAGCGAACGGGCCTGCCGCAGTGTCTCGTCGTCGATGCCGAGCGCTTTCAGGTCCCCGTCGGAGAAC
The DNA here is from genome assembly GCF_040612515.1 of Streptomyces sp. NPDC006372. Lineage (NCBI taxonomy): Bacteria > Bacillati > Actinomycetota > Actinomycetes > Kitasatosporales > Streptomycetaceae > Streptomyces > Streptomyces sp. NPDC006372. Next base: position 402,100 of record NZ_JBEXQJ010000003.1, on the reverse strand, counting down.
TTCGCGAACAACCGCTCCTTCGACGAGGTCTCGGCCACCCGCTCGTACGCCGGCGTGATCTCGTCGAGGGTCGCCGCGTCCCGGATCTCGACGGCCCGCGTCACCTCGTTGATGCTGGACTTCTGCTTCAGTGCCCAGGCGATGGCCTTGTCGTGCGGCATGACCCGCAGCAGGACGAACGTGTCCCCGGAGGGCGGCGCCAGCACCACCCCGCGCCAGAACTGGTCGATGCGGATCGTCCGGATCTGCTTGTCCTTCGCCTTCGTCAGGCTCTCCAGTTTCAGCCCCGGGTCCTTGAAGAGCTGGTCCAGGGTGAACCGGCCGAACTTCTCCCAGGCGTCCAGGACGCCCTTCCTGACCGGCGGCTGGAGCTTGGGAAGTTCAGCGAAGAAGCCGATGTCGAAGGCGAGTTGCGGCATGCGGGGATCCTAGTGGGACGGGCGGGCTGCGGTGAGAGGAAGGAGCAGGTCAGGGAGGGGAACCGGCTCCGCCACCATCGAGATCCAGACGGATCACGGCCAGCGTCTCGGCGACCTCGGCGGTGAGTTCGTCGTCCGGGCCATAAACCACGCACAGGTCCGCGTGCAGTGGCTCCAGGACGGTGAAGGCGTCGGCGGCCCGCTGCTGTGCGAGCAGCAACATGCCGATGTCCCGGCGCAGCTCCACCGCGTTCTCGCTCACGTCGCCGTCGACGGCGCGGACGGCGTCGAGCACGCCGTGCAGCCCGGCCAGCGCCTCGGTCACCTGGCCGAGTTCGCCACGGCAGCGCGCCGCCTGCGCCCGGCACTCCAGGGCCTCCTCGCTGCTCCGGCCGCTCACCCGCGCGTAGGCGTCGGCGAGCGCCTCGAACTCCGGCAGCGCGGCCCGGTGGTCGCCCGCCAGCTGACGGCTGACCGCCTGCCGCGTACGCAGCCGCAGAACGGCCTTGTTCTCCGAGCCGAGGGCCCGTGCGGCCGGTTCGATCATCTCGCCCACCACCTCGGCGGCCTGCGCGTACCGCTCCTCCTCCATCAGGGCCAGGTAGTGAGCGTGCACCTCGCGGATCTGCTCCCGCAGCGCCTCCCGCTCGGCCGCGGGGACGACGGGCGGCGCCGCGTCCGGTCCGGCGGCGGACACGGGCGCCTGCGCGCTCGCGGTGCCGGTGCGTGAACGGGGCGCGTAGGGGCGCCGGAAGATGCCGGTCGGGTCGGGTGCCCCGGCGAGCCCCGCCACCTCGGGTTCGGACTCCTCGCCGGGCACCGGCAGGAAGGGCCGCAGCCGCTCGTACACCTCCTGCACGTCTGCCGGGCGTGCCTCGGGCGCCTTGCGCAGCAGGTGCAGGACGAGGCCCTCCAGGGCTTCCGGTACATCGGCCCGCAGCCCGCGCAGCGGCACCGGGGCCGCGTTGACGTGCTGCATCATCAGCTGCCACTCACTGTCGCCGCTGAACAGCGTCTGTCCGCAGAGCAGTTCGTGCAACACACAGCCGAGCGCGTACAGGTCGGTGCGCGGCGTGACCCGCCCGCCGCGCACCTGCTCCGGCGCCATGTACTGGTGCGTCCCGACCGGGCTGCCCGTCGCGGTCAGCTTGGTGACATCCGTGCGGAGAATCGCCGCGATGCCGAAGTCCAGCACCTTCACCGTGCCGTCCCGGGCGACCAGGATGTTGCCCGGCTTCAGGTCACGGTGGACGACGGGCACGTCGTGCGCGTACGACAGCACGGTCGCGACCTGCGCCGCAACGGCCACCGCCCAGCTGACCGGGAGCGGCGGCCGGTCCGGGTGCACGTACGTGGTCAGCGGCACGCCGTCGACCAGTTCCATCACCAGGAACAGCTGCTCGTACGACTCGTCGAGCACCGCGTCGAACACCTGGGGCACGCCCGGGTGCTGGATGCGGGCGGTGACCCGCGCCTCGCGCCGGAACCGCTTCTCGAACTCCTCCGCCAGGTGCGGCGACGTCACGGCCTGCGGACGGATCAGCTTCACGGCGACCGGCCGGTCCAGCACGGCGTCGTAGCCGCGCCACACGTCCCCCATGCCGCCGTGACTGAACTGCTCAAGCAGTTCGTAACGCCCTGCGATCCGTCGTCCGTCCGGCACCTGGTCCTGGCCCCCGCCCGCGTCGAGTTTCCGAAGACTTCTTCAGAGGTGTTCGATGTGGTCCGGGATCAGTCTTCCGGGTGAGGGCGATCGCGTCCAACCTGCGTGGCTCCGGTTGCGTGATCAGGTCAGGCGGGGTAAGCCGTGAACTCCGCCCAGACGGTCTTGCCGGGCCCGCCCCCGGCGCGGGGCGAACAGCCCCAGCGGTCGGCGAGCGCCGCCACCAGCAGTAGACCGCGCCCGCCCTCGCCGTCGGGCGACGGGTCGGTGGGGAGGAGGGGGAGGCTCTCCCCACGGGTGTCGGTGACCTCGACCCGTACGGTGCGGGCCGGCGGGGATGCCGTCAGGTGCACCTGGAAGTCCCGGCCCGCGACGTGTCCGTGCTGTACCGCGTTGGCGCACAGCTCCGCGGCCACGAGCGTGATCGCGTCGTGGGCGTCGCTGTCGTACCGGACGCCCCAGGCGACGAGGCAGTGCTCGCACATGCGGCGGGCGAGACGGGCACCTCGCGGGGTGGAGCTGAAGCGCATCGTGAACTGGTGCACCGTGACGGGTGATTGTGTTGCGGTCATGTACTCACCGTGGCGTGCGGTGGCCTAGCGTGACCAGTGGTGACGCGCCGCTTACGGGCCTTTGTACGAGGTGCGCGCGGGCGCTGTACGGGTCGGTACGCGGGGGAGAGGCGGTAAGGCGATGACCGAGGTGAGGGACGGACAGCAGCAGAGGCCGGAGGACGAGCCGGGGACGGGCGTGGTGACGGCGTTCGGGCGCCAGTTGAAGCTGCTGCGGACGCAGGCGGGGCTGGAACGGGCGGAGTTCGGCAAGCGGCTCGGCTACTCGGCGGACACGGTGGCGTCGATCGAGCAGGGGCGGCGGATCCCGAAGCCCCAGTTCATCGAGAAGGCGGACGAGGTGCTGGGGGTGGGTGGGGTGCTCACGGCGCTGAAGGAGGAGGTGGAGAAGGCTCAGTATCCGGCGTTCTTCCGGGACATGGCTCGGTTGGAGGCCAGGGCCACGGCCTTGAGTGTCTATGCGGTGTATGCAGTGCCGGGTCTGTTGCAGACGGAGGATTACGCACGTGCCGTCTTCCACATGCAGCGGCCGTTGCTGGAGGACGATGTGATCGAACAGCGACTTGAGGCACGCATGGTGCGCCAGAAGATCTTCTGCCGACGTCCTGCACCCTTGCTGAGCTTCGTGATCGAGGAGGCGGTGCTGCGCAGGCCGATCGGTGGTCCGAAAGTCATGCGCGAGACCCTGGAACAAATCCTCGTCACCGGCCAGTCTAGGAACGTGGAGGTGCAGGTCATGCCGATCGAGCGGGAGGACAACGCCGCCTTGAGCGGCCCGTTCTCGTTGATCGACGTCGACAATGGGCAACGCCTGGCGTACGCGGAAGTACAGGATCTCAGCCGCCTCTACACCGACGCGACATATGTGCGCACGCTTGAGGCGCGCTATGGCATCCTCCGATCACAGGCGCTGACACCGAGCGAGTCAGTGGCGTTCATCGAGCAACTGATGGGAGACACATGAGCGTGCAGCACAGCAAGGCGGCTGTGCCCGAGGCCGCTTGGATCAGAAGCAGCTACAGCACAGGCAACGGTGGCGAATGCGTGGAGGTCGCCGCAGCCCCCGGAGCCGTCCTCGTCAGGGACTCGAAGCAGCCCGCAGCGGCCAGGCTGGCATTCAACCCCGAAGCATGGAGTGGCTTCGTGCGGACGGCCGTCGAGCGCTGAACCGGAACCGGTGGACGTACGACGAACAGGGCCCGGTGCTAAGCACTCGCACCGGGCCCCACTCGCGTCAGATGTCGTCCAGCCCTTCCTCCCGGCGGATCATCCGCCAGGCCGCGCGGCGGGCGCTGCGGTCGAGGTTGGACTTGAAGTCCCGGTCCGTACCGAAGTAGCGCTTGCCGAGCGTGTCGATTGTGGAGACATGGTCCATCATGTTCTCCTCGAACTTCTTGTCGAAGACGATGCCGAAGTTCTCCTCGTCATTGACGAGGGCGGCGGCCCGGACCTTCGGGTCCTTCTTCGTGGCGTTGAAGGCCGGGAGGACGTCCTCCTCGGTGAACTCCGTGCCGAACTTGGCGTTGAACTTGTCGATCAGCTCGGACAGAAGTGACTTCTCGGCGTCCTTCGCACCGCCGACCCCGTCGCCGAACCCCTTGAGCTCGGCGGGACCCTCGGGGTTTAGGGACACGTCGTGCTCGCCGGTCTTCTCCACGCGCAGGTGGCTCAGGTCGACCTCGCCTATGTCGACGCCGCCGTCGGCGAGGCGTGGGAGCCGGTTGAGCAGGTAACGCCCGTACAGGTACAGGCGCTCCAACTCGGCGTCGCGGTACGGCACGATCTGCGCGAGGAAACCGTACTTGCGGACGTAGTCGTTGAGATGGGCGCGGAACTCCTCGGCCGTCTCGACGTCGTCCTCCTCCTCGCTCTCCAGGAGGGCGGTGAAGCGTGTGACGGCGGGGGAGAGGAGCCGGTACAGCTCGGCGTGCAGCTTCTCCCACTTGGACTGCGAGCCGCCGGCCTTCTCCTGCGCCTCGAAGTACGCGGCGACGAACTCGTCCATGTCCTGCTCCGAGATGATCGGCGCGGACATGACGCGGCTCTGGGCCGTGTAGAGGAGGTTGGGGTCGGTGGGGAGGGTGTGCGCCTCCTCGAAGTACGGGCGGAAGGCGTCCTGGATGTCCTCGGCCTCGTTGACGAAGTCCAGGACGGCGAGATCGGCCTGGGACTTGCGCTCGGCGGTGCGGTTGAGGCGGGACAGCGTCTGCACGGCGGCGATGCCGGTCAGCGTCTTGTTGACGTACATCGTCGTCAGGAGTGGCTGGTCGAAGCCGGTCTGGTACTTCTCGGCGACAACCAGGATCCGGTACTCCTGCTGACCCTTGCCGCCGGCCTTCGCGGCCTTGTCGTCGGCGCGGGTGTAGGCGAAGGCCTTGGGCAGCGCGTTCTCGGAGAGACCGCCGTTCTCCTTGACCTCGGTGGTCTCCTCGCCGTCGATGGTGAGGGTGCCGGAGATCGCGACCAGCACACCGAGGTCCGGGTACTTGGTGTCGTACTCACGGTCCTTGATGTAACTGCGGATGGCGCGGGCCATCTGCACGGCGGAGTGGCGGGAGGCCGTGACCACCATCGCCTTGGCCCGTCCGCCGAGCCGGCCGCGGGTGTGGGCGAGGAAGTGCTCGACGATCACCGTGGCGTGCTGGGACACGGTGTGCTCGTGCATGAGGGCGAACCGGGCGAGATGGCTGTTCGCCTTGGAGGGATCGACCTCCTTCTCGTCTCGGTTGAGGTTCGCGAGCTTCCAGTAGGTGTTGTAGGTGACGTAGTTGCGCAGCGGGTCGAGGATGAAGCCTTCCTCGATGGCCTGGCGCATGGAGTAGGTGTGGAAGGGGCGGTAGACGGTCGTGCCGTTCTCGACGCCTTCCGTGCCGAAGAGTTCGAGGGTCTTGGACTTGGGCGTGGCGGTGAAGGCGAAGTAGGAGAGGTTGGCGGCTCGGGAGCGAGCCACGGCCTTCGCCTTGAGCTGGTCGTCCACGGTGACCGTGGTCGCGCCCTCGTCGTCCGAGTCGGCGTCCAGGCCGAGGTCGCGCAGGGCGGACTTCACGGCGGTGGCGGCGTCACCTGACTGCGAGGAGTGCGCCTCGTCGACGATGATCGCGAAGCGGGTCCCCTTGATCTCGGTGGGGTTGCGCTTGATGTAGTCGAGCAGCGCCGGGAACGAGTGCAGGGTGACGGTGACGATCTTGCCGGTGTCCCGGGAGAGGGCGCGGGCGAGCTGCTCGCTCTTCACGCCGTGCTTTTCGTCGACCTTCACCACCAGGCCGTCCGTCTGCGAGAAGCTGCCGACGGTTGCCGAGAGCTGCGCGTCCAGGGCGCGGCGGTCGGTGATCACGATGACCTTGTCGAAGACCGGCTCGCCGGGCTTGATCCGGCCGTCGGCGAGAGCGTCGGGCCTGAGAACGGCAGGGTCGGTGCGGGCGTGCAGGTCGCTGAGGCGGTGGGCGAGCCAGCCGATGGTGTTCGACTTGCCGGACCCTGCCGAGGCCATGACCAGGTAGTTCTGGCCGGCGCCGTGGACTGAGGCGTGCGCGGTGAGCTTCCGGACCACGTCCCACTGGTGGAAGCGGGGGAAGATCGTCTTCTTGGTGGTGCCGCCGCCGGGTGTCTTGTCCTTCTGCTGGTGCACGAAGCGCTGGAGGAGGTCGAGCCAGTTGTCCCGCTGCCAGACCTGTTCCCAGAGGTAGGAGGTGGCGTACGTGCCGTGGGCCGTGGGTGCCGGGTTTCCTGCCCCACCGGGCTGGCCGGGGCCGTTCGAGCCGGTGTTGAAGGGCAGGAACTGGGTGCTCTTGCCGCGCAGTTGCGTGGTGACGAAGACCAGGTCCGGGTCGACGGCGAAGTTCGCGATCACGCGCCGCGTGAAGATCAGCTCGGTCGGGTCCCGGTCGGTGCGGTACTGCTCCTTGGCCTGCTCGACGCCCTGCCCGGTCAGCGGGTTCTTCAACTCGGCCGTGGCGACCGGTATGCCGTTGAGGAACAGGGTGAGGTCGAGGCGGTGACCCCAGTCGGCCTGCTTGGTGGCGTAGGGGAGTTCGCGTACGACGGTGAGGCGATTTGCGCGGTAGCCGTTGAGGACGGAGTCGGCGGAGATGAGGTTGGGCTTGAAGTAGGCGACGCGGAGACGGACTCCGCGGTCTTTGACACCGTTGCGGAGGACGTGGAGCAGCCCGTCGTCGGCGACGGCCCGGTCGAGCCGCTGAGCGAAACCGCGCTGTGCCTCGTTGGGGTTGCCGCCGTAGACGGTGAGCAGTTCGTTCCACTCGTCGGGCTGCGTGGCACCGATGAAGGTGAACAACTCGTTTGTGTCGAGCCCGAGATCGGCCTTGTAGTCCTCGGGGTTCGCCTCGCGCCAACCTCGCTCACAGAGGGCGGCGACTATGGCGGACCCGAAGGAGGATTCACCGTGCATGGGGCTCATACGGATACTCCTTCGGTTACGTTGCGGCCGCTGGCGGTGGAAACGTCGAACTGGCCGGTTACAGCGGCATTGATGAGGGCTTGGCGGCGTTCTGCGAACAAACGGGACTGAGCTTGAAAAGCTCTGGTCAAGGACTTGTAGCGTTCTTGCGTAGTCTGAATAATCCGCAGTAGATCGCGCTGGGCAGCTGGCGTATCAGGCCAGAAGAGACTGAAGTTGGAAAGATCTTCCATACCAAGAGTTGGCTGAGCCGTATCAGAGCTCGTAGCGAGCGCTGCCTGACGCATGAACTCAGGGGTGGTGAGCCAGGCGGAGATAAGTTCGGGTGGGATGCCAACTCTTGGGCGAAGGGAGGCCACAGCGCGGGCGACATTTGCGCCTTCTAGTTCTGGCGGCACGATGGCAGAGCGTCCCATGGTTCCCACAACGCTTAGAAGTACATCTCCGGCTTGGGTCACCGTACGTGCGTACTGGGACGAAAGTTCTTTGGGGATCCGACGCAACGATGCGGCTCGTCCAGGTAGGTCGAGCAGGTCATTAACTCGGATGAATCGTACCCCGTCACCGTCGATGAATTGAGGAACTAGGACACCGTAACGAGGCCTTGATGCCAATAGGTACTTGAGACGGGTTGGTGCGTGGTTATCACGACTGAAGGCCGCATCCAGTGTAGAAGCGTACCATTCTTTGACCAGTTGCATTTGATTGCTACGCAAGTCCACGAGCTGGTCAATGTGCGCCGTCTCGGCATCGAGGAAGTCGGCGATGCGCTGCTGCTCCTCGAGAGCGGGGACACGCATCGAGATGTTGGCGTAGCGGTCGGCGTTGAAGTTTTGGATAGTGGAGGCGACGGCTTCGGAATGCACCGTTCCTTGAAATCCGGCGGACTGTGTTGCGTAGTTCAGGAAGCGGGGTTCCACTCCCGGCTTCGGGCGAAACCGGATGAGGAATCCAGCGAACGTGTATCCCTGTGCCTGCTCCGGAATGAGGAACGAGCGCCCAAGAGTGCCGCTGCGAGACAATAGGATGTCCCCCGGGGCCAATTGATGCCGGGCCTCAATGGTCATGTCTACATGCACCCCGCACTCGGCGTCTCTCAGGGTGCCGTCGGCTGCGATGTCGGATGTCCTGATGAGGCGGGTTCCGGCCGCCGAGTAATGGTCGGCGGGGACGTTCAGGCCGTATTGTCCCGAGTCGACGCACAGGTGCTTCAGCCGTGTCTCTTTCCAGGTCACTCCGTCACCTCTCTGAGTAGCCCCTGAATCTCTGCCTCCAACGCCTTCAACTTCGCGTCGATCTCCGCCAACGGCGGCGGCGGTTTGTGCACATAGAAGTGCCGCGTGAACGGAATCTCGTACCCGATCTTCGTCTTACTGTGATCAATCCACGCATCTGGCACATGCGGGTGGACCTCCCGCCTCAAGTACTCCTCGACGTCCTCACCCAACGGGACGTTCTCGTAGTCGCGAAGCTCCCCGTCCGGCTCCGACTGCCCCTTGACGCGCTGCTCCTCGCCCTCCGGGTCCCGGACACCGATCACTTCACGCAGCGCCTTACTGAAAGACGCCGCCGTTGGCCACGTCGAGCCGGCCGCGACCACCGCGTCCTTGAGGGTGAGCCAGGTCTCATGCTTCGTGGCCCAGTTTGTGCCCATCAAGGACTTGCAGGCGTCGGCCAAAGCCGAAGCCTGGGGGAGCTTCTGGATGACCTTGGACAATTCCAGCGCCGCCAGTGTCGCCTCCGTCACCTCGAAGCGCAGCTTTAGTGGGCGTTCGACCGTGATCCGCTGGTAGCCGAAGTCTTCGTTGCGGAAGACCTTCACCTTGCCGTGCAGCGGGTGGCTCTCGTCATTCGCGGCTTCCAAAGCCCGCCCGTACAACCGCGTAATGTCGGCGATGTGGTCGGGCGTTCCGTTCGATCCGTCCCCCAGCCGCTTGCGCTTGTCGCCAAGCGACTTCGGCATCTTGCACCACTGGTCCCGCGCGTCCAGCAGCACGACCTTGCCCTTGTGGTCCGGGCTCTTCCGGTTCGTCAGGATCCAGAAGTACGTCGAGATCCCGGTGTTGTAGAAGAGCTGGTCCGGCAGGGCCACGATGCCCTCCAGCCAGTCGTTCTCCAGGATCCAGCGGCGGATCTCCGACTCGCCCGAGCCCGCCGCGCCCGTGAACAGCGGCGAGCCGTTGAAGACGATCGCCAGCCGCGAGCCGCCCCCGCCGTTCACATCCACCGGCTTCATCTTCGAGATCATGTGCTGGAGGAACAGCAGCGATCCGTCGTTGATGCGCGGCAGCCCCGCCCCGAAGCGGCCGGCCTCGCCCAGCGTCTGGTGCTCGCGCTCGACCTCGTCCTTGACCTTCTTCCACTCCACGCCGAACGGCGGGTTGGCCAGCATGTAGTCGAAGGACTTCCGGGCGTGCCCGTCGTCGGAGAAGGAGTTGCCGAAGGCGATGTTCTCCGGGTCCTGGCCCTTGATCATGAGGTCGGACCGGCAGATCGCCCACGACTCGGGGTTGAGCTCCTGCCCGAACACCTCCACCGTGGCGTCCGGGTTCAGCTCCTTGATGAGGTCGTCCATCGCGGAGAGCATGCCGCCCGTGCCGCAGGCCGGGTCGAGGACCGTGCGCACCGCGCCGGGCAGCTGCAACGCGTCGCCGTCCGGGGCGACCAGCAGCCGCACCATGAGCTGGATGACCTCGCGGGGCGTGAAGTGCTCACCGGCCGTCTCGTTGGACTGCTCGGCGAAGCGGCGGATCAGTTCCTCGAAGATGTAGCCCATGTTGTGGTTGGGCACGACCTCCGGACGCAGGTCCAGGTCCGTGAACCTGCCGATGACCTGGTAGAGCAGCCCGGCCGCGTCCAGCCGCTTGATCTGCTGCGCGAACTCGAAGCGGTCAAGCACGCCCCGCGCGTTGTCCGAGAAGGCCCCCACGTACACCTGGAGGTTCTGCGCCGCGTTCTGCGGGTCCGCGGCGATCTTCTTCAGGGTCAGGCTGGACCGGTTGTAGAAGGAGTGGCCCGAGGCCCGCCGCAGGAAGCGGTCCGGGTCGATGCCGCCGTCCTTGTGCTGCTCCGCGATCTCCGCGACCTTCTCGCGGGTCGGCTCCAGCACGCACTCCAGTCGCCGCAGCACCGTGAACGGCAGGATGACCTTGCCGTAGTCGGACTGCTTGTAGTCCCCCCGCAGGAGGTCGGCGACGGACCACGCGTGGTTCGCCAACTCCGTGTGCTTACTGCTGTTCAACTGGATCCCCGGATTCCTTCCGAAATGTCCCAACCCCACCGCCCGGGCCGATCAGCCGACCGGGACGGTCCGACAAGTGTGGTCTATGTGTGAGGGGCCGCGTGCCTAATGGGGTGAATCGTCACCCCGGCCCCCCACCGCGTCTCCCTCCGCCGCCTCACGCGTGGGCAGCAACTGCCCGCCCGTGAGCCCGCCCGCCAGCAGCCGCGCCGTCTCCTCCGCCAGCAGGGTCGCCCGCCGCGCCTCCGCCCGGAGCTCGTGCACGTGCCGGAACGCCTCCCCGTACCGCCGCTGCTCCTCCAGCGGCAGCAGCGGCACGCGCAGCCGGCCCGGGCTGACCGTCAGGACCGTGCTGCCCGTCGACGCGGCCGCGATGTTCTCCTCCGCGCCCAGGAACCCGGCGAGGAACCAGGCGTCCAGGCGCGCCGGGTCAGGCCGGAAGAGGTGGACGTGAAGCCCGAGCAGCGCGCCCGCGTCCTCCTCGCCCGCGACCCTGGCCATCGAACCGTCCTCGCTCGCCACCGCCCGTACGAGGACGTCCCCGAAGGCGATCACGGGCGCCGTGTGGCTGGGCAGCTCCGCCGGGTCGCCCGTGGGGCCCGACCCGCGTGCGATGTCCGAGCCGGTGAGCACGGCGCGGCCCGTGTCCGGCCGCTGCCCGCTCCCGCCCCCGTCGCCGTCCGCGCGGCCCCGCGCGCCCTCCGGCAGGGTCCGCAGCAGGGTGAGTGCCCCGCCGCGCGCGAGGTCGGACGCCGTCGCCGTCCGCCACTCGCGGGCCGAGGCGCCCGCGGTGCTCCAGCCCTCCCGGCCCGCCGTCTGCGCGAGGGACCGCGCGGCGCCGACGAGGCCGCGGCGCGCGGCGTCGAGCCCGGCCGACAGCTCCGCCGGGTCGACCTCGGCCCGCGACGCCCGTACGAGCCGCGCCGGAGTCAGGTCCACCACGTCGTCCAGCAGGTCCACCACGCCGACGGCGTGCGCGACACCGGGTTCGCCCTCGAAGGTGTCCGGGTTCTCCGTGAACGTCCGCCACGCGCCCAGGGCGCGCTCTGCGACGCCCTCCCAGTCCACGGACGAGGACCGGCCCCCGCCCCGGGTCCGCGCGGTCACCGCCGTTCCACCGCGCCCGGCCGCCGTCCCCGTACCCGTCGCCGCGTCCGCCGCCGTGTCCACGAACAGCACCGACTTGCGTGCGGGGCCGCCCGGTTCGGGCCGTTGCAGCACCCACACCTGGAGCCCGACGTGCAGCGGCACCGACGCGCCGGCCGGCAGCGCGATCACCGCGCGCAGGGCCCCGCTGCGCACCAGTTCCGCCCGCACGCGCCGCCCCGACGCCCGCCCGGCCGTGGCCGGTGGCAGGAGCAGCGCCGCGTAACCACCGGGCACGAGATGGGCGAGCGCGTGCTGCACCCACGCCAGCTCCGACTCGGCGCGCGCCGGGACGCCGTACGCCCAGCGCGGGTCGTACGCCAGCTCGTCGTGGCCCCAGTCGCGCACGCCGTACGGCGGGTTGCACACCACCGCGTCGGCGAGCAGGTCGGGGAAGGCGTCCGTGCGGAGACTGTCCGCGGCGCGCACGGTGACCTCGGCCTCCGGAGCCGTCAGCATCAGGCTCACGGCGCTGCGCAGGGCCTGCACGGGCAGGGTGTCCTGGCCGTACAGCTCACGCGCTCCCCGGCGGGCGGCCGCGGCGAGCAAGGTGCCGCCGCCGCAGGCCGGGTCGAGGACGCTCGACGCGGACCCTGGGATCAGACGGGCGAGCAGGTCCGCGAGCGGCCCGGGGGTCAGATACGCGCCGGACGCGGCGCTGTCCTCCAGCTCCCGCTCCGCGAGCACGCCCAGCGCGGCCTGGCCCCCCTCGTCACGTACACACGCGTACAACGCGCGCAGCACCGCCGCGTCGCCCGCACCGAAACGGACGGGACCGGCGGCCGGCACGGCGTCGGCCGCGGTGACGGCGTCGCGCTGTGCGCGCGCGACGAGATCCGCGTCCGGCGACTCCGTGACGGCCGTCAGTTCCCCCGGTGAGTGACCCGCCGCCGCGAGGACCAGGAGCAGCAGGCCCTCCGGCACACCGCTCCCACCGCTCTGCGCGCGCAGACGCAGCGTCGTACGGAGCTCCTCCGCCGGGGTCGCCGCCGAGACGTGACCGCGCGCGGACAGCCAGGCCCGCACGGACTCCAGGTCGTACAGCGGACTGCTCTCCGTGCCGCCGGACGGCGCGGGGAAGTCCTCGTGCCGGCGGCGCCAGTTGCTGACCGTGGCGCGCGTGACCCCCGCGATGCGGGAGATCTCGGCGGCGGTCACCTGCGCGGATGACTGGGGCATGGCGGGAGTCCTGAGCCTCTCTGGAGTGAGCAGTCAACAACCTACAACGTTCGTCAAATCTGTCAACGTGATTGACGATGCTTTCATTGACATGCTTCTCCGGTGTTGCTTCCACGTGGAAGCCGCAGAATCTCCGGGGGGAGTCTCATGCTTCTGACCATGCCGACCGCCGTCGTGGAAGGCACCCAGCTCACGGTGATGCCGTTCCGTGCCGACGCCGTCGTCGGAACGATGTCGGTGCCCACGCTCGTCCAGCTGGTGCCCTCGCCCCGCGCCGAGGAGGACCCGCGCAAGCTGAAAGCCGCGTCCGGCCTGGTGCGCCGGCACGCCGAGCTGCGGGCCACCGTGCAGCGCACGCTGAAGTCCTCGCAGAAGGGCAAGAACGTCGGCCCGTACGCCGAGTACATCGCCGCCGGCCTCAAGGGCGAGCTCGGCGCCGCCTGGTCCACGCCGCCGGTCACCCTGTGGCACGCCGGACCGCTCGCCGCCCTCAGCGACGAACTCGTCCCCGGCAGCGGCCTGCGCACCCTCACCGTCGCGCCGGGCACCATGGTCATCGCCATCGACGGCGAAACCCAGACCACCGCCTGGCACGACCTCTACGACGACCCCGAGGCGTACGGCCTGACGTACCCCGAACTCGCCCAGGTGCGCCTGCCGTTCGAGCTGTACGTCGACCTCGCGCCCGCCGACGCGCGGCAGATCTTCTACGACCGCAACGTGCAGGGCGTGGCCGTCGCCAAGAACCTGGCCATGTCCATGGACCAGCGCGACTACGGCACCCGGCTCGCGCACCTGGTCGCGGACGCGGTCAACGTCGACGTGGACGGGCAGCCGGTGCCCTTCGCGCGGCTGGTGAACGTCAGCAAGCGGCAGGTGTCCGCGACCGACCGCGAGGTCGTCACCCTCTCCGCGCTGCGTGCCCTCGTCGTCACCACCCTCTACGGGCGAGGCGGCCTCCAGCGGTCCGCCGAGTCCGTCCAAGAGGACGAACTGCCGACGGGGTACCGGCCCGAGCAGGTCGAGGCGGCCGTCGTGCCGCTCCTCGCTCAGCTGATCGCCCGCCACGCCCGCGAGTTCACCGAGCGCAGCGCCATCACCGCGCCCGCCGTCCTCGCGGGTATCGGCATCGCCGCCCACCACACCATGCCGTGGACCGACTCGGCGTCCGCCTTCCGCACCGACGACCTGGTCCGCCTCCTCGACGACATCCGCTGGGAACGGGAGGCCAAGTACTGGGACGGCGTCGCCGCGAAGACCGGCACGTCCGGACGCCTCAACTTCAGCGGCGGGGTCAAGGACTCCGGCGGCCGGGTCGCCGAGGCGATCCTCTATCCGGCGACCAAGGCGGGCCGCAGGATTCGGGGCTTCTGAACCCGGAGTGCTACCAGGGGTTGAGCGACCGTTGAGGAGAGCCGACCTCATGACGGTCCAGCACTTCACCCACCCACCCACCTCACGTCACACGCACCCAGAAAACGGAGTACGCCATGACCCTCAACCAGCCGCCCCCGCAGCCCGAGCACCGTCCGCAGGGTGCCGGCCCCTTCGGGCTCGGCACGCCCACCGGCCCCGCACAGCCCGCGCGCCGCCGCAGACGGTGGCTGAAGTACGGTGCGGTCGCCCTGGTCTCGTTGCTCATCGGCGCCGCCATCGGCGCGGGCGGGGACTCCGCCGATTCCGGCAAGGCGACGGCCGCCGACACCAAGGCCGGCCCCCGCCCCACGGTCACCGTCACCGAGACGGCCGAGGCCGACGCCGAGCCCGCTCCCACGGTCACCGAGACGGTGACGGCCAAGCCGAGGAAAACCAAGAAGCCGGGCCCTGCGACCAGCTTCTCCGGCGAGGGCGAGTTCGTGGTCGGTGAGGACATCAAGCCCGGCACCTACAGGACGGCCGGGCCGGAGGACGAGCTGGGCTGCTACTGGGAGCGGGCCAGGAACGCCAGCGGCGAGTTCGAAGCCATCATCGCCAACAACAACCTCAACAGGCCGGGCCGGGTGACGCTCAACGAGGGGGAGTACTTCAAGACCAACCGGTGCCAGGAGTGGAAGAAGGCGGGCTGAAGCGGAAAGCCCGCATCCGTCCGGAGCTGAGGCGCAGCCCGAAGTAGGCACACTACCTGCGTTTTTTGCAGGTAGGGGGAGGGCTAGGTGAGATTCCTGTGCGAGGTTACTCTGTCGGCGTGTACGACATGACCGACCCGGTTGCCGCCCGCCGCGCGGCGATAGCCGCGGAGAAGGAGCGCCTGGCTCGAGCGCGCGAGCGCCGGAGCGGAGGCGGCTCGGCCGGCGCCAGTGGGTTCGTGCAGCGGAAGTGGCGCTGGGTCGGAGTCGATGGCGGTGAAGCCGTCGATGAGGTCCTCGAGGTCCTCAGGGAGATCGAGGGGGCGTCCTCGTTGACGGACGCCCAGAACGCGGTACTCCGCCAGGCGATGGAGGGCGCACCGGACCGGGAGGCGCTGTTGCCCACGGTCCGGGCAGGTCTGGCCGCCTTGGAGCCCGAGGCCGTCCTGCGGCGTGTGCGCGCGCTTTGGGCTGCGGGGGTGCGATGGCTGAACGAGGCGGGGCTGGAGCGATGTCGTGTCCTGTGCTCCACCGCTCCCGGGCTCGAACTGGTCAGCGCGAGGTCCCGGGCGGTGTCGGGGGGCCCCGCCTTCTCGCTGTTCGCCACGGCCGCCACCCGAGGCGCGGTTCCCGTGCCCAACGCGGCCCTGGCACACGTACTGCCGTGGGCACCGTTGTCGGTCCTCGACGACCTCATCGACCACGGCGGTCTGCTGGCCGAGGACGAGCCGTGGGCGGCGCGCGACGACAGGGAGGCGCTGTACCTCCGAGCCCGCCTCGCACCCAAGTCCGTCAGCGCTGAAGAGGCCGCACGGATCGGCTGGCACACCATGCTGCGCCGTCGGGCGTTCCTGGCCGACGAGACGATCATGCGCCAGGAACCCGAGGACGTCTGGGATCTGCTGTACGACGTGGTCAGGGAGGTCCAGCTGCCGTCCCTCGACGCTCTGGACGCCGCCTTGCCCCGCGCTGAGCAGATCCAATTGCGTGACCTCCGATCCGGGGCGCTCGTGGGGCAGTGGGACCGCGAGACCCTTCGCGACCGCGGACTGTGGAGGCTGATGGCCGCGCTGTGGCGGCCGACCACGCCCGTCGACCCCCGGCGAAGCGACTTCTACGCTCTGGTCGCGCTCAACCGTGCCTACGACCTGCTGAAGACCGGCGACTTCGAAGGGGCGCGCCGTCAGGCGGAGGCCTTCGTGCGGGAACGCAGGCAGGACCCGGCCCTGCCCGCCGACCTCATGGAAGAGGCGTACACCATCGCCGCCTACGTCGCCGCCGTAACCTCACCCGAGGCCGACAGCGACCGGGCGTCGAAGGAGCAACTGGCCCTCGCCGAGACGTACGCCGAGAAGGCCGCGGAGAACGGTGGTCCGGTCGCCGAGCGTAACCTCGCGCACGTACGGACCTGGAGGGCCACGTCGAGGAACAAGCGGGGGATGATGACGAACCCGTTCCTCGAACTCGGCCTGGACCACGGACAGGAGGGCTGGGACCGGCACTGCCGTGACCTGTTCCGCGAGTACGAACAAGTGCGGGACCAGGCAGCGCAGGCCCGGCTCAACCGGGCACAGGACCGCATCGACGAGGCCACGCGTCACGAGGCCGGGTTCGACGTCTTCTTCCAGGTGCCTCTCGACCGGTGCCGGTACGACTTTCCCGAGACCGTGCCCAGGCGACTGGTGCCTCCGCTGGAGCCGATGGCACGTCGGAGCACCGTCACGAGCGGTGCGGACCTCGAGTCGATCCGCGCTCTGGCGGCCGTCGAACTGCTCGACGACTTCCGCAGCACTCCACCGCACCTCGACCGGCACGGCCCCACCCGCTGACGGTCTTTCCGATGAACGCACGACGGTGAGCGAGGCGCAACCAGTCCATGGCCGCGAAAAGGAAGCCCACGGCACGCCGTGGTGAGAAGAAGGTTCCCAAGAATGAGCGTGTTCATCGCCCCTGCCCGCACTGCGGCCGGATACAGCCCGGCAAGGGTCAGACGGACGCGCCGCACACGCCCGGCGGGCTGAAGCGCCGCAGGGAGAAGCGGCAGCGGTCGGACGAACAGCCGGCCCTCGCGCAGCAACAGGCGGTACCTGCCGCACTGGAGCCCATCGACGCCAAGACGATCATCCAGGGAGTCGTCGAGCGGGTCCCGACCGCCCTGGAAGAGGCGGGCTCCGGCGAGTCCCCGCCGTCCACGGCTCTGAACATGGCGGTGCGCAAGGCGGTGCTCGACGAGTTCCGCACGCGTACCCAGTTCGCGGGGCGTCTCGCGGAGATCGACGCTCTCGTGTGGGCGCAGACGGCGCACGGTGGTGATCTGCTGGGCGGAGCCATGGGGGAACACCTGCGGGCACTGCGCATCCTGAGGGTGACTGAGCCTGAGGAGAGCGACCGGTTCGTGGTCACCGAGGGCGAGGGCGAGACGTTCGAGGTGTTGCGCCCGGCATACGTCGACGAAGTGACCGGAAAGGTCATTCTGGCCGGACACCTGCGGCGGGTATCCGGCCCTGCACTGGGGGAGGAAGAATGACGACGGGGATCGACTTCGGCACCACCAACTCGGTTGCCGCCCAGTGGAACGGCGAGTACGTCGAGATCCTGGAACTCGGTGGCCAGGGGCTCGACGCGGACTGGGGGCGGCCCGGTTTCGAGAAGCTCTACCCCTCGGTGGTGGGCACCAGTTCCCTCCGCGCCGGAGCCCTGTTCGGCTGGGAGGCCAAGCTGCGGTCCGAGAAAGCCGTCGAGGCATGCAAGCGGCTGCTGCGCGAAGAACCGCTCGTGACGGTCGGAGGGCGACGCTTCGCCGCCACCACCGCGGCCGCCGGAGTCTTCCGCTCCATGGTCACCGCCGCGGAGGAGGAAGCCGCTACCGAGATCGGTGAGGCGGTGATCACCGTTCCGGCGAACGCCACGGGGGCGGCGCGCTTCCGTACCCGGGAAGCGGCTCGGGCGGCGCGCATCTCGGTCAAGACGCTGCTGAACGAACCCACCGCCGCCGCCATCGCCTACGCGCACACCATGGAGGAGGACGGGGAGTTCCTCGTCTTCGACTGGGGCGGCGGAACCATGGACGCCACCCTGCTGCTGCACGACGACGGATTCTTCGACGAGAAGGCCAGCCGCGGCGTCAACCAGCTCGGCGGTCTGGAGATCGACGCGCGGCTGCGCCGTATGGTGCTCGACCGGGCACCCGCGCGCAGGAAGTGGACCGAGTCCGAGCAGCGACAGTTCGCCCTCGACATCGAGCGCAACAAGATCCTGCTGTCTTCCCAGGAGTTCGTGCGTATCACCACGCCGGACGGCAACGCCGTGGAGATCGGGCAGGACGAGTTCTCCGCCGCGATCCAGGACCTGATCACCCGTGCACTCGACCCCGTCGAGGAGTGCCTCGACCAGGCCCGCATCGATCCCGGCGAACTCAAGGCCGTGCTGATGATCGGTGGCAGTAGCCAGATTCCCGCCGTGCGCGACGCCGTGGCCGAGGCCCTGGACTGCGAACTCGTCGGCGCGGATCTCTGCGACCCGCTGACCGCCGTCGCCGAGGGAGCGGCGATCTGCGCGGCCGCCATGGACGGAGAGCTGAAGAGCATCATCCGCGTGGTGAACACGCACGCACTCGGCACAGTCACCAAGGACCAGTACGGCAAGCGCGAGTTCAGCGCGCTGATCGACCGCAACCAGCGGCTTCCGCAGCAGCGGAAGAAGTCTTACCAGCCCTCCAGGGACGGTGTGTCCAAACTGACCGTCGAGGTGTGGGAGGGGGACCCCGACCGGCCCGTCGACCATCCGGACAACGTGAAGCTCACCGAACTCGTTCTTTCCTATCCTGAGCGTTCACAAGCCGCTGAGGACGGCGCGTTCGACCTGGAGTACACCTACAGCAAGGAAGGTCTGCTGACCGTGCGGGCCACGCTGCAGAAGACGGGGCAGCCCGTCCTCAACGGTGAGGTCCGGGTCTTCGGTGACAAGACCGTCTCGCCGGAGATCGAGAGCGAGCTGCGCGACCTCTTCTCGCTGCGCACGAGCGGCCGCGAGATGCCCCGGCCGACGCATCCCCAACCGGTTCCGGCCGTCCCGGCGGCCCCAGCGGTTCCGGCGCAGGATCGACAGGGTGGCGCCGGAGCGTCGGTCCGGCCAACGCCCGCAACGATGGCTCAGTCGGTCAAGGCCGCCAAGCAACCTGCCGCGGCCCTGGTGGTGGACGGTTCGAACCTCGCGTGGAACGGCCGCCCGCCGCGTCACGTGGGCGGACGGCCGAGCTTCCAGGCGCTCCAGGCAGCGATCAAGTCACTGCGGTTCAAGAACCCGGACCGGGACATTCATGTCGTCGTCGACGCGACGCTCCGGCATGATGTCGCCGCCGACGAGCGTCCGCTGGTGGAGGAGGCGATCGCCGCCGGCACGGTGGTGCAGCCGCCGGCCGGTACCGAGGGCCGAGGGGACGCCCTCGTCATCAGCATCGCCGAAGAGGTGGGCGGAGTGATCGTCTCCAACGACAATTTCGCTCCCTTCCAAAAGGGCAACCCGTGGCTTCTGGACGACGGGAGGGTGTTGGGCGCCACTCACTCCCAGGGAGTGTGGGTCTTCAACCCACGCAGGCCCAACGTGGCCGGACTTGCGGGGCGTCGGCGCTGACGTCGGCTCGGCCGGCCGGGGCTGCGCTGCCGCAGACGACGCATGGGAGGCGGTACGGCGCTCGGCAGCCGTCGGTGGTGGGCGTCACCACCGGCGGCACGACCGGGTGCGCCGCCTTGGCCCGAGCACGGCGCACGGCGTCCTCAATCCGCCCGCACCGTGATGTAACGGACCGGCCGGTCCTCCACCTTCGTCAGCAGGCCCTTCTGCGCGAGATCCCGGAGGATCCGGCGGGTGTGCTTGTCCTGCGGGTCGTGTCCGGCATCGCGCAGCGCGCGCAGGCTGCGTTCGGTGTCCCAGGAGCCGCCGTACGTCCGCACCGCCTGCTCGAGGTTGGCGCGCTGGCTGGTGGCCGGAGCCGCCTCGGTCATCGTTCGCCGCCCCTCAGACAGGGTCGGTGAGCGCGGTGGAGTGCGCCCGTTTGGTGTGGTTGGCGATGCTCGCGCGGGTGCCTGCGTAGTCGCACGACGAGCACCTCTGCCACACCCCTTCGGACACGGCACGCGTGCTCACCGAGTGTCCTGGACCGTACCCGTGTGCGTGCAGCAACTGGGCCACGGAGGAGCCGTATTCGACCGCCAGAAGCGCCGCCTCGGCCACCTTGTCGTGACCCGGGGCGAAGAAGGATCCGGGGCCGACCTTCCTGGCGCATCCGCACCAGCAGGTGCCGATCGGGGTGAGATGGGGGAGAGGCATCGTCGTCATGACGTCACCGTAGGCCAACGACGATGTCCGGACGGACAGTTTGCAGTGTTCACCGACCCAGGTGGAGTCCGCCGCCGCAAGGCACCGGCCGGTCGAGGTCCGGGTCGCCGAAGTCCGCGCGCAGGGCTTGGAAGGCGGTCACCTTGTCCTCGCCGAAACGACGGATGTGGGAGGCGTACTCGTCGGGGGAGAGGTACGCCGAGGGCTTGGACTTGGTGTGGAACTTGTCCGCGTACATCACCAGCCTCTCCTCCTCCGTGACCGCCAGGTAGTCGGCGGGAGGGAGGGGCAGACCCTGGCTCACTATGTCGTGCCGCGTGAGTCCCACCCCGGTGTGTTGGGAGCAGAAGCGGCGCAGCTCTTCGGGGAATCCCTCCGCTTCGAGGATCTCGTGGCCGAGCAGGCCGTGCCGGATGTAGTTCTCGTGGTCCAGCCGTCCGTCGTCTCCGTAGAGGCGGTAGACGCCGATGTCGTGAAGGAGGCAGCCGGCGCGGACCAGTTCGGCGTCGAGGTGGGCGAGGTGCGGTGCGGAGAGGAACTGCTCGGCGATTCCCCAGACGATCTCGCAGTGCGTGTGGACGAGCGTGAACGCCTCGGCGGTGGGAGCGTGCTTCTCGTGCAGCGCTCGGATCTCTGCGGGGCCCGGAATCCTCACCGGAGGAGCGTAACAACCGCCGATCCCGCTCGGTCCGCCGGTTCCCGCACTGACCCTTTTCACGCGATCGTGTGGTGCTCCGGAGAGTGGGCACCAGCCCGGCCCGCGAGCCGTTCGAGCTGGTGACGGGTTTTGTTGTCCCTTCTCAGCACGGTAACGGGAGCACAAGATGGGCCTGACTTTCCACCGCAACCCCGACGGCACGACAACCGGACGCAACGAGGCCAACGGCTTCACCGTGACGCATGCCGAAGAAGAAGAGGTGAAGCGGCAGTTGTACGAGGACGCCGGGTGGGAGTACACGCCTCCACCGCCTCCGGTCCCGCCCGGGGTCCACCGGTTCTCTCTGGTGCACGACGAGTTCCGGTCCTCCGGGTACGGGGACGAGAGGTACGCGGGGCTGCGGGCGCGTCCGCCGGAGGGGTGCGTGGCGGTCGACCGGGGGTGCTTCGCCCTGGAGTGCGAACGGCCGGGGAAGACGCTCATGGACGCGGTCGCCGGTACCGTCGCGGAGGTCCGCCGGGAGCACGGGCTGGTGATGAACAGCCTGGGGGTCGAGAAGCCTCACGAGTGGTTCGACGCGGACAGCAAGGACGGATACGCGGCGGAGATCGTCGCGCACTTGGTGCTGATGGCCGCTGACCGTGCCCGACTGCTCGGGTACGGGCGCAAGGACCTGGTCCGGCTACTCGATGCCACGGGGATCGAGTAGCCGGCTGCCGGGTGCGCCTTCAGGGCAGGGCGGCCGGCCCCGGGACGAAGTCCGGATCCACCTGTGCCGCCAGATCCTCCCCGGTGCGCGCGTCCGCCCACGCCCGGGCGTTGCGCAGGTGGAACTCGACCGCGTGGCGGTGGAGGCGGTCCCAGTCGCGGGCGTGGGAGTCCACGGCCTCGCGGAGGACGGTGAGGGCGTGCCGGTTGTGCGGCTCCAATGACGCCAGGGCGTCCGGGCCGGACTCGGTGCGGCCCTGCTCCGCCGCGCGGACCCAGGGGGAGTGCACCAGGTGGGTCAACAGGTCGTCGCCGACCTGCTCCTTGAGGAAGAGCAGGTCGTCCTCGCAGGTCACCTTGTTGCCAATGACCGCGATGCGGATGCCGAACCGTTCCGCGTGGTCGCGGTACTGGCGGTAGACCGAGACGCCCTTGCGGGTGGGTTCCGCCACCAGGAAGGTGATGTCGAAGCGGGTGAACAGGCCGGAGGCGAAGGCGTCCGCCCCCGCCGTCATGTCGACCACGACGTATTCGCCGGGGCCGTCCACGAGGTGGCCGAGGTACAGCTCGACCGCGCCGAGTTTGGAGTGGTAGCAGGCCACGCCCAGGTCGGACTCGTCGAACTCGCCCGTGACCATGAGCGGTACACCGCCCGCACGGCCGACGTGCCGGGCATGCAACTCGTCGTCGCCGAGCGGGCGGAGCAGGCGTGAGCCTCGTCCCGGCGGGGTTGTCTTGATCATCGCTTCGGGGGAGGGGATACGCGGGTTCGTACCGCGCAGGTAGTCCTTGATCGAGGCCGTGTGCTCGCCCAAGGGAGGAGCGGACACCTCGGTGGAGCCCAGCGCCTCCGCCAGGTGCTGGTTGATGTCGCCGTCGATGGCGAGGACCGGGGCGCCGGAGCGGGCCAAGTGGCGCGAGAAGAGCGCCGACAGGGTGGTCTTGCCGCTGCCGCCCTTGCCGACGAAGGCGACCCTCACGACCGTTCCGCCCTTTTGAAAATGGATGTCATGTGGTTAGGTTTAGGGAGTGATCGTCACCACTGTCAAATTCCTTGGGCCGTTGGGGGGCGAGTGGGTGCAAGGACCCTGATGCATATGCTGTGCAAGTGCGTGTTCAGAGCATCAAGAGTCCCGTCCGGTTCCTCGCCGCCCTCGCCCTCATCCCGGGCCTGGCCGGTTGCTTCGCCTCCCCGGGCGGGGGGTCGTCGTCGGACGGCGGGGAGTCCGGCTCCCGGCTGCGCGTCGCCCTCGCCTTCCCGCCCGCCGAGAACTTCTCGCCGTACGGTGCCGACGCCACGCTGCTGAGCCGGCTCGGCGTCACCGAGGGGCTGACCGCCCTGGACGCCAACGGTGGCGCGACCCCCGCGCTCGCACGGTCCTGGCGCCGGGACGGCGACCGCACCTGGGTGTTCACCCTGCGCGAGGCCACCTTCCAGGACGGCACGGCCGTCACCCCGTCGGCAGTGGCGGACGCGCTCACGCGTGCCACGAGGGCGAAGCCCGCGCCCGCCGCGCTCGCCGGTGTCAGCCTCACCGCGAAGGCCGACGGCGAGAGTGGCATACGCGTCACCACCACCGCCGCCGACCCCGTCCTGCCCATGCGCCTGTCCAGCCCGAGCCTGGCGATCCTCTCCCCGAAGGCGTACCGCGAGAAGGGCGCCCCCGACCCGGTCGGAACCGCCACCGGGCCCTTCGAGATCACGAAGGTGAGCGGCGGCGGCTCCGCCACCCTCGACCGCTTCGACGACTACTGGGGCGGCCGCGCCCAGGCCTCCGGTATCGACGCGCGTTTCGTCAAGGACGGCACCGCGCGCGCCAACGCGGTGCGCACCGGTGACGTCGACATCGCCGAGGCGATCCCCGTCGCCCAGGCCGCCACACTCGACAAGGCCACCCTCGAGGAGGCCGGTACCACCCGCACCACCAGCCTGCAGCTCAACACCCGATCCGGGCCTTTCAAGGACCCGAAGCTGCGGGCCGCCGCCCGCGAGGCGGTCGACGCCTCGACCATCGTCAAGGGCGTCTTCGAGGGCTACGCCGACCCGGGCGCGGGCATCTACGGTCCCGCCGTCACCTGGGCCGAGAGCAAGCGCGTGAAGCCGTCCGGACGCGCGGAGGCGGCCCGGCCCGACGGTGCGCGGATCACCCTCGCCACCTACGACAACCGGCCCGAGCTCCCCGAAGTCGCCCAGGTGGTGCAACAGCAGCTGGAGAAGGCCGGCTTCGAGGTGAAGCTCGAAGTGCGCGAGTACTCACGGCTGGAGAGCGACGCGCTGGCCGGGAAGTTCGACGCGTTCATCGGCGCCCGCAACAGCCTCCTGGACACCGGCGACCCCGTCGGCATCCTCGCCAGTGACTACACCTGCGACGGCGGCTACAACCTGGCGCTGCTGTGCGACAAGAACGTCGACCGGGCCGTCGAGAAGGCCGACGGCACCGACGGCACCGGTGAGCGGCAGGACGCGGCCATGGCGGCCGAGGCCGAGATCCTCGGCACGGACGCGGTCGTGCCGCTCGCCCACCAGCAGATCATCGCGGGTGTCTCCACCAAGGTCAGGGGCGTCGTGCTCGACCCGTACGAGCGGACCCTCGTGAACGCCGGGACGCGCCGCTGACCCGCGGGTCAGGCAGGCAGCTTCAGGTCGACCACGCAGCTGATCTCCACGAGTTGTCCGGGGAAGGTCAGTTCCGTGACACCCAGGGCCGTGCTGACCGGGCGATGGCCGCCGAAGTACGCCCGGTTGGCTTCCGCCACGGTGCCGGCGTTCTTCACCAGGTCCACCGCGTACAGCGTCTGGGAGACCACCTGGTTGCGGGTGGCGCCGTAGTGGGCCAGAACCTTGCCGAGATTGACGTGGGTCCGCTCGAGCTGGGCGGCGAAGTCGTCCTCGGGGTGGAAGGCGCCCGAGTCGTCGAACGACAGCTGCCCCGAGACATGGATCAGGTCGCCGGACCTGATCGCCTGTGCGTAGCCGAAGTGGCTCTCGGCCGGGATGCCGTGGTCGTAGACGTCGATGGTGGTCATGGTTCCCGTCCCTTCGCAGAGCGCGGAACCGCGCTCTCTTGTGGTTACTCGGAAACCGTAGGAGAGTGAGCGCCGACCTGGAAGAACGCACTTCTCGGTGACTGGGGAACCAGATGGTGACCAAGCAGGAGTTGAACGGCCTGCCCGAGGACGCGGACCTGCGACGGGCGGACTCACTGGCGCGGGAGATCTTCTCGGACGTGGCCAACAAGTGGGCACTGCTCATCATCGAGGCCCTCGGCGAACGCACCCTGCGCTTCAGCGAGCTGCGCGACCAGGTCGAGGGCGTCAGCCACAAGATGCTGACCCAGAACCTGCGGATGCTGGAGCGCAACGGCCTGGTCGACCGGAAGGTGCACCCGACCGTGCCGCCGAAGGTCGAATACACGCTGACCGAGCCGGGCCGGGCCCTGCGCGCCACGGTGGACCTGCTCTGCGGCTGGACCCACCAGTACCTCGGTCATATCGAGGCGGCGCGCGGGCGGTTCGGCACCTGATCGGCCGGGCGTCAGCCCGCGACCAGTTCCGGAACCTGCCGCGGCGACGGGGCCTCCTCGACCCGGGAGCTCCGGTACAGCCACAGCACATCCCGTCCGAACGACCACACCAGCAGGCCCAGAGCCAGGGCCGCCACGCCGAAGTTGACCGCGTACGGCAGGAGGTCGGCGCCGGCGAGCAGCAGGAGCACGCCCTGGAGCGCCGCGACCGTCTTGCGGGCGGTGCTCGGCGGGAGTGCCGCGGTCAGCCAGGGCCACACCCGGGCGGCGCCCACGAACACGTACCGCATGCCGCCGATCAGCAGGACCCACGGGCCCAGTTGCATGGACACGTACACGCTCAGCACCAGGATCAGGAACGCGTCGACCTCCATGTCGAAGCGCGCGCCGAGCGGGGTGGAGGTGCCGGTGCGGCGGGCCACCTTGCCGTCGACACCGTCCAGTATCAGGGCCACCGCCGTCAGGCCGACGAACAGCGACACCGGCGGCGAACTCTGGAAGGAGTCCGCCACCAGCGCGGTGACCCCGCCGACGAGGGTGGCCCGGCCGAGGGTGACCCGGTTCGCCGCGCCGAAGCTGCGCAGCCGGGAGCGGTGCAGGGCCCGGGAGAGCACCGCCCAGGTGGCGAACGCGAACGCGAGACCGCTCAGCCAGCCCGCCGGGCCCATCCCGATCGCCGTGCCGATCAGGGCCAGCAGCAGGACCTGCACGCCCGCCCCCAGGGCGGTCTCCTGCTGTACGAGCCTCGCGTCGTAAGTGTTGTTCAGGGCCACCGAACACCCTCCGGCCGTGTGACAGAGTCGATCAACGCCGCTACCTTGTGCGCGGCCTGTGCACCCCTCGGTACGCAAGCCGCTTCCCGATCGTTCAGGAGGACTTCGATGAAGCACACCGCACGGTCGTTCTGGATCGAGTCGCCCGGACGCGGCGGGATCCGGGACGTCGTCCTGCCGGATCCCGGCGAGGGCGAGGTGCTGGTCCGCTCGCTCTTCTCCGGTGTGAGCCGCGGCACGGAGACGCTCGTCTTCCGCGGGGGTGTACCCGTCAGCCAGCACACGGCCATGCGGGCACCGTTCCAGGAGGGCGACTTCCCGGGGCCGGTGAAGTACGGCTACCTCAACGTCGGAGTGGTGGAGGAGGGGCCCGAGGAGCTCGCCGGCCGTACGGTGTTCTGTCTCTACCCCCACCAGACCCGCTACGTCGTCCCGGCGAGCGCGGTGACGCCCGTCCCCGAGACCGTGCCCGCCGAACGGGCCGTGCTCGCCGGGACCGTGGAGACCGCCGTCAACGCCCTGTGGGACGCCGCGCCCCTGGTCGGCGACCGGATCGCCGTGGTCGGCGGCGGGATGGTCGGCTGCTCGGTGGCCGCGCTGCTCGCCCGGTTCCCCGGTGTCCGCGTCCAGCTGGTCGATGCCGACCCCTCCCGTGCCTCCATCGCCGAGGCCCTGGGCGTCGGCTTCGCCACCCCCGAGAACGCCCGGGGCGACTGCGATCTGGTCGTCCACGCCAGCGCCACCGAGCAGGGCCTCGCCAGGTCTCTGGAACTGCTCACCGTCGAAGGGACCGTGCTCGAACTGAGCTGGTACGGCGACCGGCAGATCAGTGTGCCCCTCGGTGAGGCCTTCCACTCACGGCGGCTCGTCATCCGCTCCAGCCAGGTCGGCACCGTCTCCCCGGCCCGCCCGAACCGTACCTACGCCGACCGCCTCGCCGTCGCTCTCGACCTGCTCGCCGACCCGGCGCTCGACACCCTCGTCACCGGCGAATCCGCCTTCGAGGACCTGCCCGTCGTGCTGCCGAAGCTCGCCTCCGGCGAGATCCCCGCCCTGTGCCACCGCGTCCGCTACGACGAAAACGACTGATGCGTACGACGGGAGCGATTGACGCATCGGCTGACAAATCGCTCCATCCGGTACGACATCGCCCCGACAAGCGGGCCTGACCTGAGAAAAGACGTACTCGGGGCTGAACAGGGGAAGGCAAGCAGCCGTACTACCCGGCATCCCCGGCAGCAAACGGCGGGGGAGCAGACGCGCCGCACCTGGAGGGTCGTCCGTTGTTCAGCATCACCGTCCGCGATCACATCATGATCGCCCACAGCTTCCGCGGCGAGGTCTTCGGACCGGCGCAGCGCCTGCACGGCGCCACGTTCCTCGTGGACGCCACGTTCCGGCGCGAACAGCTGGACGAGGACAACATCGTCGTCGACATCGGGCTGGCCACCCAGGAACTCGGAGCGGTCGTCAGCGAGCTGAACTACCGCAACCTCGACAACGAGCCCGATTTCGCCGGAGTGAACACCTCCACGGAGTTCCTGGCCAAAGTCATCGCCGACCGGCTCGCCGAGCGGATCCACAAGGGCGCGCTCGGCGAGGGCGCCAAGGGTCTCGCGGGCCTCACCGTCAGCCTGCACGAGTCGCACATCGCCTGGGCGAGTTACGAGCGTGCGCTGTGACCGACACGACGATCGAGCGGCCCGGACAGACCGGACCGGCACGCCTGAACTACGTTCCGGTGCAGCACGCCGCCCTGAAGAACGCCGAGATCATCCCCATGTCCCTGCGCACCGTGCACTTCGTGCTGCCGGGCGGCGTCGACGACCCGGCCGCGCCCAGCGGCGGCAACGCCTACGACCGGCGCGTGTGCCTGGACCTGCCCGGCTTCGGCTGGCAGGTGACCAAGCACGCCGTGGCCGGTGACTGGCCCCGGCCGGGAGCGGCGGCCCGTACGGAACTCGCCCGCGCCCTGAGCGGCCTGCCCGACGGCTCCGTCGTCCTGCTCGACGGGCTGGTGGCCTGCGGAGTGCCGGAGATCGTCGTACCGGAGGCGGAACGGTTGCGCATGGCCGTCCTCGTCCACCTCCCGCTCGGTGACGAGACCGGGCTCGACCCGGTGGTGGCCGCCGAACTGGACGCCAGGGAGCGGACGGTGCTGCGGGCGGTGCCCGCAGTGATCGCCACCAGCGACTGGGCGGTCCGCCGGCTGGTCTCCCACCACGGCCTGCCCCCGGAGCGGGTCCATGTCGCGGCCCCCGGCGCGGACATCGCGCCCCTGGCGCCCGGCACCGACGGTGTCTCCCGGCTGCTGTGCGTCGCCGCGGTGACGCCGCGCAAGGGACAGCACCGGCTGGTGGAGGCACTGGCCACGGTGACCGACCTGCCGTGGAGCTGCGTGTGCGTCGGCGGCCTCACCCAGGACCCGGAGTACGTCGCCCACCTGCGGTCCCTCATCGAGAAGCACGGGCTGGAGAACCGGCTGGAGCTGGCGGGCCCGCAGTCCGGCGCCGTACTCGACGCCAGCTACGCCAAGGCCGACCTCATGGTCCTCACCTCGTACGCCGAGACGTACGGCATGGCCGTCACCGAGGCATTGGCCCGGGGCATCCCGGTCATGGCCACGGACGTCGGCGGACTCCCCGAGGCGGTCGGCCGCGCCCCCGACGGCGGGATGCCCGGCATTCTCGTGCCACCGGAGAACTCCGCCGCCATCGCCGCGGAACTGCGGGGCTGGTTCGGCGAGGCGGACGTACGCCGCCGCCTCAAGGCCGCCGCCCGCAGCCGACGCGCCGCCCTCGACGGCTGGGCGACGACCGCACAGAGCCTGGCGGGGGTACTGCGCCGGCTCCCGACCGACCCCCGGAGGGCCGCATGACGAATCCGGTGACGACCCAGCAGAGCGGCGCGATCCCGACCCAGCCCGGGCCACGGGGCGAGGCCGGGCCGGCGAACGCCGTGACTCCGGGACCGGGTGGCTTCGCGGCCACGGGCACAGCGGGTGCCTTCGCGCCGGGCGCGGAGGGCGCCGTCGTTCCGGGGCCGGGCGACGACGCCCCGGGCGCCGCCGTCATCCCGGGCGCCGGCCCCAGTGCCAAGCCCGGCTCGCGCCCCACCGTGAAGCTGCGCGAGGCCGGGCCGGACGACCCGCCCCGTTACGCCCCGGAGTGGCTGCAGTTGCGGGAGCCCGCCGACGCCGCGGCGCGGGCGCACGACCTGCTCGACCCGCTGCGCATCCGGCTGGCCAACCTCCCGGGGAAGTCCGGCGGCGTCGTCATCCACGACCTGGGCTGCGGCACCGGATCGATGGGCCGCTGGCTCGCGCCCTGCCTGGACGGTGCCCAGCACTGGATCCTGCACGACCGCGACCCCTACCTGCTGCACTTCGCCGCGGTCGCCTCACCGCGCTCCGCCGCAGACGGCAGCCGGGTCACGGTGGAGACGCGGCGCGGTGACATCGCCCGCCTCACGCCGGACGCCCTGCACGGCGCGTCCCTGGTGACGGCGTCCGCCCTGCTGGACGTCCTCACCCGCGAGGAGATCGACACCCTCGCCGCCGCCTGCGCCGGAGCCGGCTGCCCCGCGCTGCTGACGCTGTCCGTCGCCGGACGCGTGGAGCTGACCCCCTCCCACCCCCTGGACGCGGCGATAGCCCAGGCGTTCAACGACCACCAGCGCCGCGACGGCCTGCTCGGCCCCGACGCGGTCACGGCGGCGGCCGAGGCGTTCTCCGAGAACGGTGCGACGGTGCGGCTGCATCCGAGCCCCTGGCGGCTCGGCCCCGACCAGGCGGCGCTCACGGAACAGTGGCTGCGCGGCTGGGTCGGAGCCGCCGTGGAACAGCGCCCCGATCTGCGCGCCGCGGCCGACGCCTACCTGGCCGACCGCCTGGCGTCCTGCGCCGCGGGCGAGTTGCGCGTCACCGTCCACCACACGGACCTCCTGGCTCTGGTCCGTCCGGCGGGCGGAGCGTCATGAGCCCCCAGGCGACGGGAACACGTCCACGGCCGGCCTCCGCCGAGAGCACCCGGCTGCCGGAGACCGGCGGGAACCGGGGTCCGCTCGCGGAGTCCGGTGCCCCGGCAGCGGCAGTCGCCGAGCCGTCGCGCAGAACCGCCGACGTCTCCGAGGCCCCGCCGTCCGTGACCGACGCGGCGGGCCCCGGCCCCCGCGCCGCTTCCCCGTCGCCCGGCCCGGTCCGCGCCGCCCTGGCCCGGATCGGCTCCCGCAAGGTCCGTACGCACCTCGGGACCCTCGCCGGAGTCGCCATCCTCGGCGTGCTGTTCTGGCGGCTCGGTACCGGCGTCTTCCTGGACGGGCTGCGGCGGATCGACGCCGGAACGCTGCTGCTCGCGCTCGGGATCGGGCTCGTCACCACCGTGTGCAGCGCCTGGCGGTGGGCGCTCGTGGCCCGAGGGCTCCGGATCCGGCTGCCGCTCGGACCCGCCGTCGCCGACTACTACCGCGCGCTGTTCCTCAACGCGGCCCTGCCCGGCGGCATCCTCGGCGATGTGCACCGGGCGGTGCGGCACGGGCAGAGCGAGGGGGACGTGCGGCGCGGTGTGAAGGCCGTCGTGCTCGAACGGGCCGCCGGGCAACTCGCGTTGTTCGCCGCCGGTGCCGTGATCCTGCTGACCATGCCGTCCCCGGTGCTCGCCGAGACCCGGCACATCGCTCCGCTCGCGGTCCTGGCCGCCCTCGGGGCACTCGCCGTCGTCCTCGCCCTGCGCATGAACCGGGCGGCGCCCTCCCGCCGGGGCCGGGCCCTGCGCGGCACGCTCGCCGAGGCACGGGAAGGGCTGATGTCCCGCCGCAACGGGCCCGGGGTGATCGTCAGCTCGGTGGTCGTTCTGGCAGGTTACGTCGCCATGTTCGTACTCGCCGCCCGCGTGGCCGGGGTCGCCGCCTCCGTGGCCGTCCTGGTACCGCTCGCGGTCCTCGCGCTGCTCGCGATGGGCCTGCCGCTGAACGTCGGCGGCTGGGGACCGAGGGAGGGCGTCACCGCCTGGGCGTTCGGGGCCGCCGGCCTCGGCGCGGGCCGGGGACTCGCCGTCGCGGTCGTCTACGGCGTGCTCAGCCTCGCGGCGAGCCTGCCCGGCCTCGTCGTGCTCGTCGCCCGCTGGTACGCGGGGCTGCGCGCGGAGTCCCGGTCCGTCGCACCGGACCCGGGACCAGGCCGCGCGCCGGCGCGTGACTACGCGTCGGACGTCAGCAACGAGAAATACGCCCCGAAGGAATCCGCCAGGCTCGACAGGAGTTCCTTCCCCTTTTCCGCCGAACCCAGCGAAGGACGGCCGATGACACCGGAATCGGTATAGCCGGACATGCCGAGGGTGAGCAGATGACGCCGGTCGTCAGCGACGAAGTCGGAGGTCTCATAACCGGGCCGGAGCATTTCGGGATGAGCGTGCAGAAGGATGGAGGTTTCTATTTCCCCCGCGTGCATGTCGGTGAGCAGCGAGGTGACCACACCCGCCCGCTCCCGCGCCGCCTCCCAGTCCTCCGCGGCCGGGAAGAGCGCCATCCGCTCGCCGCGGGCGGAGGACTCCTGAACGACGTTGCCCAGTACGTAGTTTCCGCCGTGCCCGTTGACCACCACCAGGGCGTCGACGCCGGACCGGCGGAGCGAAGCCGCTATGTCCCGTACCACCGCATGAAGGGTCACCGAGGAGATGCTGACGGTCCCCGGCCAGCCCGCGTGCTCGTGCGAGCACGAGATCGTCACCGGAGGAAGGAGGTGCACCGGGTACGCGCCGGCTATCTCCCGCGCGACGGCACAGGCCACCAGCGTGTCGGTCGCCAACGGAAGATACGCGCCGTGCTGTTCGAAGCTCCCCACGGGAAGCACCGCGACCTGCCGTGAGACGCCGGCAGCTCGCGTCCGTACGTCTTCCGTGGTGTCCGCCGGCACCAGATCACTCATATCGTCACGGCCTTTCGTCTCAGCTTAGGAACTCGAGAATCATGACAGACAAAATTGGCGTACTCGGCAAGAAGGCACCGCAGCGGACCGGCGTGGAACGCGTCGTGAATGCCCCCTTGCCCACCGCGTACGGGAAATTCCAGGCGATCGGCTACATGGACCACGACCGCGGTGACGAACAGGTCGCGCTGGTCTACGGCGAGATCGGCCCGGACGACGTCCTCATCCGGCTGCACTCGGAGTGCCTGACCGGCGACGCCTTCGGCTCCCAGCACTGCGAGTGCGGTGACCAGCTCGACGCCGCCCTGCGCGCGGTCGTCGCCGAGGGCGCCGGTGTCGTGGTCTACCTCAGAGGGCATGAAGGCCGGGGCATCGGCCTGCTCGCCAAGCTGCGCGCGATGGCCCTGCAGGCGGAGGGCCTGGACACGGTCGAGGCCAACCTCGCGCTCGGTCTGCCGGTCGACGCACGCGACTACGGGGTGGCCGCCCGGATCCTGGACGACCTGGGTGTGAAGTCCGTCCGCCTGATGTCCAACAACCCGCGCAAGCGCGAGGCGCTGGTGAGCCACGGCATCAGCGTCGCCGAGCAGGTGCCGCTGCTGATCCCGCCGTGCGAGAACAACATCACGTACCTGCGCACCAAGCGGGAGCGCCTCGACCACCACCTGCCCCACCTGGACGCGGTGGTCAACTCCTCCTGAGACGCACCTCCCGAAACGCTCCTCCGAGACCGGGGCCGATTCCGGTTTCCCACGACGTGACCTGGACGGATTCGTACGCGACCCGCGGGCGGGCCGCGTACGCTTCGTGGACGTCCGACCCTTGAGCGCCGGCCAGCAGGCGGCCGGCGCCTCACGTCCGGAGGCCCACCCGGGATGACCGAGCTCCAGCTGTGGCTGCGCCACGAGGCCCGAACGACCGAGCGACGCACACCGATCGTGCCCGACGACGCCCGGCGGCTCGTCGACAACGGCGTGGCACTGACCGTCGAGGAGTCGCCGCAGCGCGTCTTCCCGATCGAGGAGTACGAGGCGGCCGGCTGCCGCGTCGCCCCCTCGGGCTCCTGGGTGTCGGCGCCGCCGGACGCCGTGGTGCTCGGCCTGAAGGAACTGCCGGCGGATCCGGTCGAACTGACCCACCGGCACATCTTCTTCGGCCACGCCTACAAGGGCCAGCCGGGCGCGGGCGACCTGCTGCGCCGGTTCGCCGCCGGAGGCGGGACGCTGTTCGACCTCGAATACCTGGTGGACGACACCGGGCGGCGCCTCGCCGCGTTCGGCTTCCGGGCCGGCTATCTGGGCGCGGCCCTGGCGGTGCTCCAGCACCGGGGCCGGCTGCGGGCACCGCTCGCGCCCACGACGAAGGAGGACCTGGACGAGACGCTGCGGCCCGCCCCCGGCGACCCGGAGTTCACCGGCCTCGTCATCGGCGCCCTGGGCCGCAGCGGACGCGGCGCCCGCACGGCCTTCGCAGCCGCCGGTGCCGACCCGACCTGCTGGGACCTCGCCGAGACCCGCGACCTGGACCGCGGCGCCCTGCTGCGGCACGACGTGATGGTCAACGCGGTGCTCGCCACCAGCCCCGTCCCGCCCTTCCTGCGTGAGCAGGACCTCGACAGCCCGGACCGACGTCTGCGCACCCTGTGCGACGTGACCTGCGACGTCGGCTCCCCGCTCAACGTCCTCCCGGTGTACGACGACACCACCGACTGGGACGAGCCCGTACGCCGGCTGCGCAAGGAGCCCCCGCTCGACCTGATCGCCATCGACAACCTGCCCTCCCTGCTGCCGCTGGAGTCCAGCGCCGACTTCTCGGCGGCCCTGCTGCCCCACCTGCTCGACTTCGGAATCACCGGGCCCTGGGGACACTGCCTGGACCGGTTCCGTCAGGCATCTCGTGAACACGGTCTCGACTGAGGGGGAAGTCCCTTGACCACTGACCCGGCACCCGCGAGCGGCACCGTCCACTGGGTCGGCGCCGGCCTGTCCACGGGCAGTGGCCTGGCCGCGCTGTGCGACACCGCCGCGCGCGTACGCCTCTGGCACCGCACCGAGAGCCGCGCGGCCGACGCCCTCGACCGGCTCGGCCTCGGCGGACGGGCCGAGCCCCGCACCTACACCCTCGCCGCGCTGACCGCCGAACTCGCCCCCGGCGATGTGGTCGTGTCCATGCTGCCCGCGCCGGAGCACGCGCCGCTGCTCGCGGAGTGCGTCCGGATGGGGGCGCACTTCGCCTGCTCCAGCTACGTGTCCGAGGCGGTACTGGAGCAGGTGCCCGCCGCTGAGAAGGCCGGCCTCGTCGTCCTCACCGAGGCCGGGCTCGACCCGGGCATCGACCACCTCTTCGCCCACGCCCTCGTGGCCCGGGCCCGGGAGGCGATCGGCGACGGGACGCCCGCCTCGTACACCCTGACGTCGTACTGCGGCGGCGTCCCGGCCGTCCCGAACGACTTCACCTACCGCTTCAGCTGGGCGCCCGCGGGTGTCCTCAACGCCCTTCGTTCTCCTGCCCGTTACATCGAGGACGGTGCCGAGACGGTCGCGGACCGTCCGTGGGAGGCGACCCGGCGGCATCTCGTCGGCGGGGAGACCTTCGAGGTCTACCCGAACCGCGACAGCGTCCCGTTCGTCGAGCAGTACGGGCTGCCGGACACCTGGACACCGCGGACGTTCGTGCGCGGCACCCTGCGCCTGGAGGGCTGGCTGCGGGCCTGGGACGGTGTCTTCGAGGAGCTGAAGAGCGGCGACGACACCAGGATCGCCGCCCTCGCCCGGGAGCTGGCCGCCGCCTACCCCACCACGGAGGACGACCGGGACCGGGTCGTGCTCGCCGTGTCGCTGGACGTGCGGGCCGGCACGGGCCGTTCCTGGGCGGGCGGCTACCTCCTGGACCTGGTGGGCGACGCGCGGGAGAGCGCGATGGCCCGCTGCGTCTCGCGCACCCTCGCCCTGGGCGTCCGCCACGTGCTGGACGGCTCCCTGCCGCCCGGCCTGAACCGGGCCGCGGAGACGGCGGAGCGGTCCGGGCAGTGGCTGCGTGAACTCGCCCGTGAGGGGGTCGAGTTCACGCAGCGCGTCGAGGGGTGAGCGGCCTCAGTGCGTCACGGCCTCGTGGACCAGCCGCTTGAGGTCGCGGAAGACCGTGTGGGAGGACCTGGGTCGCACCTGTGTCATGAACTGCACGGTCAGGTCGTGGCCCGGGTCGACCCAGAAGGTCGTCGTGGCGACCCCGCTCCAGCCGTAGGCGCCGAGCGCGGACGGCGCCTGCGTGCGGGACGGGTCGATCACCACGGAGACGTTGAGGCCGAAGCCGACACCGGCGTTGCCGGGCTCGTCATGGGCGGGACGGCTGCCGAAGGCGCGCAGGTCGGCGCCGCCGGGCAGCTGGTTGCCGGTCATCAGGTCCACGGTGTCCGGGGCGAGGAGACGGACGCCGTCGAGCTCGCCCCGGCGGCGCAGCAGCTCCATGAACCGGTGGTAGTCGTGGGCGGAGGCCACCATGCCGCCACTGCCCGACAGGAACCGCGGCCGTCCGCCGCGCAGCGGCAGCCCCGGGGCCGGGGCTATGCCGCCGCCCTCCTTCTCCCCGTACATCTCGGACAGCCGGGGCGCCTGCTCGTCCGTGACGTGGAACCCCGCGTCGGTCATGCCGAGCGGCCCGAAGATCCGCTCGGCGCAGAACACGTCGAGCGGCTGTCCGGACACGACCTCGATGATCCGGCCCAGGACATTGCTGGCCACCGAGTAGTTCCACTGTGTCCCGGGCTCGAACTGCAGCGGCAGACTCGCGTACACCTCGATGGTCTCCGCGAGGTCGGCACCCGGCGGCACCGACGACTCCAGACCGGCCTCGCGGTACAGGGCGTCGACGGGGTGGGTGTGGTAGAAGCCGAAGGTCAGGCCCGAGGTGTGGGTCATCAGATGCCGGACGAGTATCGGGCCGCCGGCCGGACGGGTCCTGACGTCGGCGCCCGACCCGCTCTCGTACACCCGTGGGGCGGCGAACGCCGGCAGGTGGTCGGCGACCGGATCGTCCAGCGACAGCCGGCCCTCCTCCACCAGCAGCAGGGCGGCGACCGCGGTGACCGGCTTCGTCATGGAGTAGACCCGCCACAGTGTGTCGGACTCGACGGGCAGCCCGGCCGCGATGTCGCGCAGCCCGTGCGTCGTGAGGTGGGCGACGTGTCCGCCCCGGGCTATGGAGACGAGGAAGCCCGGCAGGTGCCCCTCGTCCACCAGGCCGGCGAGGTGCCGGTCCAGGCGGCCCAGCACCTGCGGATCCAGTCCGGCCTCACCCGGTTCGACCTCTTGTCGCAGCTGTGCCATCGATCGTCCTCCGTCGTGCTCGTCGAGGTGAGGACCGGCATACCCCGCCCGGACCGGCTCAGACTTTCTCCCGGTGCGGGATTTGACGGGCACGTCGCCACTTGCCTCGCGCCAGGCGATCGGTCAGCATCTGGCCGTGCCGGAATCGGCGGGTCTGGTCGTTTCACGGCGCCAGGGCCGCTACGAGTTCCACGGCCTGAACACACCGAACCCCTTGAGCGCGTCATGAACCGATGGCTCAGGACCGACTCACCGGAGGACAGCGCATGAGGATCCACATCACCAGCGTCTTCGTCGACGACCAGGAGAAGGCGCGGCGCTTCTACACCGACGTGCTGGGCTTCGTGAAGAAGCACGACGTTCCCGTGGGAACGGACCGGTGGCTGACCGTGGTCTCACCGGAGGACCCCGAGGGGACCGAGCTGCTCCTCGAACCCTCGGGCCACCCCGCGGTGCAGCCGTACAAGACGGCGCTGGTGCAGGACGGTATCCCGGCCGCCTCGTTCGCCGTGGACGACGTCCGGGCGGAGTTCGAGCGGCTGCGCGGCCTGGGGGTGCGCTTCACGCAGGAGCCGGTGGAGATGGGCCCCATCACGAGCGCGGTCCTGGACGACACCTGCGGCAATCTGATCCAGATCGTGCACAGCAAGTCCTGAGGCCGCCGCCGGACACCGGCCCGTCATGACAGGCGGTCCTCAGGAGGTCAGGCCGTCACCTTCGCCGGCTGACCGGCCTCCCGCGGGTTGCGGACCCCCAGCTGCTCCGTCGGAACCCGGTGCGTCTCACGGGCCGACAGCGCGGCGATGACCGGCGGCACACACAGCGCCGCCGTGAACAGGGCCACCGCCGGCCAGTCGTCGCCGCCCGGCCCGGCGATCTGCGCGGCGAACGTCACCGCGAAGCCGGCCGCCGCGAAACCGATCTGCGTGCCGATGGCCACCCCGGACAGCCGCACCCGGGTCCTGAACATCTCGCCGTAGAAGGCCGGCCACACACCGTTCGCGGCGCTGTAGACCACACCGAAGCAGAGGACGCCCGTCAGGAAGGTCAGCGGGTAGGAGCCGGTGGAGACCGCCCACAGGTACAGGAACATGGTCACCGCGCTGCCGGCCGCACCGATCAGGAACACCGGACGGCGGCCGATCCGGTCGGCCAGTGTGGCCCACAGCGGGATCGCGGCGAGCGCCACGACGTTGGCCAGGGCGCCCACCCACAGCATGGCGGTGCGCGACATACCGACCGCGTCGCTCGTGGCGTACGCCAGCGCCCACACCGTGAAGATCGTGCTGACCGAGGCGATCAGCGCACCCGCGATCACCCGCAGCACGTCGGCCCAGTGCTCGCGCAGCAGCACCGCGAGCGGCAGCTTCACGACACCCTCCTCGGCGGCCTGCTGGGCGAAGGCCGGGGTCTCGTCCAGCTTGCGCCGGATGACGTAGCCGACGACGGCGACCGCGACGCTCAGCCAGAACGGCACCCGCCAGCCCCAGGACAGCAGCTGCTCCTCGGGCAGCGCGGCGATCGGGATGAAGACCAGCGTGGCCAGCAGCTGGCCGCCCTGTGTGCCGCTGAGGGTGAAGCTGGTGAAGAAGCCGCGCCGGCCCGGCGGTGCGTGCTCCAGCGTCATGGAGTTGGCGCTGGCCTGTTCGCCCGCCGCCGAGATGCCCTGGAGCACCCGGCACAGCACCAGCAGGACCGGGGCGAGGGTGCCGGCCTGGGCCCGGGTGGGCAGACAGCCGATGAGGAACGTCGACAGGCCCATCAGCATCAGCGTGAAGACCATGATCTTCTTGCGGCCCAGCTTGTCCCCGAAGTGCCCGAGGACCAGCGCGCCCACCGGGCGGGCGGCGTACGCGACGCCGAACGTGGCCAGCGACAGCAGGGTCGCCGTGGCCGGGTCGGACTCGTCGAAGAACACCTCGGGGAAGATCAGCGCGGCGGCGCTGCCGTAGATGAAGAAGTCGTAGTACTCCAGCGCGCTGCCGATCCAGGCGGCGGTGGCGGCTTTCCTGGGCTGGCCGGGTGGGGCTGCGGCCCCTCGAGGCGTGGCGGGGACGGACACGGCGGCTCCTTAGGGGGCTCCACCCTGGGCACAGGCGGAGTGAGGGAAAGGGCGGTGCAGAGGGGGGACTGCCGGATCGCGGCTAATTAACCCACTGGATAGTTAGTAGGGGTTGGCCAGTGATGCTGCGCCCGTGTGCCGCCGGTGTCAAGAGGTCGCGCGCCGGAGGTCTCAGTCCGAGGCGCGCTCCGCCGTGAGGTACGCGATCACCATGTCGCCCAGCATGGTGCGGTACTGCGTGCGCCGCGCCGGGTCGACCAGGTCGCGGCCGAACAGCGCGCCGAAGGTGTGCCGGTTGGAGACGCGGAAGAAGCAGAACGAGGAGATCATCGCGTGCAGGTCGACGGCGTCCACATCGGCCGTGAACAGACCTGACCTGCGACCCTCCTCGAGGATGCGGCGGATCACGTCCAGGGCGGGGGAGCCGATCCTGCCGAGCTTCTCGGACGCCGCGATGTGGTGCGCCTCGTGGATGTTCTCGATGCTGACCAGGCGGATGAAGTCCGGGTGCTGCTCGTGGTGGTCGAAGGTCACCTCGGCCAGCCGCCGGATGGCCGCCACCGGGTCCAGATGCTCGACGTCGAGCTCCTGCTCGGCTTCCCGGATCACGCCGTAGGCCCGTTCCAGCACCGTGGTGAACAGCTGTTCCTTGCCGCCGAAGTAGTAGTAGATCATCCGCTTCGTGGTGCGGGTGCGGGCGGCGATCTCGTCCACCCGGGCGCCGTCGTAGCCGGCCCGGGCGAACTCCTGCGTGGCGACGTCGAGGATCTCCGCCTGGGTGCGGGCGGCGTCACGGACGCGCTCGCGCTCGCCAGGACGGGCCGGTTCTTCGACGCTGGTCATCAGGTTCCTTCGGGCGGAGGGTCCGTGCCGGTGATTGTAGAAGCAGGGGCACGTCCGCCCGCGGGGTCTTCCCGAGCCCGTGCCGGGCTGATATAGCTAACGTACTAGTTCGTACATTAGTGAGCCGCTCGGGAGGCCCGCGTGCCCAAGGACTCGTATCTCGTCGGACTGATCGGCTCCGGCATCGGCCCGTCACTCAGCCCGGCGCTGCACGAGGGGGAGGCCGGCCGGCAGGGGCTGCGCCTGCTGTACCGGCTGATCGACATCGAGACGCTCGGCGTGCCGCCGGAGGCGGTGGGCGACCTGGTGCGTGCCGCCCGCGACCTCGGTTTCGACGGGCTGAACATCACGCACCCGTGCAAACAGCTCGTCATCGAGCACCTGGACGCGCTCGCCCCGCAGGCCG
The DNA here is from genome assembly GCF_040612515.1 of Streptomyces sp. NPDC006372. NCBI lineage: Bacteria > Bacillati > Actinomycetota > Actinomycetes > Kitasatosporales > Streptomycetaceae > Streptomyces > Streptomyces sp. NPDC006372. The sequence continues at coordinate 362,838 of NZ_JBEXQJ010000003.1, read as the reverse complement.
AGGCGCTGGGCGCGGTCAACACCGTCGTCTTCGAGGACGGCCGCGCCGTCGGCCACAACACCGACGTCACCGGCTTCGCCGCGTCCTTCGCGCGGGGACTGCCCGACGCGCCCCTGGAACGGGTCGTCCAGCTGGGCGCCGGCGGTGCGGGCGCGGCCGTCGCACACGCCACGCTCACCCTCGGCGCCGAGCGGATCACCCTCGTCGACGCCCTGCCCGAGCGGGCCGCCGCTCTGGCCGGCTCCCTGAACCGCGCGTTCGGCCGGGGCCGCGCGGCGGCCGCCCCCCCGGACCGGCAGGCCGGGCTGCTCGCACAGGCCGACGGCATCGTGCACGCCACGCCGACCGGCATGGCGGCCCACCCCGGCCTGCCCCTGCCCGCCGAGCTGCTCCGCCCCGGGCTCTGGGTCGCCGAGGTGGTCTACCGCCCGCTGGAGACCGAACTGCTGCGCACCGCCCGCGCACTGGGCTGCGCCACCCTCGACGGCGGCGGCATGGCCGCCTTCCAGGCCGCCGACGCGTTCCGCCTGTTCACCGGCCGGGAACCCGACGCCGCACACATGCTGGCGGACCTGACCGAACTGGCCGGCGCCGTAGGGGCCACGAACTAGAGAGGGGTGTCTCCGTGCGTACGTCCATCGCCACCGTCTCCCTCAGCGGGTCCCTCACCGAGAAGCTTGACGCCGCCGCCCGGGCCGGCTTTGACGGGGTGGAGATCTTCGAGAACGACCTGCTGGCCAGCCCCCTCACTCCCGAGGAGATCCGCGCCCGCTGCGCCGACCTCGGCCTCACCGTCGACCTCTTCCAGCCGATGCGGGACATCGAGGCCGTCCCCGAGGACGCGTTCGCCCGGAACCTGCGGCGGGCCCGGCACAAGTTCGAGCTGATGCGCAGGCTCGGCGCCGGCACGGTCCTCGTCTGCTCCAGCGTCTCCCCGCTCGCGGTGGACGACGACGCCCTCGCCGCCGAGCAGCTGAGCCGGCTCGCCGACCTCGCCCGGGACTGCGGCGTCCGGGTGGCCTACGAGGCACTCGCCTGGGGGCGGCACGTCAGCACGTACGACCACGCCTGGCGCATCGTCGAGTCGGCCGGCCACCCCGCCCTCGGCACCTGCCTGGACAGCTTCCACATCCTGTCCCGCAGCTCCGACCCGAAGGACCTCGAAGGCATAGCGGACATCCCCGGCGAGAAGATCTTCTTCCTCCAGCTCGCGGACGCCCCGCTGCTCGCCATGGACGTCCTCCAGTGGAGCCGCCACTACCGCTGCTTCCCCGGCCAGGGCGGCTTCGACGTCGCCGGCCTGCTGCGGCACGTCCTGGCCACCGGCTACGACGGCCCGCTCTCCCTGGAGGTCTTCAACGACGTCTTCCGGCAGGCCGAGGCCGGCCCGACCGCCGTCGACGCCCGGCGCTCCCTGCTGGTCCTCCAGGAGACGGTGGGCCGGGCGCCACTGCCCGCACCGGTCGTCCCCACCGGCGTCGCCTTCGCCGAGCTGGTCACGCCCGACGCCGAGCCCCTCACCGCCCTGCTCGGGGCCCTGGGATTCACCCGCACCGCCCGCCATCGGGGCAAGCCCGTCGCCCTGTGGGAGCAGGGAGACGCCCGGATCCTCGTCAACACCGGGCCGGTCGTCCGCCGCGACGGCACCCGGCTCGCCGCGATCGGGCTCGAGTCACCGGACCCCGCCGCGGCGGCGCAGCGTGCCGAGGCGCTGCTGGCTCCCGTCCTGCCCCGCCGCCGGGCACCCGGGGACGCCCCGCTCGACGCGGTCGCCGCCCCCGACGGCACGGAGCTGTTCTTCTGCGCCACCGGCCGCCCGGGCCTGCCCGACTGGCGGGCCGACTTCGAGGACACGGACCGGGAGCCCGCGCCGGCGGGCATCCGCCGCATCGACCACGTCGCCCTCACCCAGCCCTGGCACCACTTCGACGAGGCGGTCCTCTTCCACCGCGGGGTGCTCGGCCTGCACGGCAAGGAGAGCGTGGACCTCGCCGACCCCTACGGTCTGCTGCGCAGCCGCGCCGTGACCAACGCCGACGGCAGCGTCCGGATCGCCCTCACCGTCGGCGCCGCCCCCACGGACGACACCGTGCACGCCCAGCACATCGCCCTGGCCACCGACGACGTGATCGCCTCGGCCCGCCGCTTCCGCGACGCCGGCGGCGCTCTGCTGCCCGTCCCGGCCAACTACTACGACGACCTCGCCGCCCGCTTCGAGCTCCCCGACGGCGAGCTGGAGACCTACCGCGACCTCGGCATCCTCTACGACCGCGACGCCCACGGCGTCTTCCTGCACTGCTACACCCGCACCGTCGGCCGTGTCTTCTTCGAACTGGTCCAGCGTGACGACGGCTACCGGGGTTACGGCGCGGCCAACGCCCCGGTGCGGCTGGCGGCCCAGCACGCGGTGCGGGCGCTCACTGGCGGCTGACGGTCCGGGTGATGCCGGTGACGACGGTGGTGGCGAGGATCCAGCCCGTGAGCACGAGGGCGTAGGCGAGCCACTGGTACCCGCCGGTGGGGGCGAACGCTCCCTCCTGCCCGAAGGAGATCACCGGCAGCAGCAGATCGAACGTGTAGAACACCGGGTTGAACTCCGGGGCCTCGTCCGCCTTCAGCGGCTGCGGGTGGTGCAGCGCGTAGACGACGGAGCCGATCACGAGCAGCGACACCAGCCAGCCGGCGGCCCGCAGCGGACGGAAGCCGTAGCCGACGGTGGCGTCCTGCACATGACCCCACAGCCGGCCGTACCAGGGCAGCGTGCCGCGGTGGCGGCGCTGTTTGGCGAGCTGGACCATGCGGGCGGCCTGGTCGTCGCCGATCCGGCGGTAGGCGGCGGTCAACTGCTCGTAGGCGTGCGGGACATAGCCCTCGCCGTCCCGCTCCAGCATCGCCAGGCGGCGCTCCGCGGGCGCGTGCGGGGTGAGGGAGGTGTAGACGAGGCTGTCGAGCAGGACCTCCTCAGGGACCACGTCCGGCTCCAGCCACAGGACGTCCAGCTGGGCGCGGCGCAGGTTGAGCGTGCCCTCCATGGGCGGGCTCTTGCGCAGCCAGACCTCCCCGATGGTGCAGCTGCTGGCCCGCAGCGCCGCATCACCGGGGTTCGACAGCCGCGCGTGCGACAGGTCGAGGCGGCCCTCGATCCGGGCACCGCGCAGACCGATCCAGCCGGACACCTCCACGCCGCGCAGCAGGACGTCGCCTTCCACCGCGGCCAGCTCCGCGTCGAGGACGACCTCCCCCGTGCCGCCCCGCAGCCGGGCATCGCTCAGGTCCACGGATCCGGCGACCGACGCGCCCGTCAGCCGTACTCCGCCCCGCGCGCGCAGGCCCGGAGCCGACAGGCCGTCCCCGATGGTCACATGGTTGAGCTGGAGTGCGGGCTGACCGGCGGACCGTTCGTCCATGTCGGCCCGGTCCAGGAACAGCGCCCCGGCGATCTGTGCGCCACCGAGCCGCACGGGCCCGTCGAACAGGCAGTCCGACATGCGCAGGACGCCGTCCACCCGCAGCGTGGCGGCGTCCAGGCCGGGCAGGACGGAGTCGCGCAGGTTGAGATGGCGCACGCGCGCCGCGTACAGCACGGGGGCCTTCTCGAAGGAGCAGTGACTCAGGCGCACGGCGTGATCGACTTCGCTGTACTTGAGGTCGAGCACCCCGGTGATCCGCGCACCCCCCAGTCTGAGGGCGGCGGTCTCCCCGTCCTCCTGCGGCGCGCTCAGCAGCAGGGCCCGCAACACGGACGCGCGTACGGTCCGTTCCGGGCCCCAGTCCGCGCCTCGCCCGGGACGCTCGTCCGCCGGCCCCCGGAAGTCCACGTCCTGGCCGCGCGGGAAGGCGCGCCACACCCGCTCCTCGGCGGGTGTCATGTTGTCGATCTCCATCAGCGGGGACTCTGACGTCCCGGCCGGGGGCTGTCAACCCGCCCCCGGCCGGGGCGCGTTACGCCCGCGTGTTCCACTCCTCGATCACCGGTCGCCCGTGCTCGGTCGACAGCCGGCTGACCGTGCCCGTCTCCAGCCGGAACAGCCTTCCCTCGGCCGGTGTCAGACCCAGCCGGCGGGCCGTCAGGACGCGCAGGAAGTGGCCGTGCGCCACCAGCATCACGTCGCCCTCGGGCAGCGCCGCCGTCACCCGGGCCAGCACGCGGTCGGCCCTTGCGCCGACCTCGTCCGGGGACTCGCCCGGACTGCCCTCGGGGCCGGGCGGCGCACCGTGGGTCCACAGGTCCCAGTCGGGGCGGTCGCGGTGTATCTCCTCGGTGGTGACGCCCTCGTAGGCGCCGTAGTACCACTCGTGCAGGTCCGCCTCCCGGCCGGCGCCCGTCAGTCCCGCCAGTTCGGCGGTGCGTCGGGCGCGGTCGAGGGGGCTGGTGAGGACCAGCGCGAAGCGACGGCCGGCCAGGAGCGGAGCGAGCGACCTGGCCTGCTCCTCACCGCGCGGGGTGAGGGGCAGGTCGGTGTAACTGGTGTGCTGTCCGCTCCGGCTCCACTCCGTCTCGCCGTGGCGGACCAGCAGCAGATCTCCCACAGTGCTACGCCTTCTTCGCGGCTTCGACGGCGTGCCCGCCGAACTGGTTGCGCAGCGCCGCGATCATCTTCATCTGCGGCGAGTCGTCCTGCCGGGAGGCGAACCGGGAGAACAGGGAGGCGGTGATCGCGGGCAGTGGCACGGAGTTGTCGATCGCGGCCTCCACGGTCCAGCGTCCCTCCCCGGAGTCCTGGGCGAATCCCCGGAGGTTCTCCAGGTGCTCGTCCTCGTCGAGCGCGTTGACCGCGAGGTCGAGCAGCCAGGAGCGGATCACGGTGCCGTCCTGCCAGGAGCGGAACACCTCGCGGACGTTGTCCACCGAGTCCACGGCCTCCAGCAGCTCCCAGCCCTCGGCGTAGGCCTGCATCATGGCGTACTCGATGCCGTTGTGGACCATCTTCGCGAAGTGCCCGGCGCCCACCTTGCCCGCGTGGACGTAGCCGTACGGACCCTCCGGCTTGAGCGCGTCGAAGATCGGCTGCAGCCGTTCGACGTACTCCTTCTCGCCGCCGACCATCAGGGCGTAGCCGTTCTTCAGGCCCCACACACCGCCCGAGACGCCCGCGTCGACGAAGCCGATGCCGCGCTTGCTCAGCTCCTCGGCGTGCTTCTCGTCGTCCGTCCAGCGGGAGTTGCCGCCGTCGACCACCGTGTCGTACGGCTTGAGGAGGTCCGCCAGACGGTCGATGACGTGCTGGGTGGGGTCGCCGGCCGGGACCATGACCCAGACCGTGCGCGGCGCCTCCAGCTGGTTGACCAGGTCGGCCAGACTCGCCACGTCGGACTTGTCCGGGTTGGTGTCGTAGCCGACGACGGTGTGGCCGGCGTTGCGCAGGCGCTCGCGCATGTTGCCGCCCATCTTGCCGAGACCCACAAGACCGATCTGCATGTCAGTTCACTTCCCGAAGATTGCGGTAGGCGGCCACCAGCGCGGCCGTGGACGGGTCGAGACCGGGGACGTCAGCGCCCTCGGTCAGGGCGGGCTCGACGCGCTTGGCGAGGACCTTGCCGAGCTCCACGCCCCACTGGTCGAAGGAGTCGATGTTCCACACCGCGCCCTGCACGAACACCTTGTGCTCGTAGAGCGCGACGAGCTGGCCCAGGACCGACGGGGTCAGTTCGGTGGCCAGGATCGTCGTGGTGGGGTGGTTGCCCTTGAAGGTGCGGTGCGGGACCTGCTCCTCGGGCACGCCCTCGGCCCGCACCTCCTCGGCGGTCTTGCCGAAGGCGAGCGCCTGCCCCTGCGCGAACAGGTTGGCCATCAGCAGGTCGTGCTGCGCCTTGAGTTCGTCGCTCAGCTCGGCGACCGGCCGGGCGAAGCCGATCAGGTCGGCCGGGATCAGCTTGGTGCCCTGGTGGATGAGCTGGTAGTAGGCGTGCTGCCCGTTGGTGCCGGGCGTGCCCCACACCACCGGACCCGTCTGCCACCGGACGGGACGGCCCGCGCGGTCCACCGACTTGCCGTTGGACTCCATGTCGAGCTGCTGGAGGTAGGCGGTGAACTTCGACAGGTAGTGGCTGTACGGCAGCACCGCGTGCGACTGGGCGTCGTGGAAGTTGCCGTACCAGATGCCCAGCAGGCCCATGATGAGCGGGGCGTTGGCCTCGGCGGGGGCGTTGCGGAAGTGCTCGTCGACGATGCGGAACCCGTCCAGCATCTCCCGGAACCGGTCCGGGCCGATGGCGATCATCAGGGACAGGCCGATCGCGGAGTCGTAGGAGTAGCGGCCGCCGACCCAGTCCCAGAACTCGAACATGTTGGCCGTGTCGATGCCGAACCCGGACACCTTCCCGGCATTCGTCGACAGGGCGACGAAGTGCCGGGCCACGGCCTTCTCGTCGCCACCCAGACCGTTCAGCAGCCAGGAGCGCGCCGAGGTCGCGTTGGTGATGGTCTCGATCGTGGTGAAGGTCTTGGAGGCGACGATGAACAGCGTCTCCGCCGGATCCAGGTCCCGCACCGCCTCGTGCAGGTCGGAGCCGTCCACGTTCGACACGAAGCGGAACGTCAGATCCCGGGCCGTGAACGGCCGCAGCGCCTCGTACGCCATCGCCGGCCCGAGGTCGGAACCGCCGATGCCGATGTTGACGACGTTGCGGATGCGCTTGCCGGTGTGGCCGGTCCACTCGCCGGAGCGGACCCGGTCCGCGAAGCTGGCCATCTTGTCGAGCACGGCGTGCACACCCGGGACGACGTTCTCGCCGTCGACCTCGATCACCGCGTCCCGCGGCGCCCGCAGGGCGGTGTGCAGCACCGCCCGGTCCTCGGTGGTGTTGATCCTCTCGCCGCGGAACATGGCGTCGCGCAGCCCGAACACGTCGGTGGCGGTGGCCAGCTCCTGGAGCAGGGCCAGCGTCTCGTCCGTGACCAGGTGCTTGGAGTAGTCGATCCGCAGATCGCCCACGCGCACGACGTAGCGCTCGGCGCGCCCCGGGTCCGCCGCGAACAGGTCGCGCAGGTCCGGCTGCGGCAGGGCGTCCGTGCGGTGGTCCTCCAGGGCGGCCCACTCGGGCCGCCGGGTGAGCTCGGGGGAGTCGGACAGCGGGTCAGACATGAGCAGGGGTCTCCTCGGTTGCCTCGCCGTTCAGGGCGATGGCGTACATCTCGTCCGCGTCGAGGCGCCTGAGCTCCTCGGCGATGAGTTCGGAGGTGGCACGGACCTTCAGCGCGAGGGTCCGGGAGGGCTGGCCCGGCAGGGTCAGCGTCGCCAGCGGCCCCTCGGGGCGGTCGATGACGATCTCGCCCCGCTCCGTGCCCAGGCGGACCGCGGTCACGACCGGCCCGCCGGTGACCACCCGGTCGACCCGGACGTGCAGCCGGGCCTCCAGCCAGCGGGCCAGCAGCTCGGCGGCCGGGTTCTCGGCCTCGGCCTCCACGGCCGCCGAGATGACCCGTGCCCGGGCCTGGTCCAGCGCCGCCGCCAGCATGGAACGCCAGGGCGTCAGCCGGGTCCACGCGAGGTCGGTGTCGCCGGGCGCGTAGGAGCGGACCCGGCTCCGGAGCGCCTCCAGGGGGTTCGCGACCGCGTACAGGTCGGTGATCCGCCGCTGGGCCAGCGCCCCGAGCGGGTCCTTCGAGGGCACCTCGGGAGCCTCCACCGGCCACCACACCACCACCGGCGCGTCCGGCAGCAGCAGCGGCAGCACCACCGAGTCGGCGTGGTCGGACACCTCGCCGTAGGTGCGCAGCACCACCGTCTCGCCGGTGCCCGCGTCGGCGCCCACCCGGACCTCGGCGTCCAGCCGGGACTGGGTGCGGTCGCGCGGCGTGCGGGCCTGCCGCTTGATGACGACCAGGGTGCGCGAGGGGTGCTCGTGCGAGGCCTCCTCGGCCGCCTTGATCGAGTCGTAGGCGTTCTCCTCGTCCGTGACGATCACCATCGTCAGGACCATGCCCACGGCCGGTGTGCCGATGGCGCGGCGGCCCTGCACCAGCGCCTTGTTGATCTTGCTTGCCGTGGTGTCGGTCAGGTCGATCTTCATGGCCTGCGCCAGCTCCGTCCGTCTCGTGCGAGCATCTCGTCGGCTTCCGCGGGTCCCCAACTGCCCGAGGCGTACTGCGCGGGCCGGCCGTGCGTGGCCCAGTACTGCTCGATCGGGTCGAGGATCTTCCAGGACTCTTCCACTTCCTGGTGACGGGGGAACAGGTTGGCGTCGCCCAGGAGGACATCCAGGATCAGCCGTTCGTACGCCTCCGGGCTCGATTCGGTGAACGACTCGCCGTAGGCGAAGTCCATCGTCACGTCCCGGATCTCCATCGACGTACCCGGCACCTTGGAGCCGAACCGGACCGTCATGCCCTCGTCCGGCTGGACGCGGATGACGATCGCGTTGGAGCCCAGCTCCTCGGTCGCGGTGGAGTCGAAGGGGGAGTGCGGGGCCCGCTGGAAGACCACGGCGATCTCCGTCACCCGGCGGCCGAGCCGCTTGCCGGTGCGCAGGTAGAACGGGACGCCGGCCCAGCGGCGGTTGTCGACCTGGAGCTTGACCGCGGCGTACGTGTCGGTCGTGGAGGACTGGTCGATGCCCTCCTCCTCCAGGTACCCGCTGACCTTCGTGCCGCCCTGCCAGGCCGCCGCGTACTGACCGCGCACGGTGTGCCGGCCCAGGTCCTCCGGCAGCCGCACGGCCCGCAGCACCTTCAGCTTCTCGGTGAGCAGCGACGCCGCGTCGAAGGCGGCCGGCTCCTCCATGGCGGTGAGCGCCATCAGCTGGAGCAGGTGGTTCTGGATGACGTCACGGGCGGCGCCGATGCCGTCGTAGTACCCGGCCCGGCCGCCGATGCCGATGTCCTCGGCCATGGTGATCTGCACGTGGTCGACGTACGACCGGTTCCAGATCGGTTCGAACATCTGGTTGGCGAAGCGCAGCGCCAGGATGTTCTGGACGGTCTCCTTGCCGAGGTAGTGGTCGATGCGGAAGACCTGCTCGGGATCGAACACGTCGTGCACGATCGAGTTGAGCTCCTCGGCCGACGTCAGATCGTGCCCGAACGGCTTCTCGATGACCGCGCGGCGCCAGGAGTCCCCGGGGGCGCCCGCCAGCCCGTGCTTCTTCAGCTGCTGGACGACCTTGGGGAAGAACTTCGGCGGCACCGAGAGGTAGAAGGCGTAGTTGCCGCCGGTGCCCCGGGAGGCGTCCAGCTCGTCGACGGCGGAGCGCAGCTGCTTGAACGCCGTGTCGTCGTCGAAGTCGCCCGGGATGAAGCGCATGCCCTCGGCGAGCTGCTGCCAGACCTCCTCGCGGAACGGGGTCCGGGCGTGTTCACGGACCGCGTCGTGCACCACCTGCGCGAAGTCCTGGTCCTCCCAGTCCCGGCGGGCGAAACCCACCAGCGAGAAGCCCGGCGGCAGCAGACCGCGGTTGGCCAGGTCGTACACGGCCGGCATCAGCTTCTTGCGGGACAGGTCGCCGGTCACGCCGAAGATGACGAGCCCGGAGGGGCCGGCGATCCTGGGCAGACGGCGGTCCTGGGCGTCGCGCAGCGGGTTGGTGAAGTCGGGGTCGCCGTGCTCCGCGGGCGGGGCCACGTGGCCGCTCACCCCGGTCTGTTCCACCCCGGCCGCCTCCTGGGCGGCCCGAGCCTCCTTGTCCTCCTTGGTCCCCTTGGTCTCCTGCTCGGCCGTCTGGGGGATCCCCTCGCTCATTCCGCGTCAACTCCCTTGCTGTTCAAGGACTTGGTGACCGCGTCCAGCAGGTCCTGCCAGGCCACCTCGAACTTGGCCACGCCCTCGTACTCCAGTTGCCGCACCACCTCGTCGTATGCAATGCCCAGCCGTGCCACGGCCGCCAGATCGGCGCGCGCCTGGGCGTAACCGCCGGTGACGGTGTCGCCCTGGACGCCGCCGTGGTCGGCGACGGCGTCCAGCGTGGCCTCCGGCATGGTGTTGACCGTGCCCGGAGCGACCAGCTCGTCCACGTACAGGGTGTCCTTGTAGGCGGGGTCCTTCACACCGGTGGAGGCCCAAAGGGGGCGCTGCCGGTTCGCACGGGCGCCTCCCAGGGCCTGCCAGCGTGCCCCGGCGAAGACCTCCTCGTACGCCTCGTAGGCCAGCCGCGCGTTCGCCAGCGCCGCCCTGCCCTTCAGGGCGAGGGCCTCGTCCGTGCCCAGCAGCGTCAGCCGCTTGTCGATCTCGGAGTCGACGCGGGAGACGAAGAAGGACGCGACCGAGTGGATGCCCGACAGGTCGTGACCGGCCGCCTGGGCCTTCTCCAGCCCGGCGAGGTAGGCGTCCATCACCTCGCGGTAGCGCTCCAGCGAGAAGATCAGTGTCACGTTCACACTGATGCCCGCCCCGATCACCTCGGTGATCGCCGGCAGGCCGGCCTTCGTCGCCGGGATCTTGATCATCACGTTGGGGCGGTCCACCAGCCAGGCCAGCTGCCGGGCCTCCGCGACGGTCGCCGTCGTGTCGTGGGCCAGGCGCGGGTCGACCTCGATGGACACCCGGCCGTCCCGGCCGCCGGTGGCGTCGTACACCGGCCGCAGGACGTCGGCGGCGGCCCGCACGTCGGCGGTCGTCATCATGCGGACGGCCTCGTCCACGGTGACGCCCCGCACGGCCAGGTCCGCGAGCTGCTCCTCGTAACCTTCCCCGGAGCCGATGGCGGCCTGGAAGATGGACGGGTTGGTGGTGACGCCGACGACGTTCCTCGTGGCGACGAGCTCGGCCAGGTTGCCGGACTCGATCCGCCGGCGGGACAGGTCGTCCAGCCAGATCGACACGCCCTCGTCGGACAGGCGCTTGAGTGCTCCCGCGCTCGCGGTCGCTTCGGTCACAGTGATCATCTTCTTTCGGGCGGTCGGATCAGCCGCGCACGGCGTCGAGGGACGCACGGGCCGCGGCGACGACGTTCTCGGGGGTGAAGCCGAACTCGGCGAACAGGGTCTTCGCGTCGGCGGAGGCGCCGAAGTGCTCCAGGGAGACGATGCGTCCCGCGTCGCCCACGAACCGGTACCAGGTCAGGCCGATCCCGGCCTCGACCGCGACCCGGGCCTTCACGGACGGCGGCAGGACACGGTCGCGGTAGGCGCGCGGCTGCTCCTCGAACCACTCCACGGACGGCATGGACACCACGCGGGTGGGCACGCCCGCCGCCTGGAGGCGCTCACGCGCGTCGGCGGCGACGTGCACCTCGGAACCGGTGGCGATCAGGATCACCTGGGGCTCGCCGCCTTCCGCCTCGAACCTCACGTAACCGCCGCGCGCCGCTTCCGGGTTCGGCTCGTACGTCGGCACGCCCTGGCGGGTGAGCGCGAGGCCGTGCGGGGCCGGATCGGTGGAGTGCCGCCGGAGGATCTCGGCCCAGGCGATGGCGGTCTCGTTGGCGTCGGCCGGACGGACGACGTTCAGGCCCGGGATCGCCCGCAGCGCGGCCAGGTGCTCGACCGGCTGGTGGGTCGGGCCGTCCTCGCCCAGGCCGATGGAGTCGTGCGTCCACACGTACGTCACCGGCAGCTGCATCAGGGCCGACATACGGACCGCGTTGCGCATGTAGTCGGAGAACACCAGGAAGGTGCCGCCGTAGATCCGCGTGTTGCCGTGCAGCGCGATGCCGTTCATCTCCGCGGCCATGGAGAACTCGCGGATGCCGAAGTGGACCGTGCGGCCGTAGGGGTCGGCCTCCGGCAGCGGGTTGCCCGTGGGGAGGAAGGAGCTGGCCTTGTCGATCGTGGTGTTGTTGGAGCCCGCCAGGTCGGCCGAACCGCCCCACAGCTCGGGGAGAACCCCGCCGAGGGCCTGGAGCACCTTGCCGGACGCGGCACGGGTGGCGACCGCCTTGCCGGGCTCGAACACCGGCAGGGCGTCCTCCCAGCCCGCGGGCAGCTCGCCCTTGCTGACCCGGTCGAAGGTGACGGCGCGCTCCGGGTTCTCGCCGCGCCAGGCGGCGATCCGCTTGTCCCAGACGGCGTGCGCCTCGGCGCCCCGGTCCAGGGCCCCGCGGGTGTGGGCCAGCACCTCGTCGGCGACCGCGAAGCTCTGCTCCGGGTCGAAGCCGAGGACGCGCTTGGTGGCGGCGACCTCGTCCGCGCCGAGCGCCGAGCCGTGCGAGGCCTCGGTGTTCCGCGCGTTCGGGGCGGGCCAGGCGATGATGGTGCGCATCGCGATGATCGAAGGCCGCCCGGTCTCGGCCCGGGCCGCCTGCAGCGCCGCGTACAGCGCGCGCACGTCGACGTCACCGTCGTCCTGCGGCTCGATCCGCTGCACGTGCCAGCCGTACGCCTCGTAGCGCTTCAGCACGTCCTCGGAGAACGCGGTCGCGGTGTCGCCCTCGATGGAGATGTGGTTGTCGTCGTAGAGGAAGACCAGGTTGCCGAGCTTCTGGTGGCCGGCCAGCGAGGAGGCCTCGGCGGAGACGCCCTCCTGGAGGTCGCCGTCGGAGACGATCGCCCAGATCGTGTGGTCGAAGGGCGACTCGCCCTCGGGAGCCTCCGGGTCGAACAGGCCGCGCTCGTAACGGGCCGCCATCGCCATGCCGACCGCGTTCGCGACGCCCTGGCCGAGCGGGCCCGTGGTGGTCTCCACGCCCGCGGTGTGCCCGTACTCGGGGTGCCCGGGGGTCCGGGAGCCGTGTGTGCGGAACGCCTTCAGGTCGTCCAGCTCCAGCTCGTAGCCCGCGAGGTACAGCTGCGTGTAGAGGGTCAGCGAGGTGTGACCGGGGGAGAGGACGAAGCGGTCACGGCCGGCCCACTCCGGGTCGGCGGGGTCGTGCCGCATCACCTTCTGGAAGATCGTGTAGGCGGCCGGTGCCAGGCTCATCGCGGTGCCGGGATGGCCGTTCCCGACCCGCTGGACGGCGTCCGCCGCCAGCAGGCGGGCGGTGTCGACGGCACGCCGGTCGAGTTCGGTCCATTCGAAGCGGTCCGCTGTCTGCGTGCTCATCTTCAAGAAGTCCTCGATAAGAGCGAAGTGGCTGGTCTGACGCGTTCAAAACTAAAAGTCTGACTTATTGGAAGGAAGGTCGCCGTGTGCCAGCCTGTGGTGAAAGTGGGACACCCGGCGGCGGCGCGGCGCGCGAACGGGGCGGCACGAGGCGGACATGGCGGATATGGCGGATACGGCGGACAGAGACATCCAGGGCGGCGACGGGATCGATACGTTCCCCTTCCCGGTCGAGCTGAGCGTCGGCGGCGTCGGTATGCAGGTCGGCCCGATGGGCACCGGCCGCACCTGGCACGCCGACGCGCCGCTGGAGCGCGTGCACCGCATCGACTTCCATGTCGTGATGCTCTTCGGCGAGGGCCCGGTCCGGCACATGGTCGACTTCACCGAGCACGAGGCCATGGCCGGGGACCTGCTGTGGATCCGCCCGGGGCAGGTCCATCGGTTCTCGCCGGGCAGCGAGTACCGCGGAACGGTGCTGACCATGCAGCCGGGCTTCCTGCCCCGCGCCACCGTGGAGGCCACCGGCCTGTACCGCTACGACCTGCCGCCCCTGCTGAGACCCGAGCCGGCGCAACTCGCCGGCCTGCGGAACTCGCTCGGCCAACTGCGCCGCGAGTACGAGGACACGGCCACCCTGCCGCTCAGCCTGCACACCGCCGTGCTGCGCCACTCGCTGACGGCGTTCCTGCTGCGACTCGCCCATCTGGCCGCGAGCGCGGAGTCCGTTCGCCGGCCGTCCGACTCCACCTTCACCCTCTTCCGGGGCGCGGTGGAGCGGGACTTCGCCACCAACCACAGCGTCAGCGCCTACGCCGACGCGCTCGGTTACTCCCGCCGCACCCTGGTCCGCGCGGTCCGCGCCGCCACCGGCGACACCCCCAAGGCCTTCATCGACAAGCGCGTCGTCCTGGAGGCCAAACGGCTTCTCGCCCACACCGACCTGCCGATCGGCCGGGTCGGCGCGGCGGTCGGCTTCCCCGACGCCGCCAACTTCTCCAAGTTCTTCCACCAGCACACGGACCAGACCCCGGCGGCGTTCCGGGCGGACCTGCGCTGAGGGCAGCGAGAAGGGGCCCCACGCGCGCGTGGAGCCCCCGGCCGAGGACGGTCAGTGCCCGAATCAGTGCCCGAACGTGAACCAGTTGACGTTGACGAAGTCCTGCGGCTGACCGCTGGTGAAGGTCAGATACACGTCGTGCGTCCCCGTCACGGAGCTGATGTTCGCAGGGATCGTCCGCCAGGACTGCCAGCCGCCGGTGCTGCCCACCGCGAAACTCCCGACGGGTGCGTTGCTCCGGCTGTCCAGCCGCACCTCGACCAGCCCGCTGACACCACTCGCCGCGCCGCTCGCGACCCGCGCGGTGAACTGCCGGGCCGCCGAGGAACCGAAGTTCACGCCCTTGAAGTGCAGCCAGTCGCCATTGGCCAGGGAGCCGACGTTCTGGCCGCCGCCGGAGTCGGACGTCGACTCGGTGCTCACTCCGGACTGGCCGTCGTAGGACTCCGCCTGGATGGTGGAGAAGGCGTCGCGGTTGCCGGCCGGCGGAGGTGTGGTGCCGCCGCCGGACGACAGGACCTGGACGTAGTCGACGACCATCGCGTGGCCTGCTTGCGTCCCGGCGTCCGGACCGCCGCCGAACGCGTCCGGGAAGCCGCCGCCCATCGCCACGTTGAGGATGACGAAGAAGCCGTGGTCGGTGGCGTTCCGCCAGGTGGTCGCGTCGACCTGGTCGGCGCGCACGGTGTGATAGTTGACGCCGTCGAGGTAGAACCGGATCTCCTCGACATTCGTGGAGCGGTCCCACTCCATCCCGTAGGTGTGGAAGCCGGCCTGGCAGGACGTCCCCTGGCAGGTGGTCGAACTGCCGATCCCGCTGGTCTCGTTGCAGGGGCCGCCCGGCGAGGTACCGCAGTGCATCGTCGCGAACACCGTGTTCATGCCCTGGGTGTTCTCCATGATGTCCAGCTCGCCGACGCCCGGCCAGTTCCAGTAGTTGCCGCGGTAGGGGCCGCCCAGCATCCAGAAGGCGGGCCAGTAGCCCTTGGCCGCCGCGCCCGTGACGTTCGGTACCTGGATGCGCGACTCGACCCGGAGCTTGCCGCCTGCCGGGGGCTGGAAGTCGGTGCGGTTGGTCTCGATACGGCCGGAGGTCCAGTTGCCGGCGCTGTCCCGTCGCGGGGTGATGCGCAGATTGCCGTTGCCGTCGAGCGAGACGTTGTCCGTGCTGCTCGTCATCGTCTCGATCTCGCCGGTGCCCCAGTTGGCGGGGCCGCCCGGGTAGCCCTTGCCCGTCGCGTACCGCCAGTTCGACGTGTTGACGCCGCTGCCGGCGGGACCGGTGAAGTCGTCCAGGAAGAGCTGGTTCCAGCCCGACGGGGGCGGCGGGGCGGAGGCGTTCGCGGACGGGGTCGCCGCGGTGGTCGCGGCCGCCGCGAGGCCGAGGGTGCCGACGACGGCGGCGAACGCCCGCCGGAAGGGGTGCCGAGCGCGGAGTCTGCCGGAGGTGTCACTCATGTGGGGATGCCTCTCGGATACGGAGTGGGGAGGGTGAGAGCGCTCTCAAGGTGCCGTCAATGTGCTCCACGGCATCCAGGTCGTCAAGAGGTAAAGCCGGGAAATGTGCGGGGCGGCCGATGAGTGCACAGCTTGAACGGGCTGTGCCGTCCGTACGCCGGTCGAGAGCGCTCTCACCCTGTACTGCCGCGCGCTCGTCGAAAAGGGTGACGTCATCGCACCCGCGCTGTTGAACGGGTGCCGCCGGGGCACTCGGGCCGGACGAAGGACCAACCGGTCCGGGCAGCACATGGAGGTATCCGTGGCCGTTCGCCATCGACTGATCCGAGTCAGCCCGCGCGACGTGTGGGCCGTCCTCGCCGACGGAAGCCGCTACGCGGAGTGGGTGGTGGGAACCTCCGAGACCCACCCGCTGCGTGGGCAGTGGCCCCGTACCGGCGCGGCGATCCGCTTCCAGGTCCGCCTCGGACCGGTGCGGCTCGACAACGAGACGGTCGTCCGCCACCACGAGGAAGGCACCCGGCTGGAGCTGGAGGCCCACGCCGGTGTGCTGGGGACGGCCCGCATCGCGATCGAACTGCGGCCGTGGGGCGAGCACTGCCTGGTGATCGTGGACGAGCACCCCCTGAGCGGGGCCGGCGGCCGGATGCACAACGTGGGCTTCGAAGCCCTGATCCAGCTGCGCCACCGCGCCATGCTGGCCCGGCTGGCCGAACTGTGTGAGGGCGAGGCCCGGGACGCGGGCGGAGCGCGCCGCGCCCTGGGCCAGGTGACCGTGGGGTCCGACACGGGCGGAGCCCACCATGCCTGACGCCGTGGTGATCGGCGCGGGGCCCAACGGCCTGGTGGCCGCCAACCTGCTGGCGGACGCCGGGTGGAGCGTCGAGGTACTGGAGGAGCAGCCCGAGCCGGGCGGCGCGGTGCGCCACGACCGGGGCGTCGACCCCGAGTTCGTCAACGACCTGTTCAGCTCCTTCTACCCACTGGCCGCCGCCTCGCCCGTCCTGGCCGCGCTGCGCCTCCAGGACCACGGACTGCGGTGGAGCCACGCGCCCAGTGTGCTGGCGCACCCCCTCGCCGACGGCAGCTGTGCCCTCCTCGACCGGAACATCGAGACGACCGCGGCGTCCGTCGAGACCTTCGCCCCGGGCGACGGGGCAGCCTGGCAGCGGCTGCACGACGTGTGGCAGCACCTGCGGCCCGACCTCCTGGACGCCTTGTTCACCCCGTTCCCGCCCGTCCGCGCCGGGGCCCGGCTGGCGTTGCGGCTGCGGGCTGCGGGCGGACTGCGCATGGCACGCTCCCTGGTGCTGCCGGTGCGCCGCCTGGGCGAGGAGGAGTTCCGCGGCCAGGGCGGCCGGCTGCTGCTGGCCGGGAACGCCCTGCACGCCGACCTCGCCCCGGAATCGGCCGGCAGCGGCGGCTTCGGCTGGCTGATGACCATGCTGGGACAGACCTACGGCTTCCCCGTCCCGGAAGGCGGCTCCGGCGCGCTGACCAGGGCCCTCGTCAAACGCCTGGAGACCCGGGGCGGCCGGGTGCGCTGCGGCCGGCGCGCCGAGCGGATCGTCGTCCGCGGCGGCCGGGCCGTCGGTGTGCGCACGGCGGCGGGGGACACCGTCGCGGCTCGCCGGGCGGTGCTGGCGGACGTGTCGGTGCCCGCCCTGTACGGGGAACTCGTCGAGCCCGCGCACCTGCCCGCGCAGATGCTGGACGATCTGCGGCGCTTCCAGTGGGACTTCGCCACGTTCAAGGTGGACTGGGCGCTGGACGGCCCGGTGCCCTGGCAGGCCGAGCAGGCCTCCCGGGCCGGGACCGTGCACCTCGCCGACGGCCTCGACGAGCTCACCCGCTTCGCCGCGCAGATCGCGATGCGACAGGTCCCGGACCGTCCCTTCGCGATCTTCGGCCAGATGACCACCGCCGACGCCACCCGCTCCCCGCAGGGCACCGAGTCCGCCTGGGCCTACACCCACATCCCCCACGAGATCGCCGCCGACGCCGCCGACGAGGGCATCACCGGCCGGTGGGACACCAAGGAACAGGAAATCATGGCCGACCGGGTCGAACGCCAGGTGGAACGGTTCGCGCCCGGCTTTCGCGCCCTGATCCGCGCCCGCCGCATCCTCGCGCCCCCGACCATCGAGGCGCTCGACGGCAATCTGGCCGGCGGCGCCATCAACGGGGGCACCACCGCGATACACCAGCAGCTCGTCTTCCGCCCCGTCCCCGGCACCGGACGCCCGGAGACCCCGGTGCCGGGCCTCTTCCTGGCCTCCTCCGGGGCCCATCCGGGCGGCGGCGTGCACGGCGCACCCGGAGCCAACGCCGCCCGGGCCGCGCTGCGCCGCCACCGGCCACCCGGCCTCGCCAGCGTCCAACGGCTCCTGGCGCAGCGCGACCGCACGGGAACCAAGCGCTGACGCAGTGGGGAGGACGCAGGGGTACGAGGGCAGGAGGACGGAGGGACAGGAGGACAGGACGGCGGATGCCACGGGGTGCCCTCCGGCTCGCCCGGCGCGTACTTCACCCGGCGCACGACTCGCGGAACAGGAGGCGACGGCCGAGACCCGCTCAGAGACCGAAAGAAGGGCAGCCCATGCGCAGCAGTCCGCTCGCCGAGCGCACGGTCGTCATCACCGGAGCCGCCCGCGGCCTGGGCGCGTCGATGGCCCACGAAGTCGCCCGGCGGGGTGCCCGGGTGGCGCTCCTCGGCCATGAGAAGGCCGCCCTGGACGAGGTCGCCGCGTCCCTGCCGGGCCCGGCCCTGGCCCTCGAGGTCGACATCACCGATCCCGCCGCCCTGACCGCCGCGGCCCAGACGGTCCGAACCGGCCTCGGGCGTCCCTCGGCCGTGGTGGCGAACGCGGGCATCGCCGAGGGCGGCATGTTCCTCGCCTCGGACCCGGCCGCCTGGCGCAGGGTGATCGACGTCAACCTCACCGGCAGCGCCCAGACGGCCCGGGCATTTCTGCCGGACCTGCTCGAGACGGCCGGTTTCTTCCTCCAGGTCGCCTCCCTGGCATCGATCGGCGCCGCCCCTCTGATGAGTGCCTACTGCGCCTCCAAGGCCGGGGTCGAGGCCTTCGCGCATTCCCTGCGGGCCGAGGTGGCGCACCGGGGGGTCGGTGTGGGCGTCGCCTATCCCAGCTGGACGGACACCGACATGATCCGCGCCGCCGACCGGTACGCCGTCCTGCGCGAACTGCGTGCCCACATGCCCCCGCCGGCCCGCCGGGTGTACAGCGTCGACACCATCGCCGCCCGCCTGGTCCGGGGCCTGGAGCGCCGCAGGACCGCCGTGTACGCCCCGGCGTGGCTGCGGCTCGCCCAGCCCGTGCGCGCGGCCCTGCCGGCCGTGGTGCTGCGGGTGTCCCGCCACGAGCTGCCCCGCCTGGAGGCCACCGAGCCCGTCCCCTGCACCGGGCCGCTCGGCGCCGGCGGCTCGGCCGACCGCGCCGCTTCCGGACCGCGCCCCTGACGCGGACGAACCCGCGCGATCGCATGCGACAAACCAGGCGACGTCGACGACCACTGCCGGGATACTGGTCGCTCATGGATGAGGTCGAGGTCGTCGTCGCCCATTCCGAGCGCGCGACCCTGAGTGTCGGCGACGTGTTCCTGAAGGTGGATGCCGATCAGGCCCGCATCGACGTCGAGGTCGAGGCCATGGCCCTGGCGCCGGTCCCGACCCCGAAGGTCCTGTGGCGCAAGCCGCCCGTACTCGCGATCGCCGCGGTCCCGGGCACGGCGCTCGGCCGTCTCGGCGAGCCGTCGACCGCGTCGCCGGCGGCGTGGGCCGCCGCGGGTGCCGCCGTCCGGAAGTTGCACGACGCGCCCTTGCCGCCCTGGCCCGGTCGGGGCGGCCGGGACCCTGGCAAACTGGCGGCGGAACTCGACGGCGAGTGCGAGCGGCTCGTGACGAATGGTGTCCTCCCCGCCGACCTGGTCACCCGCAACCGCAAGGTCGCCGAGGCCGCGATCCGGCCGTGGACTCCGGTGTTCACGCACGGCGACCTGCAGATCACGCACGTGTTCGTCGACCGCGACGAGATCACGGGCATCATCGACTGGTCCGAGGCGGGCCAGGGCGACGCCCTGTTCGACCTCGCCACGCTGACGCTCGGACACGAGGAACACCTCGCTGACGTCGTCGCCGGCTATGGCGCCGATGTCGACCTCGAGGTGATCCGCGCGTGGTGGTCGTTGCGCAGCCTGCTCGCGGTTCGCTGGCTGATCGAGCACGGCTTCGACCCGACCGCGCCGGGCTGCGAAGTCGACGTGCTGAGATCCCGGATGTGAGGCTGCGCGGGCGCGCCACCCCGGTCACGGAAGCGCCGTGACCGGGGCCCCGGGTCAGCTGCCGAAGGAGGTGCCGGACGCCGCTAGTTCCGGTAGCGGAACACGATCCGGCCGCGTGTCAGGTCGTACGGCGGGAGCTCCACCAGCACCCGGTCCTCCAGCATGATCTTGATGTAGTTCTTGCGGATCTTCCCGCTGATGTGCGCGAGCACCTGGTGGCCGTTCTCGAGCTCCACGGTGAACATGGCGCTGCGCAGGCACTCGACGACCTTGCCCTCGACTTCGATGACGTTCTTGTTCCTCGTCATCGCACCAGCTCCAGGTTGCTGCTCATCGGCCGGGCGCCGATGCCCTCGAACAGCGCCGCGGCCGCTCGGTTGGACTCGTCGACCTCGGTCCAGGCCGCGGCGGCCCCGGAACGGTGCAGCGTCCCCAGCGCGTGGGCCAGCAGCGCCCGCGCGATGCCGCGGCGCTGCTCGCCGGCCCGGACCGCGACCAGTCCGATGCGCGGCCGCTTCACCCTCGCCACCCGGATCAGACCCAGATAGCGGTCCGGGCCCGCGGCCACGGCGTACTGCGACGGGTCGACGACGGTGTCGCCTTCGGGGCGGGGGATCACCTCCGCGGGCATCGACTGCCACCCGACGGTCGCCTCGACTTCGTCACGGATCGCGCGGTCCACCGCCCGCAGCAGACTCTCGTCCGCCTGGCCGGCGGGCACGATCGTCACGCCCGCGGGCGGCAGGGCCGCTTCGAGCCCGGTGACGCGCGGGTCGGTCGGCACGGCGTACTCCCACTCGCGGCGCCGGACCGTGAAACCGGCCCGCCGCCAACGCGCCGTCAGCTCGACATCGGCTTCGTCGACCACCGTGTACAGCGGTGCCGGGAGGCCCGCCAGCATGGGCTCGGCGAGCTGGTCGAACGCGGCGTCGTGCCAGGCGTCGATGCTGACGAACAGGCGTCCGTCGGGACGGTGTTGCGCATGCCCGCGACCGACCACCAGGTCGTCGTCCAGCGCATGCCATTGGCTGTCCGCGACGCGCGTGATCGTCAGCGCGTCGTCGCTCAGGCCGGAATGGAAAGGCTTCGTGTCCATCGGAGTCTCCCTCCAGGAGTGCCTCGATCTCAGGCGCTCCTGGCGACACCGAACGTCAGCCGCCGGACCGTGACGGGTTGAGGGAGCACCCACGGGTAACTGCGTTCACGGGGCTCACCTCCATACGACGACTTCACGGTCCGCCATGAAAGTAGCAGCGGGCGCCGCCTCGCTCAAAGCCTTTTCCGGGGCGGGACCCAGGCGTTGTCATGGGCGCGCACGTCCCGCCGTCCCGCTTCGTAAGTTCTTAACTATCACTGCTCACCTACTCGTTCGTACCGTCGTCACGCCTCCGCTTCACCCCACGGAAGGGAAGCTCTGACGTGATGTCACACAGGTCGAACAAGCCGGCGGTGCGCAGAGTCGCGCTGCTCGGCGTCGGTGCGCTGTTCGCGACCGCCCTCGCCGTGCCCGTGGCGACGGCCGGTGCCCGTCCCGCGGCGGACGGCTGCGCCGCCGTGGACGCCGAGATCTACCGGCCTCCCGCGAGTGTCACGGCGGCTCCGGGTACCGTCCTCGCCTGCCGCCCGGTCGACGCCCTGCCGATGGTCGGCGACGGCGTCCCGTTCACCGCATGGAAGGTGCAGTACGCGTCCACCGACGGACGGGGCCGGGCCGTCGCCGTGGCCGGGACGGTCGTCGTGCCCCGGGCGGCGTGGACCGGCTCCGGCGAGCGTCCGCTGGTCGCGTTCGCGCCCGGCACGCTCGGCATCGGACCGCAGTGCGCCTTCTCCAAGCAACTCGCCGGGGAGTACCAGGACGCCTACGAGGGCGGCAACATCGCCGCGCTGCTGCGTGCCGGGTACGCGGTCGCCGCCACGGACGGCGCCGGTTATCTCGACGGCCAGGTCCATCCGTACGTCTCCGGAGCCGACGCCGGACACGCGTTGCTGGACATCGCGCGGGCGGCATCGAAAGTACCCGGCAGTGGGCTGAGCGCGCGTGCCCGGGTCGGCCTGTGGGGTTACTCCGAGGGCGGCGCCGGAAGCCTGTGGGCGGCGCAGCTGGCGCGGTCGTACGCCCCGGGGCTGCATGTCGCGGGCGTGGCGTCCGGCGGGGTGCCCGGAGATCTGAAGGTCGTCGCGAAGAGCCTCAACGGCGGTGCGTTCGCCGGGTTCCTGCTCGACGCCGTCATCGGCATGGCCACCACCAACCCGGAGATGCCCTTCGAGGAACTCCTCGACGACGAGGGCCGGACGGCCGTCCGGGACGCGAAGAAGCTCTGTCTCGTCGGCACCCTCGCGCGCTTCGCCGGCGGCCGGACGGAGAACTACACCACGGACCGGCTGACACTCGATCAGATCTTCGCCCTCCGCGGCCCCGACGGCAGGACCTGGGGCCAGATCGTCGACGGCAACACCCTCGGGGCCGGTGTGGGCCCCGCGGGCTCCGGTGCCCGCTACGAGATCCCCTTCCCCGTGCTCCAGTACCGCGGTCTCCTCGACGAGGTGATCCCGGCCGAGACCGAGGAGGCCACGCGACGGGCGTACTGCGCCGCCCGGATCCCCACCCAGTGGAACACCTACCCCGGTGACCACCTCCTCGGTGACTTCCAGGCGGTGGACGACGTGGTGAAGTGGCTCGGCGACCGCTTCGCCGGCAAGCCGATGCCGGGCAACTGCTGAGCGGGGCGCATGTGCTGGGGGGCGGCACCGCGCAGCAGCACGGTGCCGCCCCGACCGTGGCAGGCATCGTCCCGCTCGCGGCAGGGTGTCGGTCTCGGCTTCGGCACCGAGCGGTTCACCCCCGCTCGGGCTGCCACCCCAGCGCCCGCGATATCCCCCGGGCCGCCACCCGTACCGCCGGGACCAGGACCGGCACCTGGGCGTCCGCATGGGGCACCACGATGGACACGGCGGCGGTCACCGAGCCGTCCGCCCCGCGTACCGGCGCGGCCACCGACAGCGCGTCCTCCGTGACCTGGCGGTCGCTCACCGCGACCCCGCTGCGGCGCACCTCGGCCAGTTCCCGCCGCAGCCGCGCCGGGTCGGTGATCGTGTACGGCGTGAACGACGCGAGCTCGCCCGCGCAGTACTTCTCCTGGAGCTCCGGATCGCCGTGGGCGAGCAGGGCGAGCCCGACCCCGGTGGCGTGCAGCGGCCAGCGGGCCCCGACCCGGATGTGCACGCCGACCGCCGACCGGCCCGACAGCCACTCGATGTAGACCACGTCCGAGCCGTCCCGCACGGCCAGTTGCACGTTCTCGTGGGTCGCCTCGTACAGGTCCTCCAGGTACGGCAGCGCGATCTGCCGCAGGGCGAGGCCGCGCGGAGCCAGTGCGGCGAGCTCCCACAGCCTGAGCCCGACGTGGTAGACGCCGGACTCGTCGCGCTCCAGGGCGCCCCACTCGGTGAGCGCGCCCACCAGGCGGTGGGCGGTGGTCAGGCTGAGTCCGGCCCGCCGGCTGATGTCCGTCAGGCACAGGGCCGGGTGCTCGTGGTCGAAGGCCGCGAGCACGGACAGCAGCCGGCCGGGCGCGGTGGGGGCGCCCCCTGTTCCGGTCATGGACGGTTGTCTCCCGGGTGGGTCAGGTCGTAGGGGCGGGGATAGGCGGCCGGACGGTAGGGGACGTAGCGGGGCTCGGCCGTCGGATCCTCCGCGGCCGCCGTCGAGTTGAGGGTGCCGGGCCGCACGTCCCAGCGGCCGGTGTCGAGACGCCGCTCCAGCGTGTGCAGCGCGGCCAGGGTTTCGCCCGTGGTGAAGGTGCAGTGGCCCGGGCCCTCGACATACGCCTGGCGCAGCAGCCCCGCGGAGCCGGCCCCCGTCGCCGCCCGGCGGTACGCGCTCTCCGCCTGTACCGGGATCAGCGCGTCACCGGTCGTGTGGATGTTCAGCTGCGGGTCGTTGAGCCGGCCCGAGAGCACGCTGGTGTTCCGCATCCACCGAACGGCCGGTGGATCGGCCTGGACCCGGGGTGCCCGGCCCAGGGCCGAGAGGTCGGTGCGCAAGGACAGTCCCGCCTCCTTGTAGAGCTCGGTCACCTCTTTGTACAGCGGGGACCGGGCGAGCATCGCGGTGTAGTCGACGCCCGTGTTCCAGGACGGGTTGCCGCCTGCCCGGCTCTCGGCCTCCTGCCGCCAGCTGAAGGCGGGCCGTTGGAGCAGTCCCCGGACGGCGGCGTACTGGTTGGACTGCCGGCCCGCCCAGTCGGCGGGGCCCGGCTCGGTCTGGGAGGAGTCGTTGTAGCCGGGGATGTTGTGCAGGGCGGCGGCCAGGGCGATCCGGGCCCGGCCGTCCGGCGTCCGCTGGGCGGCGTCGACCTTCGAGCCGAGGGCCTTCGCGGCCGCGACCGCCTCCGCCTGGTCCGCGAACCCCGCGAGCCGGATCCCGGAACCCGGCGCGAGCAGCGTGCGCAGCGCGAACACCGGGTCCAGCGTGCTGTTCCAGTTGGCGACACCGCCCTGGACCAGCCCGCACATCGACAGCGAGCCGTCGAACCGGTCGGCGTGCCGCTCGGCGAGCATGCTGGTGACGAAGCCGCCGTACGAGGTGCCCCAGGCCAGGGTCCTGCGGGCCGCCCCGAACTTCTCCGTGAACAGGTCCAGTGTGGCGAGCTGGTCGGGCACCGCCTCCGTGACCGCCCAGCCGTTCGTCGCGTACGAGGAGCCGATCAGGGCGTAACCCCGCGTCAGCAGCTTGTCGCGCGCGGCCGGACTCGGCGTGTTCTGGGCCGGGTTGGGGGCTCCGGCCGGGCTGTAGCCGTGGCTGTAGAGCAGCACCGTGCCGTTCCAGGACGCGGGGACGTCCAGCACGTAGGCGGCGCCGGAGGGGAGCCGGCCCTCCAGGTGGGTGTCGGTGGCGGCGGCCTGCGCGGGCAGCGCGGTCGTCGCCAGGGACAGGCAGGCGGTCAGTAAGGCGAGGCGGATCCTCAACGCGGGGTTCCTTCCAGGGTGGGGGTGGTGGCGGGGGAGTCCAGGGCGTCCGTGTGGGTCTCGCGCAGGCGCCACACCGTGACGGCGGTGATCGCCGCGCCCGCGCACAGCAGTAGCGACACCGGAGTGCTCCCGCCCCCGTTGGAGGCGAGGAGGCTGCCTGCGATCAGCGGGGAGAACCCGGCGCCGACCAGGGTGGCCGCCTGGTAGCCGAGGGAGGCGCCGGTGTAGCGGACGCGGGTGCCGAACATCTCGGTGAGCAGGGCGCCGAGCGGTCCGTACATCGTGGACTGGGCGACGCCGTGGCCGAGGGCGAGGGCGAGGATCAGCAGTCCGGGCGAGCCGGAGTCGACCAGCGCCAGCACCGGGAAGGCGAGCGCGGCCGAGGCGACCGCCCCGGCGAGCACGACG
This sequence comes from Streptomyces sp. NPDC006372, assembly GCF_040612515.1. Lineage (NCBI taxonomy): Bacteria > Bacillati > Actinomycetota > Actinomycetes > Kitasatosporales > Streptomycetaceae > Streptomyces > Streptomyces sp. NPDC006372. The sequence goes on along the minus strand of NZ_JBEXQJ010000003.1, from coordinate 337,725 downwards.
GGCCGGCGGCCGACCCGGTCCGACAGCGCGGAGGCGGCGGGCAGGACGGCGAGGGCCACGCAGGAGGCGACGGTCACGGCGGTCAGCACCTGCGGACGGGTGTACCCCTGGTCCACGGCGTAGGAGATCATGAAGCTCGTCAGCAGGGACTGCGTGGTGAACGCACCGATGCCGACACAGGCGGCGAGCAGCACGGGCTTCGGGCGGCGCAGCACTTCCACGATCGGCGGCTTGTCCACCGGTTTCCGCTCGGCCTGGGCGAACAGCGGGCTCTCGGCGACCTTCAGGCGCACGAACAGCCCGACGGCCAGCAGCACGACGCTGAGCAGGAACGGCACCCGCCAGCCCCAGGAGCGGAACTCGTCGTCGGGCAGGCCGGCGACGAGGGTGACCACACCGGCCGACAGCACGGAGCCGAGCGGGGCGCCCAGCTGGGTGAAGCTGGACCACAGACCGCGTCGCGAGCCCTGCGCCTGCTCGGCGTGCTCGACGACCATGAGCATCGCGCCGCCCCACTCGCCGCCGATCGCGATGCCCTGCACCACGCGCAGGGCGACGAGCAGGACCGGGGCCCAGACCCCGATCGCGTCGTAGGTCGGCAGCAGTCCGATGAGGAAGCTGCCGGACCCCATCAGGACCATGGTCAGCAGCATCATCGACTTGCGGCCGATCCGGTCGCCGAAGTGGCCGAAGACGATGCCGCCCAGCGGCCGGGCGAGATAGCCCGCGGCGAAGGTGCCGAACGCGGCGATGGTGCCGACCGCCGGGTCGGCCCGCGGGAAGAACAGGTCGCCGAAGACGAGCGCGGCGACCGTGCCGTAGACGAGGAAGTCGTAGAACTCGACGGTCGTGCCGAGCAGGCCGGAGACGGCGACGCGGCGCAACTGCCTTGAATCGGGGGCGGGTCGGGCGAGTGAGGGCGATGGCTGCACGGTGGGCTCCCTGGGGACGGGGCGCGGTTGGTCCGTGAAGTTATGCATCCATCGTGCAGCCGTCAATCATTTGCACAACATCAGTTCAGGCCGTCGGCCGCGATCTTCAGCAGCAGCGCGTGCAGCGACTCCCGCTCGGCCGCGTCCAGCGGGCCCACGAGTTCGCCGGTCACCCGCTGGCCCGCCTCGTCGGTGTCGCGCAGGAACGCGCGGCCGCTCTCGGTCAGGACGACGATCCGGCTGCGGCGGTCGTCGGGGGCGGGGCGGCGCTCGGCGAAGCCCTGCTTCTCCAGGTCGTCGACCAGGCCGACGATCGCGCTCGGGTCGTAGCCGAGCCGGGCGCTCAGCTCGCGCTGGAGGGCGCCTTCGGCGGTGGCGAGGAAGCGCAGCACGGCGTAGTGGCGCAGGCGCAGCCCCGACTCCTGGAGGAAGGTGTTGAACAACTGCCCCGAGCGCAGGCCCAGGCGGTACAGGAGGTAGCCGGTGTCCGCGTGCAGCCCGCGCATCCACGGCTCGTCCGCGTCGATGGGCTTCGGGGTGACGTTCTGGCGTGTGATGGCGGGCTCCCTGTGCTCGGTGCGTCCTGTGCTCGGTACGGCTGGAGATTCCAGCATCTCGCACCCGCGGGTCATCAACAACTATTGACGTCAACAATTATTGCTCTTAGCTTCGATCTCGAAGCCGAACCTGTGTGGCTCGAAGCCGAACCCCGTGTGAAGGGACCCACCCGTGCCCAGCATCGATCTCTCCGGCAAGGTCGCCGTCGTCACCGGCAGCGGCCGGGGCCTCGGACTCGCCTACGCGCACGCCCTGGCCGCCCACGGCGCGTCCGTGGTGGTCAACGACGTCGACGAGGCCGTGGCCGAGGCGGCCGTGAAGTCCCTCGAGGAGGCGGGCGGCAGGGCCGTCGCCGAGGTCGTCCCGGTCGGCACCACCGAGGCCGCCGAGCGGCTGGTGAACCGCGCGGTCGAGGAGTTCGGGCGACTGGACGTCCTGGTCACCAACGCGGGCATCCTGCGCGACAAGGTCCTGTGGAAGATGACCGACGACGACTTCGACGCGGTCGTCACCACGCACCTCAAGGGCACCTTCACCTGCGCCCGGGCCGCCGCCGTCCGGATGCGCGAACAGGGCGAGGGCGGCTCACTGATCCTGGTGGGCTCACCGGCCGGCCAGCGCGGCAACTTCGGCCAGACGAACTACGCCGCCGCCAAGGCCGGAATCGCCGCGATGGCCCGCACCTGGTCCATGGAGCTCGGCCGCGCGAACATCACCGTCAACGCGATCGTCCCGGTCGCCGCGACCGCGATGACCGAGACGATCCCGGCCTTCGCCCCGTACGTCGAGGCCATGAGGAACGGCGAGCCGCTGCCGGACGTCCTGCGCAAGGGCGAGGGCTTCGGCACCCCGGAGGACTGCGCCGCCCTGGTCCCGTTCCTGGCCTCCGAGGCCGCGCGCGGCGTGACCGGCCAGTGCATCGGCATCGGCGGCGACAAGGTGGCACTCTGGTCGCATCCGCAGGAGATCAGGACGGCGTACGCCGACGGCGGCTGGACCCCCGGCACCCTGGCGGACGCCTGGCCCACCTCGGTCGGTGCCGAACTCCAGTCGGTCGGCATCCCGGCGCCCAAGCTCCCGGAGGCGTGATGGACCCCGTGAAGGGCCCCGTTATGGACCTCGAGTCACTGGTCGCGATCGACGTCCACACCCACGCGGAGGTGTCCTCCAAGGGGCACTCTTCCCTGGACGACGACCTGCACGACGCCTCCTCCGCCTACTTCAAGGTCGAGGGCAAACGGAAGCCGACCCTGGAGGAGACGGCCGCCTACTACCGCGAGCGGAAGATGGCCGCCGTGATCTTCACGGTGGACGCCGAGTCCGCCACCGGCACCCCGCCCGTCCCCAACGAGGAGGTCGCCGAGGCCGCCGCCGCCAACGCGGACGTGCTGATCCCGTTCGCCTCCGTCGACCCCTTCCGGGGGAAGGCGGGCGCCAGGCAGGCCCGCCGCCTGGTCGAGGAGTACGGGGTGAAGGGCTTCAAGTTCCACCCCAGCATCCAGGGGTTCTTCCCCAACGACCGGTCGGTGGCCTACGACCTGTACGAGGTCATCGAGGAGACGGGCGCCATCGCCCTCTTCCACACCGGCCAGACGGGTATCGGCGCCGGAGTCCCCGGCGGGGGCGGCATCCGGCTGAAGTACTCCAACCCCCTGCACGTGGACGACGTGGCGGCCGACTTCCCGCACCTGAAGATCATCCTGGCGCACCCGTCCTTCCCCTGGCAGGACGAGGCCCTCGCCGTCGCCACGCACAAGCCGGGCGTGCACATCGACCTGTCCGGCTGGTCGCCGAAGTACTTCCCCCCGCAGCTCGTGCAGTACGCGAACACCCTGCTGAAGGACAAGGTCCTCTTCGGCTCCGACTTCCCCGTCCTCACCCCCGACCGCTGGCTCGCCGACTTCGCCAAGCTGACGATCAAGGAGGAGGTCCGGCCGAAGATCCTCAAGGAGAACGCCGCCCGCCTGCTCGGGCTGACGAAACCGTAAGGGGCGTGACATGCGCAACGAGGGACTGGGGTCGTGGCCCGCACGCCGGGCCCGCAAGACCCCGCACCGCACCGCCCTGATCCACGGCGACACCACCCACACGTACGCCGACCTGTACGAGCGCACCACCCGCCTGGCCCACGCGCTGCGCGAGAGGGGCGTCCGCCGCGGCGACCGCATCGCCTACCTCGGCCCGAACCACCCCTCCTACCTGGAGACCCTGTTCGCGGCCGGGACACTCGGCGCGGTGTTCGTCCCCCTCAACACCCGCCTGGCCGGGCCCGAGATCGCCTACCAGCTCGCCGACTCCGGCGCCAAGGCCCTCCTCTACGGCCCCTCGCACGCCGGTCTGGTCGCGGGACTGCCGGGCAGCACGGACGTCCGGACCTACGTCGAGGTGGGCGCCGAGTACGAGGAGGCGCTGGCCGCGGCCGGCACGGAGCCCGTCGACGCGCCGGTCGCCCCGGACGACACCTGCATCATCATGTACACCTCGGGCACGACCGGCCGCCCCAAGGGCGCCATGCTCACCCACGGCAACCTCACCTGGAACGCGATCAACGTCCTCGTCGACACCGACCTGATCGCCGACGAACGCGCCCTGGTCTCCGCCCCGTTGTTCCACACCGCCGGCCTGAACATGCTGACGCTCCCGGTCCTGCTGAAGGGCGGCGCCTGCGTCCTGGTCGAGGCCTTCGACCCGGACTCGACCTTCGATCTGATCGAGCGGCACCGCATCACCTTCATGTTCGGCGTGCCGACCATATTCGACCAGGTGGCGAGGCACCCGCGCTGGCCGGGCGCGGACCTCTCCTCGCTCCGCATCCTGACCTGCGGCGGCTCCCCGGTCCCGACCCCGCTGATCGCCGCGTACCAGGAACGCGGCCTGACCTTCCTCCAGGGCTACGGCATGACCGAGGCCGCCCCCGGCACGCTCTTCCTGGACGCCGAACACGCCGTCGGCAAGGCGGGGTCGGCGGGTGTGCCGCACTTCTTCAGCGACGTGCGCGTCGTCCGCCCGGACCTCGCACCGGTCGACGTCGGCGAGGTCGGCGAGGTCGTCGTCCGCGGGCCGCACGTCATGCCCGGCTACTGGGGGCTGCCCGAGGAGACGGCCGCGTCCTTCGCGGACGGCTGGTTCCGCAGCGGCGACGCGGCCCAGGTCGACGAGGACGGCTACGTCCACATCGTCGACCGCATCAAGGACATGATCATCTCCGGTGGCGAGAACATCTACCCCGCCGAGATCGAGGACCAGCTCCTCGCCCACCCGGACATCGTCGAGTGCGCGGTGATCGGGGTCCCGGACGACAAGTGGGGCGAGGTGCCGCGCGCCGTCGTCGTGCCCCGCGAGGGCGCCGCACTCGACCCCGACGAGGTGCTCGCGTCGCTCGCGGGCCGCCTCGCCAAGTACAAGATCCCGAAGTCGGTCGTGGTGGCGGACGAACTGCCCCGCACCGCCTCCGGAAAGCTCCTCAAGTCCCGTGTGCGCAAGCGCTACGGCTCCGACTCCCAGTGAAGGACAGCTGTATGAGCATCACCGTCAACGGCCTCGACGAACTCAGGAAGCTCGCGGGCGGCGACCTCGGCACCAGCGAGTGGATCGAGGTCACGCAGGAGCGGATCGACACCTTCGCCGACGCGACCGGGGACCACCAGTGGATCCACGTTGACCCCGAGAAGGCCGAGCAGGGCCCCTTCGGCGCGCCCATCGCGCACGGCTACCTCACGCTCTCCCTCTTCATCCCGCTGTTCACCGAGCTCCTGGACGTCCAGGGCGTGACGACCAAGGTCAACTACGGCCTCAACAAGGTGCGTTTCCCCTCCCCCGTGAAGGTGGGCTCCCGCATCCGGCTGGTGGCGAAGCTCGCCGAGGTCGAGGACGTGCCGGGCGGCGTGCAGATCACGGTCGACGGAACCATCGAGGTCGAGGGCGCCGGCAAGCCGGCCGCGGTGCTCCAGAGCCTGTCGCGGTTCTACGCCTGAGACCGCGCGGGCACCAGGTCGAGCAGGCGCTGCGCCGAGGCGTGCGCGAGCGGTGAGAGCCGGTCGTGCACGGTCCGGAACGTCTTCTCGGCCTGCTCCGCCGGCCAGTCGTCCGGCAGGTGCTTGACCGGCAGACGTGGATCGCGCCGGACGATCCGCAGCCACTCCGTCTGCAGCCGCAGCCGCAGCACGAGGGCGTCGTCGGCCTCCGGCAGGCCGTCCTCCCAGGGCTGCCAGCGCCGCACGAACGCCTCGTAGCCGGCCGCCAGCTCGGACAGTTCCCAGGTCTCTTCGATCATCTGGCCGATGTCCGTGCCGACGTCCGCGTGCGCCCGGAAGACCTTCACATGGGCGGACAGGCCGAGCTCGGCCACCAGTCCCGACACGTCGACCTCGCCCGGGGCGATCCACAGGCCGTTGAACAGCGGGCCGAAGCCGCTCCAGGTCAGCTGGGAGCGCAGGTCGTGGCGCTGGCGCTGCCAGGACTCCGGCAGGGAGAAGCCGAGCAGGGTCCAGGTGCCGTCCCAGTGCCGGTTGACGGCTCCGGTCTGCCAGATGCGCCGCTCGCCGTCGCGCAGCACCGCCTCCGAGCGTCCGGTCAGCCCGAAGTACATCCGGCGGCCCTCCCGCTGGCGGCGCAGCAGATCGCGCTTGACCATGCGGGTCAGCGTCGAGCGGGTGGCCTGCTCGCCGATGCCGGCGCGGGCGAACACGTCGATGACGCTGCCCGAGTACACGCACACGTCACGCCCGAGCACCTGGTCGCCCAGGAACGTCAGCATGAGGGACTGGGGCCGCAGCGACTCTTCACCGGTCACGCGGCCCACCGTACCTCCGCCCGATCAGTCGGTGACCTGCTGGTACCCGGGCTCAGGAACCCTCGACGTCGACGAACACGGGGTTCGAATAGAACCACGTGTCGGCCCACGGGTCACCGTCCCCGGGTGTGTGCGGGACCGGCCCGTGCGGGTCGACCGAGGCCCCCAGGTAGCCGGTGCCGTTGCGCTTTCCGTCGCTGCCCCGCAGCCGGACGTAGAAGGACTCGTCACCCGCCGTCAGGGGGACGCGCAGGGTGTAGGTGCCCTTGCGACCGGAGACGTCCTGCGACCGCACGACCCGGGTGTCGGGGGCCTTCCAGGTGTCGCGGTCGGTGACCGGGCCGTGCACCGCGCCGCGGATGACGTCCACGTGCGCCAGTTCGGGCAGGACGCCCTGGGGATTGGGCCGCGAGGCGGTCGTCACGGTGATGTCCAGCGTCAGCTTCTCACCCTTGCGGACCCGTAGCCGGCCGCCGAGCGTCACACCCCGGCCCCGGTCGTGCTCCCGCTTCAGCCGGACGTCGAGCCCGTCGAGCAGATGCCCGTGGTCGAGCCAGACCCGGCCCGCGCGCAGGCCCGCCATGACCGCGCGGTAGCCGTAGCGGGTGACGCCCACATGGGTGCGGCTGAACTGGCCGGGCCAGAAGTCGCCGCCGGGCTGCGGGGTGTCGGTGTTCACCGGGTCGGGAATCCTGCCGGTGTTGTCGAAGGTCTGCCCCGGCAGCCAGTCGCCGTTCTTCCACGTGTCGAAGACGACCCGGTGGACGTCGGAGTTGGTGGTGATCGTGAACAGCTTGCCCTCGGCGAGCATCGCGTCCCACATGCCGCCCACCGTCGCCGTCATCCAGTCGAAGCCGCCGTACAGCACGTAGGCGTTCTCCGGGTAGCCGGCCCAGGAGTTCACGGACGGCTTGTTGGTGTACTCGCCGCGCTGCGAGTCGGGGCCCTCCCAGCCGGGGATACCACCGCCCTGCGCGCCGGGCGCGCCCTCCATGCCGATCATGATCTCGGGGGCCGCGTCCCGCCAGTTGCGCATCTCGTGCGGGGAGTCGATGCCCAGCCGCATCGGATGGTTGGCGAAGACGAGGACGTCGTCGACGTATCCGGTACGGCGCTGTTCGGCGAGCCACTGGATGGCCTTGACTGCGTGCGCCTCGTTGCGCGCGGTGTTCGGGTTGTCCGGGGCACCGTCCGTGTAGCCCAGCAGCTTGCCGTCGTAGGCCAGCTCGAACCGGGTGAGCAGGTCGACCTCGTGCGGACCGGGCGCGGCGAAGATCGTGCAGTGCTCGGCGGCCGGGATGTACCACTCCAGGCCCTGGAATATCAGCTGACGGGGGTTTTCGGCGCGGGCCTTGAGGATCTCCTCGTGCTCCATGGCGGCGCCGTAGTAGGCGTGCCCGAAGTTGGAGTGCTCGTTGAACACCATCCAGTCGAGGCCGTACTTGGCGGCCGCGGTGGCCAGCTGCGAGAAGGTGTACTTCGCGTCGTGGCTGTAGACGCTGTGGACGTGGTGGTCGCCGACGAGGTAGGCGAGGCGGGGGTCCTCGCCGCCCAGTCGTCCGCTGTCACCGGCGGCCAGGGCGGGGGTGGCCGCCGAGCCCAGGGCGAACGCGGCGCCGAACAGGCCGGCGCGGCGCAGGAGCCCGCGGCGGGACACGCCCTGCGGGTCGAGGGCGGCGGGGGAGACGGACGGATCGGCCCAGGTGGGCAGTTGCTGTTCGGACATGATCGACAAGCCCTTCGGGATCTCAGTGGTTCATGAAGGAGGTGACGGGCAGCGCCCGTGCGACGATCCGGACGTCGCCGAGCCGGCCGTGGAAGATCTGGTCGATCTTTCCGCCGTACTCGTAGCCGCCGAGCAGCCACGGCCGCCCGACCGAGGTGATGCCGACCGCGGACGCCCTGGGGTTGCGGAGCACCGGACAGCCCTCGACGTACAGCGTGCTGTGCTCGCCGTCGTTGACCACCGCGAGGTGCCACCAGGTCTCCAACGGGGTCTCCTGGCCCCAGTTGGTGGCGATGCCCTGCTGGTTCAGGGGGCGCATCGCCCACTGCGGTTCCCGGTCGTTGGACAGCGACAGCGTGGCCAGCGGCTCGTCCGGGTCGTCGGCGGTCTTGCCGGCGGCGCCGCCCGTGCCGGTCCGGCCGACCAGGCCCGACCAGGCGTTGTGGTCCGGGTCCCAGTCGGCGGGCAGCCGGTAGAACGCCTCGATGGTGTAGCCGTCCTGGAAGGTGGCCTTGCTGAGCGGGGCACCGTCGACCGTGCGCAGATAGGCGCCCTTCAGCGGCGACTTGAAGCCCTGGAACTCCAGGCTGCCGTGACCGGGCTGGTCGGGGTGGTGGTCCGCCGACCAGCCCAGCGCGCCCCCGCCGACCGTGACCAGGGAGAGGTCGTTGCCCCGCCCGGACAGGTCGCGGACCGCTACGGCCGTGCCGTCGACGGGCTTGTCGAAACGCCAGTACGCCACCGTGCCCGGCAGCAGCATCTTCGCCACGGGCCGGGCCGCCCGGGCGGGCACGGGCGCGAAGCCGGAGAATCGTTTCTGGAAGTCGATCTCGACGGAGAAGCGGTCGGCGTCGCCGCTGAGCTCCATCTCCTGCCGCTCCAGCTCGTTGAGCCCCTTCGCGGCCCGGCCGAGGATCCACGGCGAGAGCGTCTCCACGTCGATGACACCGCGGTCCAGGTCGAACCGGTACAGACGGATCATCGCCGCGCCGCCGAAGTAACGGTTCTGGTAGTTCGTCAGATGCAGATGGACGTCATGGCCGGCCGCGTTCTTCCGCGTCGCGCGGCCGGCGGGCCAGTAGTGGCCGCCCAGGGCCAGGAAGATCTGGTCGTGGTCCTCGATCAGCTGGTCCCACAGCTGCTGCCCGTAGTCCGACAGCGTGTCGTCCTCGACGACCAGCTCGTGCGTCGTGAGGATCACCGGCGTCTTCGGGTGCTTCGCCAGAACCTCCTTCGCCCACGCGTACCCCTGCGGTGACAGCCGCCAGTCGAGGGCGAGCACCAGCCACTCCCGGTCGCCCGCCTCGAACCGGTGGAAGGTGTTGTAGCCGTCCGGGGAGGCGCCGCCGAACGTCGGCTTGCCCTCGAACCGCTTCGGGCCGAAGGCGTCCAGGTACGGTGTCGCACCGCGCTGGTCGGTCGTCGACGACTTCACGTCGTGGTTGCCGGCCAGGACGCTGTAGCCGACGCCCTGCCGGTCCAGCAGCCGGAACGCCTCGCCGATCGCCGCGAACTCCTCCTTCGCGCCGTTCTGCGTGAGGTCCCCGAGGTGCGACAGGAAGACGATGTTCTCCTCCCGGCCGTGCTCCAGCAGATAGCGCAGCGACGCCTCGACCGGAGCCCTGTCGATGCTCGGCCCGTCGAAGAGGTACTGCGTGTCCGGCATCACCGCGAGGGTGAAGCGGCGGCTGCGCGGGTCGGGACGCCAAGCGGCGGTGGCGGCCTGCGCGGTGGCGGCCTCCGCGGTGACGGACGGCAGCGCGGTCACGGCGGCGGCGGTGGCGCCGAGCAGCGCGGTGGCCCGGAGGAAACTGCGTCTTCCGGCACCGGCCTGGGGCGCCTCGCCCAGGTCGTGGTCATGCGAAACGCACACGGGTGCTCCATGGGTGACTGAGAGGGGAGGAACTGGAGGAACTCAGAGAACGCGCAGCGCCCAGCTCCAGCGATGGACGCCGGTCGCGACGAGGTAGGAAGCGAAGGTGTCGGGCCCGCACGACGCCGTGCCCAGCCCGCGGTGCGCCGCGTCGATGTGCACCACGCACCCGGCCCGCGGCACCAGTTCGTCGTGATGTGCCACGGCGGCGAGATCGGCCGCGCGATGGCGGGTCACGGAGACCTGACGGGGCCGGTCCAGCCGTACCGCGAGCCCGGTGGCGTCGGGGGCGGACAGCGTGAACCGCCGCACTCCGTGCCGCCCGCCGCTCTCCTGAGGCCGCAGATACGGGGTGAACAGCTCGTCCACCGGCAGGGAATGGTGCCCCACGGGCGCGCCCGACTCCCGGTCCGGATACGACTCCCAGGGGCCCTGCCCGAACCACTCCAGCAGGTTCAGCCCCGCGGCCGTCTCGAAGACCGACCCGACCCGGGCCACGTCGTGCAGCGCCTCGGGCAGCTCGGCGCACTCCTCCACGAGCAGTCCGTCCTCGACCGCTGTGAACACCTGCTCGTGACGGACGGTCCCGCCCGCGCAGAGGTAGTCGCACACCACGGCCACCCGTCCCGGGTCCCGCCGGACGGCGACGACCTTCCGGGCGGGCGCCGGAAGCCCCCAGTCCCGCCAGCGGCCCGCCATGCCGCCCAGTTCGTCGTTGTCGGTGGGCGCCCGCCACAGGGACAACGTGGGCGCGGCCGTCAGCAGCGGATGGACCAGCAGCCCGTCCTCGCCGACCTCCACCGGACGGCCCGGGACCGGGGTGTGCCTGACCGGGGGCGCCGCCCGGAGCCGCACCTGCGGCAGGCACACCACCGTGCCGCGCGGCGCCCACGGCTCGTCCCCGGCCGTCGTGACCCGCAGCGTCAGCCAGGCCTCGCCGCCGTCCTCCGGCAGCTCGAACGGCAGCGGCACCGCCGCCGTCTGCCCGGGGCGCAGATCGGGCAGCCCGGCGGGAGCCGTACGGGTCGCGCCGTCGGCGAGGGACAGCTCCCACTCGCCGGCCAGCCAGTCCAGGCCCCGGAAGTGCTGGTGGTTGCTCAGGACGACGCCCTCGTGCCGGAAGCAGTCGATCCGCAGGGGCGCGGCGATCTCCCGGTGCTCGAACAGCACCGGCTTGGGCGTGCGGTCGGGGAAGACGACACCGTCGGCGATGAAGGCGCCGTCGTGGTCCGTCTCGCCGAAGTCGCCGCCGTACGCCCAGCGATGCCCGGGCGCGGCGACACCGTTGTCATACAGCCCGGCGCCCCCACGCCCGGCCGGTCTGCCGTCGTTCACACGCTGCAGGATGCCGTGGTCCCAGAACTCCCAGATGAACCCGCCCTGAAGACCCGGGGTGGTCTCGATGGCCTCCCAATGGTCCGCCAGCGTGCCGTTGCTGTTGCCCATGGCGTGCGAGTACTCGCACTGGATGAGCGGTTTGGTCTGGGTGCCGGACATGGCGTGCGCCAGGCACTCCTCCAGCGGCGCGTACATCGGGCAGGCGATGTCGGAGGCCAGGCCGGGGTCGGCCCAGCCGCGTTTGGCGGCGCCCTCGTACTGCACCGGCCGGGTCGGGTCGTGCCGGCGCACCCAGCCCGCCGCCGCGTCGTGGTTCGCGTCGTAGTCGGACTCGTTTCCCAGCGACCAGATGATGACGGACGGGTGGTTCTTGTCGCGCAGCACCATCCGGGAGACCCGGTCGACGAAGGCGTTCAGGTAGCGCGGGTCGTCGGCGATCTCGTGGGCGTGGTCGTGGGACTCGATGTCGGCCTCGTCGACGACGTAGAAGCCGAGCTCGTCGGCGAGGTCGTACAGGGCCGGGTCGTTCGGGTAGTGCGCGGTGCGGATCGCGTTGAAGCCGAACCGCTTCAGCAGGACGAGGTCCGCGCGCATGTCGCCGTACGACACCGTGCGTCCCGTCAGCGGATGGAAGTCGTGCCGGTTGACGCCCCGGATGAATACGCGCTCGCCGTTGACCAGCAGGTCCCGGCCGTCGATCGCGACGTCACGGAAGCCGATCCGGTGCCGGGAGGTGTCGGCGACCGTGCCGTCGGCGCGGTGCAGCCGGACGGTCAGGCCGTACAGCTCGGGCGTCTCGGCCGTCCAGGTGCGGACGTCCGGTACGGCGGCCCGCAGCCGGGCCTCGCCGAGGAAGCCGGAGACCCGCTCCTCCTCGGCGTTGGCCCGGTCGAACTCCGTGTCCTGCGTGAGGAGCTGCCCGTCCAGCTCACCGCTGACGTACCAGCCCTCGGGCAGCGCCCCGGCCGCGTCCCGCACCCGGCAGTCCACGCACAGGTCGCCGTTCCGCCGGGCGCGCACGGTCACGTCCGCGAGATGCAGCGGGTCCCTCGCGTACAGCAGCACCGAGCGGGTGATTCCGCCGTGCCACCAGTGGTCCTGGTCCTCGATGTGCGAGGCGTCCGACCACTTCACGACGGTGAGACGCAGGACCGCCCGCTCCCCGGGGCGCACCAGCGGCGTCAGGTCGAACTCGGCGGCCAGGTGGGAGTCCTTGGAGATCCCGGCCGGCCGCCCGTTCACGTGCACCAGCAGCACGCTCTCGGCGGCCCCCACCTGGAGCACGATCCGCCGCCCGGCCCACTCGGCCGGCACGTCCACCGCTCGCTCGTAGACCCCCGTCGGGTCGGCCGCGGGCACCTGTGGCGGGAACTCGGCGAACGGCATGCGGATGTTCAGGTACTGCGGGAGATCGTCCGTGCCCTGCATGGTCCACACGCCGGGTACGTACGACGACGACCAGACCTCCCCGAGCGGGGCGTCCGGAGCGGGCAGCAGCTGGAAGCGCCAGTCGCCGTCCAGGAAGACGGCCCCGGCCCGCCGGTCGACGGCGTGCATCGGCAACCGCCGCCAGGAGGTCACCTCGGGTGCCTCCCAGGGGCGCAGGGCGAGCAGGGGATCGAAGGGTGCGTCGGTCATGACCATTCCGAAGGTGTGGGTCTGGGAAGAACACGGCCCTGCAGGCCCCAGGCGGGGTCGACGGGGATGCCGAGACGGTCCAGGACGGTGGGGGCGATGTCGACGAGGCGGGGCGTGTCGAGCCGGGTGCCCCCGGGCATGCCCGGCTCGGCCAGCACGACGAAGACCTCCCGCTCGGCACGCGAGTCGCCGCCGTGGCCACCGGAGTCGAGATGGCCGTGGTCCGTGGTGATCAGCACGGTCCAGCGCTCGTCGGCCCGCCGCGGATCCGAGGCCCGGGCCTCGATGGCCTCCAGCAGCCGCCCGAGGTGGGCGTCCTGGGCGAGGAGGGCCCGGTCGTAGGCGGGGGAGAGGGGGCCCGTCGCGTGACCGGCCTCGTCGGTGGCGCCGAAGTACACGAACAGGACGTCCGGGTCGGACTTGGTGAGCCAGCGTATGACGGTGCGGGCGACGCGGCGGTCCGCGGTTTCATACCCCCTGGATTCGCCGTTGTGGCGCACCCGCCGGCCGATGGCCCGGCCGAGGGTGCCGCGGCGGACCAGGGCCGGCCAGGACACCGCGGCCGCCGTGCGCAGACCGGGCCGGGCGGTGGCGGCACGGGTCAGGAAGTCGGGGTAGCGGGCGTAGTCGGCACCTTTGAAATCGTTGCCGGTGACCCCGTGGCGGTCGGGCCACACCCCGGTGAGGATGCTCGACCAGCCGGGCCCGGAGTCGGTGTAGGCCATGCCGGACGAGGGCTCGTCGCCGGCCCGGCCGTAGGGCAGCAGGCTCGTGCCGTGGGCACCCGTGGCCATCAGGTGGTGCAGCACGGGTGCGGCGGAAGGGGAGCGGGTCAGCCGGTCGTGACGCAGGCCGTCCATGCCGACGACGAGGACCTTGGGGCGTGCGCTGTCGGCGGTGTCGATGTCCGTCACTGTTCGCCTCCCTGGTCGCTCGTGTGTGCCGCACCGGCCCGATCGACCACGAGCTCGGGGCGGTTTGTCCGTCGTCGGCTGCCCCGACGCCATGGCTGGTCGCGCCCACGCGGCGGAGCCGCACATCGATACAGCCCCGCGCCCCTTCGGGCGCGGCCCTCAGCTCCCCTGTACCGCGCCCTCCGTGGCGCCCGCGATGAAGCCGCGGGCGAAGATCGTGAAGACCACGACCAGCGGAACGGACGCCATGAGCACACCGGCCATGACCATGCTGTAGTCGGTGGTGTGGCCGACGTGGAGCTGGGCGAGCACCACCTGAAGGGTGAGGTGGCTGGGGTCGGTGAGCACGACCAGCGGCCAGATGTAGTCGTTCCAGGCACCCACGAAGGCGTAGATGGCGAGGAAGGACAGCGCCGGCCTGATCATCGGCAGCGCGATGTTCCAGTACTGGCGGAAGAACCCGGCGCCGTCGATGCGCGCGGCGTCGAGGAGTTCGTCCGGCACGCCGCTCTCGATGTACTGGCGCAGCCAGAAGATGCCGAAGGCGTTGGCGAGGGCGGGCAGGGTCAGCGCCTTGAGCGTACCGACCCAGCCGATGTCGGACATGAGGATGAACTGCGGGAGGACGGCCAGCTGGAGCGGAAGCATCATGAACCCCACCAGCATGGCGAACAGCACCTTGCGTCCGGGGAAGTCGAACTTGGCGAAGGTGAACGCCGCCAGGGAGTCGATGAACAGCACCAGCACAGTGGTGACGGTCGCTACGACGAGCGTGTTCAGCATCGACCCGAAGAAGTCGATGGTGTCGAGCACGTGCCGGATGTTCTCCAGCAGGTGGGAACCGAAGGTGAGCTTCGGGGGGCTCTTGTAGATGTCCTCGGTGGTGTTCGTCGCCATGACGATCGTCCACAGGAACGGGAACACCGAGATCAGGACGGCCAGGACGAGGACGATGTGCGCGGTCAGGCCCTTGGGACGCCGTGACCGCCTCTTGACCGCTGCGGTCATGACTTCCTCCCGCGCTGGACGACCCGCCAGTTGACGACGACCAGCACCATGATCAGTACGAAGAAGGCCCACACGATGGCCGCGCCGTAGCCGTAGTCGTTGTTGACGAAGGCCGACTGGTAGAAGTACAGCAACGTGGTCAGACCGGCCTGGCCGGGACCGCCGAGGTTCGGGTTGGCGGCGTTGCTGCCGAAGAGGACCTGGGGCTCGCTGAAGCTCTGCAGGCCGTTGATGGTCGAGATGACGACCGTGAACAGGATGATGGGCCGCATGATCGGCATGGTGATCTGGAAGAACGTGCGGACGGGCCCGGCGCCGTCCAGCCTGGCCGCCTCGTAGATCTGGGTGGGGATGGCCTGGAGCCCCGCCAGATAGATGATCATGTTGTAGCCGGTCCACATCCAGGTCATCAGCAGCGCGATGACGAGTTTGATCAGCCAGGGATTGCTGAGCCACGGCACGGGTGAGATGCCGACCGTGCCCAGGATCGCGTTGACCAGGCCGAAGTTGTTGCTGAACACCGCGCCGAAGAAGATCGACACGGCGACGATCGAGGTGACGTTCGGTATGTAGAGGGCGATGCGGTAGAAGCCCTTGAAGCGCCGCACCGAGTGCAGCAGCGTCGCCAGCACCAGTGCGCCGAAGAGCGTGGGGACGGTGGACAGGACCCAGATCACCAGGGTGTTGCGGATCGACATCCAGAAGATCGGGTCGTCCCAGAGGAACCGGAACTGCTGCAGGCCCACGAACTGGATGGTGCCCATGCCGTCCCAGCGCTGGAAGGCCAGGTACAGCGAGTAGAAGACGGGGAAGAACGAGAAGGCGCCGAAGATCAGGAAGAACGGCGAGATCGCCAGGTACTGCCGCCAGTGGGACAGCACCCCGCGACGCCTCGGCCGCACGGCGCCCGCCGGCGGCGTACGCCGGGGGCGGAGGCGGGCCGGGCCGGGCCCGCCGTGGCGCCGGGGCACCGCGGCGGGACCGGTGACCGGAGGTGAGGACATCGCTCAGCTCACCCCCTGGCGGCGGGCGATCTGCTTGGCCTGGCTGACGGCGTCCTTCCAGGCGTCGTCGGGCTTCTTGCCCTTGGCCTCGATGCTCGTGAGCTCGGTCATGAAGGGAGCCATGACGGCGGCGTCCGCGGGTGCCTCGTAGCTGGCCGGTATGGCCTTGGCGGCCGGGCCGAACACCTCGATGATCTTCTGCCCGCCGAAGAAGGGGTCGCCTCCGCTCATGGCCGGATCGGAGTACGCCGCCGGCGCGGCCGGGAAGATCGCGGCGTCCGCGAAGCCACGGGCGTCGTTCTCCGGGCTCAGGATCCAGCTGATGATCTTGAACGCCTCTTCGGGGTTCCGGCACTGCTTGGGCAGGGCCAGGTAGGAGCCGCCCTGGTTGGCCGGTCCGCCGGGCATCGCGCAGACCCGCCACTTGCCCTTGGTCTTCGGGGCCGCCTGCTCGATGTCCAGCGCGTGCCAGGCCGCACCGAGTTCGGTGCCCAGGCTCTTGCCGACGGCGGCGTTCCAGGTGTTGTCGTTGATCTTGGCGTCGAGGCCGAGAGTGTAGGGGCGGACCGCGGTGGTCCACGCCTTGCGGATGTGGTCCTGGTCGCCGATGAAGCGGTTGTCCCTGTCGATGAACCGCTCGGTGCCCTGCCCGACCGCCATGTTGAACACTGAGCTGATGTTGTTGACCAGGTAGATGCCCGGCAGCTTCTTCTTCAGCTCGGTGCCGAGTGCGAAGTACTCCTCCCAGGTGCCGGCCTCGTCGGCGACCTTGTCGGGGTCGGTCGGCAGCCCGGCCTTGTCGAACAGGTCCGCACGGTAGAAGAGTGCGGTGGGGCCGATGTCGATGGGGAAGCCGACCTGCTTGCCGTCCTCTGTCCGGGCGAGCTTGGTCTTCCAGTCGAGGTACTGGGACGAGATGTCCTTGAAGCCCAGGTCGTTCAGGTCGAGGAACCGGTTCGCGTTGGGCAGGAAGGACGCCATGTCCTCACCCTTGATGCCGGTGATGTCGGGCACGGAGGTGCCCGCCGCGAGAGTGGTGGTGAGCTTCGACTTGAAGTCGCCGCCGATGGAGGCGACGGTCAGCTTCACGTCCTTGCTGAAGTGCGACTTCGCCTCCGCGACCACCTTGTCGCTGAGCGCGCCACCCCAGTACCACAGGGTGAGGTTCTTGCCGTTCTTGCTCCCGGCCGATTCCGAGCCGTTGCCGCATGCCACGGTCAGACCGGAGGCGGCCGCGGTGAACGCGGCGGCCTGGAGGAAGCGTCTACGGGAAAGGTCCACGGGTCTCTCCTGCTGTTGCTGTTCGACGTGCCGAGGGGTTTCGAGGGTCAGTGCCGCCGTTCGGAGGCGCGTGGGCCGACGGACGTGTGAGGGGCCGGCGGGGTGACGGGGGCGTGGGCGAGGGCCGGCCCGGGGTCCTCCGGGAGCCGGTGGGCCAGGAAGCCGTAGGCCCGCTTCAGTTCGGGGTCGGTCAGGGTGCGCCACCAGCGGTCGACGCCGTACCAGCCGGGGGCCGCGAGGGCCCCGCCGTGGTGGGCGACGGACAGTCCGGCCGCGAGCACCGCGAACCGCAGCCGTTCCGCGAGCGGCCAGCCGCCGAGCGAGGCGGTGACGAACGCGGCGCCGAAGACGTCCCCGGCACCCGTCGCGTCGAGCACGTCGACATCGAGGGCGGGAACGTCCGCGTACTCGCCGGTGATCTGGTCGACGGCGAGGGCGCCGTCCCCGCCCCGCGTCACCACCGCGACCGGCACCAGCTCGGAGAGGATCCCGAGCGCGGCCACGGCGCTGTCCGTGCGGGTGTAGGCCATGGCCTCCGCCTCGTTGGGGAGGAAGGCGTGGCAGAGGGCGAGCTGCTCCAGGAGGGCCTTCGACCACTCCTGCGTGGGGTCCCAGCCGACGTCGGCGTAGACCTGGGTGCCGTTCGCGGCGGCCTTGGCGAGCCATTCGCGCGGTTCCGCCTCCAGGTGCACCAAAGCGGTACGCGCCCCGGGCGGGTCGCCCATCAGCACGTCCTGCGAGAACGGCGGCTCCTGGCCGTGGGTGAGCAGGGCCCGGTCGTGGCCGTAGGCGACGGAGACGGTGACCGGGGTCGGCCAGTCGTCCGCCGTACGGGAGAGCGAGAGGTCGACGCCCTCCTGGTCGCACAGGACGTCCCGGCAGTGCTCGCCGTAGAAGTCGTCGCCGAATACCGTGGCCAGTGAGGTCCTGAGGCCGAAGCGGGAAGCGGCCACCGCGAGGTTCGCGATGCCGCCGGGGCCGCAGCCCATGCCCCGGGTCCAGATCTCCTCGCCGGGTGTCGGCGGCTTCCCGAGCCCGGTGAGGACGAGGTCGTAGAAGAGCAGCCCGGTCAGCAGCACATCGGGCCGGTCGTCGTCCACGGAGGTGTCCTCTCGCTCGAGTTTGACGGAGATCGTCAAAACTCTTCATTTCTGTGACCGGAATCGTGCGCTGCTCCGAGAGATTGGTCAATACCCGAGCAGAACTGAGCATGGAAATGATTGAAGATGACGAGTAGTGTTCCCGCCGTGCTGGCAGAACGACGACACCAACTGATCCTGCGGGCCCTGCGCTCCGGCGGCCCCGCGGCTGTGACCGACCTCTCCGAGCAGCTGGGCGTGAGCCCGGCCACCATCAGGCGTGACCTGGTGAAACTCGAGGAGGACGGCCTTCTGACGCGTGTCCACGGCGGCGCCGTGGTGGAGGAGGGCGACCAGCCCTTCGCCGAGGTCGCCGAGGTGCGGGTGTCCGAGAAGGACGCCATAGCCGAACGTGCCGCCGAGATGATCAGGGACGGCCAGTCGGTGCTGCTGGACATCGGGACGACGGCCTACCGCCTGGCCCGTCAGCTGCACGGCCGCCGCCTCACGGTGATCACCAGCAACCTGGTGGTCTACGAGGAGCTCGCCGACGACGAGGGCATCGAGCTGGTCCTGCTCGGCGGCATGGTCCGCCGCGAGTACCGCTCCCTCGTCGGTTTCCTCACCGAGGACAACCTGCGCCAGCTGCATGCCGACTGGCTCTTCCTCGGCACCAGCGGGGTACGCCCCGGCGGCCAGGTCATGGACACCACCGTCGTGGAGGTTCCGGTCAAACGCGCCATGATCAACGCGAGCGAGAAGGTGGTCCTGCTCGCCGACGCGGCGAAGTTCCCCGGCCACGGCATGGCCAAGGTCTGCGGTCCCGAGGACCTGGACGCGGTGGTGACGAACGAGCCGGTCGACCCGGCGACGCGGGCCTCCTTCACGGAAGCGGGCGTCGAGCTCGTCGTGGCGGGAAGGGTGCGGACATGAACCCTCCTCCGGCCGGGGCGCGGGGAGCGCCGGCGCGGGCCGCCCCGCCGCTCGGCGCCCAGCAGCGTCCCACACCCTCGACACCACCCGGGCCGGAACCGGCCCCGGGTCCTGGAGCACGTTCAAGGAGGTGGCGCGTGCCCGCTTCCCGCCGCGCGCCGCGCGCACCCTTCCGAATCGGAGGAACCCGGTGAAGCTGACGATTCTGGGCGGCGGAGGTTTCCGCGTGCCGCTGGTGTACGGAGCACTCCTCCAGGACCACGCCGAGGGCCGGGTGACGCATGTCGTCCTGCACGATCTGGACGCCGGGAGGCTGTCCGCGGTGACGCGTGTGCTCGCCGAGCAGGCGGCCGGTGTCCCCGACGCGCCCGAGGTCACCGCCACCACCGACCTCGACGAGGCCCTGCGGGGCGCCGACTTCGTCTTCTCCGCGATCCGCGTCGGCGGCCTCCAGGGCCGTGCGGACGACGAGCGGGTGGCCCTGGCCGAGGGCGTGCTGGGCCAGGAGACGGTCGGCGCCGGCGGCATCGCCTACGGCCTGCGCACCGTCCCGGTCGCCGTCGACATCGCCCGGCGCGTGGCCCGGCTCGCGCCCGACGCCTGGGTCATCAACTTCACCAACCCGGCCGGCCTGGTCACCGAGGCCATGTCCCGCCACCTCGGCGACCGTGTCATCGGCATCTGCGACTCCCCGGTCGGCCTCGGCCGCCGCATCGCCCGGGTGCTCGGCGCGAACCCGAAAGAGGCGTGGATCGACTACGTCGGCCTCAACCACCTCGGCTGGGTGCGCGGCCTGCGCGTCGCCGGCCGTGACGAGCTCCCGCGCCTGCTCGCCGACCCCGACCTGCTCGGCTCCTTCGAGGAGGGCAAGCTCTTCGGCGTCGACTGGCTGCGCTCCCTGGGCGCGATCCCCAACGAGTACCTGCACTACTACTACTTCAACCGGGAAGCCGTCCGCGCCTACCAGCAGGCCGAGAAGACCCGCGGTGCCTTCCTGCACGACCAGCAGGCCCGCTTCTACGCCGAGATGAGCAACCCGGGCGCCCCGGCCCTGAAGGTCTGGGACGACACCCGGGCCGAGCGCGAGGCCACCTACATGGCCGAGAACCGTGAGACCGCCGGTGCCGGCGAGCGCGACGAGGACGACCTGTCCGGCGGCTACGAGAAGGTCGCCCTCGCGCTGATGCGGGCCATCGCCCGGGACGAACGCACCACCCTGATCCTCAACGTCCGCAACCAGCGCACCCTGTCGGTCCTCGACACGGACGCCGTGATCGAGGTCCCCTGCCTCGTCGACGCCAACGGCGCCCACCCCGTCACCGTCGACCCGCTGCCCGGCCACGCCACCGGACTGGTCTGCGCGGTCAAGGCCGTCGAGCGCGAGGTGCTGGCCGCGGCCGAGTCCGGCTCCCGCACGACCGCCGTGAAGGCCTTCGCGCTGCACCCGCTGGTCGACTCCGTCAACGTGGCCCACCGGCTGGTCGAGGGCTACACCGAGGTCCACCCCGGGCTGGCGTACCTTAGGTGAACGCCGATCGGTAAGCGCTTTCCCTCTCGCTCTTCCCGCTTCCTGGAGACTCTTCATGCACGACGAACGCCGCCGGATCGAAGAGCGCGTACAGCGCCTCCACGACCAGCGCATCAAGACCGCGATCTACGCGGCCACCGTCCCCTTCGAGGTCGAGGCGTGGCAGGCTCCCGGAGAGCCGGTGCCCTTCGAGGAGGCGGCGGCGGCTCCCTACGAGCCCTTCGCGATGGGCACCCCGTGGGGCCCGCCCTGGGGCACCACCTGGTTCCGCATGCGCGGCCGGGTGCCCGAGGACTGGGCCGGCCGGCGCGTCGAGGCCATCATCGACCTCGGCTTCGTCGGCGACTGGCCGGGCAACCAGGCCGAGGCGCTGGTGCACCTCACGGACGGCACCCCGCTGAAGGCCGTCAACCCGCTCAACCAGTACGTGGCGATCGCCAACCCGGCGGCGGGCGGGGAGACGGTCGACTACCTGGTCGAGGCCGCCTCCAACCCCGACATCCTCGCGGACAACTTCTCGAGGACCACGCACCTCGGCGACAAGCTCACCGCGGGCGACAAGCCCCTCTACACCTTCCGCGCCGCCGACATCGCCGTCCTCGACGAGCAGGTCTGGCACCTCGACCTCGACGTCCAGGTGCTGCGCGAACTGATGCTGGAGCTCGGCGAGCACGACCCGCGCCGGCACGAGATCGCGCACGCCCTCGACCGGGCGATGGACCTGCTCGACCTGGACGACGTCTCCGGCTCCGCCCCCGCCGTGCGCGAGGCGCTCGAGCCCGTCCTGTCCCGCCCCGCGCACGCCAGCGCGCACACCGTCTCCGGTGTGGGGCACGCCCACATCGACTCCGCCTGGCTCTGGCCGATCCGTGAGACCAAGCGCAAGACCTCCCGCACGTTCTCCAACGTCACGTCCCTGGCCGACGAGTACGACGACTTCATCTTCGCCTGCTCCCAGGCCCAGCAGTACGAGTGGGTGCGCGACAACTACCCCAAGGTGTGGGCGCGCATCCAGGAGTCGGTCAAGAAGGGCCAGTGGGCGCCGGTCGGCGGCATGTGGGTCGAGTCCGACGGCAACCTGCCCGGCGGCGAGGCCGTCGCCCGCCAGTTCGTCCACGGCAAGCGGTTCTTCATCGACCACTTCGGCATCGAGACCAAGGGAGTGTGGCTGCCGGACTCCTTCGGCTACAACGCGGCCTACCCGCAGATCGCCAAGCTCGCCGGCAACGAGTGGTTCCTCACCCAGAAGATCTCCTGGAACCAGACCAACAGGTTCCCCCACCACACCTTCTGGTGGGAGGGCATCGACGGCACCCGCATCTTCACCCACTTCCCGCCGGTCGACACCTACAACGCCCGCTTCAGCGGCGAGGAGATGTCCCGCGCGGTCCGCAACTACCAGGAGAAGGGCGGCGCCACCCGCTCCCTCGCGCCCTTCGGCTGGGGCGACGGCGGCGGCGGCCCCACCCGCGAGATCATGGAACGCGCCCGCCGGCTGGCCGACCTGGAGGGCTCCGCGAAGGTCGTCGTCGAACACCCCGACGAGTTCTTCGCCAAGGCCCGCGAGGAGTACCCGGACGCGCCCGTCTGGGTCGGCGAGCTCTACCTGGAGCTGCACCGGGCCACCTACACCTCCCAGGCCCGCACCAAGCAGGGCAACCGCCGCTCCGAGCACCTGCTGCGCGAGGCGGAGCTGTGGGCGACCACGGCCGCCCTGCACGCGCCGGGCTACGCGTACCCGTACGAGAAGCTCGACCGGCTCTGGAAGACGGTGCTGCTGCACCAGTTCCACGACATCCTGCCCGGCTCCTCCATCGCCTGGGTGCACCGCGAGGCCGAGGCCGAGTACGCCCGTGTCGCGCAGGAGCTCCACGCGCTGACCGCCGAGGCGGTCTCCGCACTCGGCGCCGGCGGGCCCCGCGTCTTCAACACCAGCCCTTACGGCCGTGCCGAAGTGGTCCGCACCGGCGACGGCGCACCGGTGTTCGTAGAGGTGCCCGCGAGCGGCTCCGCGCCCCTCGCCGACGCCCGGCCCCCGCAGCCGGTGACGGTGGACGGCCGGGTCCTCGACAACGGGCTGGTCCGTGTCGATGTCGCCGCGGACGGCACCCTGTCCTCCGTCCGCGACCTGCGCGCCGACCGCGAGGTCCTGGCCGAGCCGGGCAACCTGCTCCGCCTGCACACCGACCTGCCCAACTACTGGGACGCCTGGGACATCGACAAGCATTACAAGAACCGCTACACGGACCTCCTCGACACCTCGTCCGTCACGGTCGTCGAGCAGGACCCGCTGATCGGCGCGGTCCGCGTCGAGCGGGAGTTCGGCAAGGGCTCCAGGATCACCCAGACGATCACGGTCCGCGCCGGCAGCCCCCGGATCGACATCGAGACGGACATCGACTGGCACGAGAGCGAGAAGATCCTCAAGGCGGCCTTCCCGGTCGACATCCGCGCCCCGCACTCCTCCGCCGAGATCCAGTTCGGCCACATCCAGCGCCCCACCCACACCAACACCAGCTGGGAGGCGGCCCGCTTCGAGGTCTCCGGCCACCGCTGGGTGCACATCGGCGAGCCCGGCTACGGCGTCGCCGTCATCAACGACTCCACGTACGGCCACGACGTCTCCCGCACGGTCCGCGAGGACGGCGGCACCACGACCACCGTCCGCCTCAGCCTGGTCCGCGCCCCGCGCATCCCGGACCCCGAGGCCGACCAGGGCCGCCACCGCTTCACCTACGCGCTGCTGCCCGGCGCGACCATCGAGGACGCGGTCGCCGAGGGCTACGCGCTCAACCTCCCGCTCCGGACGGCCGAAGCGGCGGGCGCGCCCGCGCCCGTCGTCTCCGTCGAGGGAGAGGGCGTGACCGTGGAGGCGGTCAAGCTCGCCGACGACACCTCCGGCGACGTGGTCGTACGACTCTACGAGTCCCGCGGCGGCCGGGCGACCGGCGTCCTGCGCACCGGCTTCCCGCTCGCGGGCGCGCAGATCACCGACCTGCTGGAACGACCGCTCGAGGACGCGGTCGTCGCCGACGGCGGTGTCCCCGTCACCCTGCGGCCCTTCCAGATCCTGACGCTGCGTCTGCGCAGGGGCTGACCCATGGCCATGCAACCGTGGTTCGAGGACGCCAAGCTGGGGATCTTCATCCACTGGGGCGTCTACGCCGTCGACGGCGTGCAGGAGTCCTGGTCGTTCTACGACGACATCGTCCCCTACGACCGGTACATGTCCCAGCTCGACCGCTTCACGGCATCCCGCTACGACCCGCGCGACTGGGCGAAGCTCTTCGCGCGGGCCGGCGCCCGGTACGCTGTACTGACCAGCCGCCACCACGACGGCGTCGCCCTGTGGGACACCGCCCACGGCGACCTGAACGTGGGCCGGGACCTGATCGCCGGCTACGCCGAGGCCCTGCGCGAACAGGGCCTCAAGGTCGGCCTCTACTACTCGCACTCGGACTGGAGCCACCCCGACTACGCCTCCACCCGCAAACCCGGCCGCCCCCCGGAGCTGGAGGACAACCGCTACTCGGAGGTCGCGGCCGAGGACGAGGACCTCGATGCCTGGGAGAGGTTCCTCGCCTATCGCGACGGCCAGATCCGCGAACTCACCTCCCGTTACAAGCCGGATCTGATGTGGTTCGACGGCGAGTGGGACCGCAGCGAGGAGCAGTGGCGCATCCGCGAGCTGGCCGCGCTGATCCGCTCCGAGGTCCCCGACGTCGTCTTCAACGCCCGCATGCTCAGCGAGGGCGACTACGCCACACCCGAACAGGGCGCCCCCGTCCTGCCGCCCGAGGGCCCGTGGGAGCTGTGCCTGACCATCAACGACTCCTGGGGCCACCAGCACCACGACCACAACCACAAGTCGGTCGACCAGCTGATCCGCTACTTCACCGAGACCATCGGCGGGGGAGGCAACCTGCTCCTGAGCGTCGGCCCGCGCGAGGACGGCACGATCCCGGCCGAACAGGCGGAGCGGCTGCACGGGCTCGGCGACTGGATCGCCCGGCACGCGGAGGCGGTGTACGGCACGGTACGGGGACTCCCGCCGGGCCACCACTACGGCCCGAGCACCCTGTCCAAGGACCGCCGCACCCTCTACCTCGTGCTCTTCGACGCCCCGCGCGCCGAGATCAACGTCCGCGGCCTGCTGAGCAAGGTCCGCCGGGTCTCGGTCCTCGGCAGCGGCACGGAGCTGGGCCACCGCGTCACCGGCGGCCTCCACGAGACACCCGGCATCCTCTGGATCGACCCTCCGGCGGCGCCGGACCTCGACCCGCACGCCACGGTCCTGGCCGTCGAACTGGAAGGGGAGCTGGAGCTGTACCGCGGAGCCGGACGGTTCTGACGAAAGTTTAAGAAAGCGGTAAGCGGCCTGCTCACAGGCGGTATGTGGACGCCCGTGAGCAGGCCGGTTCGCCTTCCCGACACCTTCGGTTCGCCCGGCCCCCCTGGGATGCGGAACGCACAACGCGAACGAAAGGTGTCACCGTGCGAGACCCGCGTATGGCTGCGATCGGCAAGGGACTGAAGCGTCGCGGAAGGCTGGTGATGCAGGCGGTCAGTCCACCGCGCCGGGACCTCGACGCCATTCCGGCCCCCCGCCCGGCCGCCGACACCTACACCGCCCCGCTCGCCCCCCGGCTGGTGGACTCGCCGGTCTTCGTCCTGTCGTCGGTGCGCTCCGGCTCGACCCTGCTGCGCGTCCTGCTCAACAGCCACAGCCGCATCCGCGCCCCGCACGAGATGCACCTGCGCACCGTGCACGTCAACCTGTCCCGCGACTTCACCGCGGAGGCCATGCGGGCCCTCCATCTCGACAAGGACGAGCTGGAACACGTGCTGTGGGACCGGGTGCTGCACCTGG
This sequence comes from Streptomyces sp. NPDC006372, assembly GCF_040612515.1. NCBI lineage: Bacteria > Bacillati > Actinomycetota > Actinomycetes > Kitasatosporales > Streptomycetaceae > Streptomyces > Streptomyces sp. NPDC006372. The sequence continues at coordinate 312,251 of NZ_JBEXQJ010000003.1, read as the reverse complement.
AACTCACCCGCAGCGGCAAGGACGTCATCGTCGACAAGACCCCGCCGAACACCCTCATCTGGCCCCGGCTGCGCCGATGTTGGCCGAACGCCCGCTACATCCTGCTGCTCCGCCACCCCGGCGCGGTCGTCGCGTCCCTCACCGCCCGCCGCACCGATCCGGATCAGGAGGCGGTGCGTGCCGAGGTCCTCGACTACAGCGAGAAGCTGGAGGAGGCCCGCCGGCACCTCGACCCCCACGTGATGACGTACGAGGAGCTCACCGCCGAGCCGGAGCGGGCCACCCGGGACGTCTGCGAGTACCTCGGCCTCCCCTGGGAGCCCGGGATGCTCGACTACGGCAGCAAGGACCACGGCACGTTCCGCCCCCAGCTCGGCGACTGGTCCAGCACCATCAAGTCCGGCCGCATCCAGCCGGCCCGCACCGCCGCCCCGGACGTCGAACTGCCCCCACGCCTCAGGGAACTGGCCCGGGCGTGGGGGTACGCCGCCTAGCGAAGCGACGCCACGGACACGGTGCTAGAGCCGCACGGCCTCGACCGCGCCCCGCACGGCGGCCCCGACGGAGTCGACCGGCATCGCCGGCAGCGGCTCCGCCGGCTCCGGGCGCTGCTGCGGCAGTGACACCGGCCGCAGCGGACGCGGCCCGGACACCACCGTGTAGTCCTGGCCGAGGAACGGCGGCGTCATGTCGCCCGGATCCTCGCCGAGCGCCAGCTGCACTGCGGCCCAGGGCGCGTTGACGCCGCACAGCGCCAGCTGGTGCAGGCCGCCGGCCGGGCGGGTGTTGACGTCCATGAGGACCGGCCGGTCGCCGAACATCCGGAACTGGATGTTGGACAGGTAGTGCAGACCGAAGTCCTCCGCGATCCGCCGGGCCGGCTCCAGCCACTGCTCGTGCAGCGTGAAGCCCCGGCGGCGGCCGTTCTTGGTACGACCCACGGCCAGCCGGATCCGGCCGTCCGGACCGGTCAGGCAGTCCACCGACACCTCGGGCTGCTCCAGGCGCGGCATCACCAGCCAGTCGACCGGTTCCTCGGCCTGCCGCAGCGCCTCCAGTACCAGGTCGAGCGGTACGTACGGGCTGGGGAACCCGCTCAGCTGCGTCAGCGAGAACGGCGTACGCGTGATCACGCGGAAGCCCACCCCGCCCGCACCGGACGCCGGCTTGAAGCACGCCCTGTGCCCGTCGGCCTCCAGCTTCTCGACAGCGGCGAGAAGTTCGTCACTCGATCGCACCCGGTACCACGGTGGCACCGGCACGCCGATCGCCTGCACCGCCTCGTAGGCGATCACCTTGTCGTGGAAGACGGCCACCGCCTCGGGCGGCGGTGCCAGCAGCGCCGTACCGGCCGCCTCGAACTCGGCGCGGTGGGCCACGATCGCCGACTGGTGCAGCCGGGGCACGAACACGTCGACTCCGCGCCGCGCGCACTGGTCCAGCGCGTACTCGACGTACCCGGCCGGGGACAGGCCCTCGGGCTCCAGCTCGGCGGTGTCGGCGGAGGCCAGTACGGGGGAGTCGGGGTCGCCGTGGGTGGCGTGGATCTCGACGGCCCGGTCGCTGGGATTTCTCCGCAGCTGATCCATGAAGAACACGTTCTCCGCGTACGTGCGGTTGAGCCAGACGCGTACGCGAGAGACCATGCAGGCCGCCTTTCACGGTTCGCGGGCAGGGCTGAGCAGCCCGTGCCCGGGCAGGAGGAATGGAGGGTCACCAAACCGCCCCTGTAAAAGGGAAGTTCGTTGCGGTGGTGGTGGGGCAGATCATACGGCCTCACAGGCCCGTCTCGTGCATCGTGGGTGTTACGGATTTCGGGGGCTGCCCCCGTGGGGTCGCCTTGTTCCCGGCCCCGGGATGTGATCTCGTGGGGGCGTTCGCGTAAGCGCGCGCGGAGGGGGCGAGAGGTGACGTCGACGGCCGGTGGTGCCGGACAACTGCTGGCCATCAGCGATCTGCACATCGGCTACCCGGAGAACCGCGAGCTCGTCGAGCGGATGCGGCCCGCGACGGACGACGACTGGCTCCTCGTGGCCGGTGACGTCGCGGAGACCGTGGCCGACATCCGCTGGACGCTCAAGACCCTCGCGGGCCGCTTCCGCAAGGTCGTCTGGGTACCCGGCAACCACGAGCTGTGGACCCATCCGAGCGACTCCGTCACGCTGCGCGGCGTCGCCCGGTACGACCACCTGGTCGAGCTGTGCCGGGAACTCGGCGTGGCGACACCGGAGGACCCCTACCCCGTCTGGGACGGCCCCGGCGGCCCCGTGGCCGTCGCCCCGCTGTTCACGCTCTACGACTACTCGTTCCTGCCGGCCGGGTGCGCCACCAAGGAGCAGGGCCTGGAGTACGCCCACGGCACGGGCATCGTCTGCACCGACGAGTACCTGCTGCACCCCGACCCGTATCCGAGCAGGGAGGCCTGGTGCCGGGCCCGGGTCGCCGAGACCGAGCGCAGACTCGCCGAACTGCCCGCGGACCTGCCCGTGATCCCGGTCAACCACTACCCGCTGGACCGGCATCCCATGGACGTCCTGTGGCACCCCGAGTTCGCCATGTGGTGCGGCACGGACCTGACCGCCGACTGGCACCGCAGGTTCCGGGTCCACACCATGGTCTACGGCCATCTGCACATCCCCCGCACCACCTGGCACGAGGGCGTGCGCTTCGAGGAGGTGTCGGTGGGCTACCCCCGCGAGTGGCGCAAGAGGTCCGGGGATCCGGGACGGCTGCGGCGCATCCTGCCGAGGGAGGACGAGGAGCAGTGATCGAGGAACTGCTGCCGCAGACCGTGGTCACCGTCGAGGCGTTCGACCACGACGGCGCGGACGCACCCCTCTTCCCCGAGGAGGCGGCGCTCGTGGCGCGGGCGGTCGAGAAGCGCCGCCGGGAGTTCGCCGTCGTCCGCTCCTGCGCCCGCCGTGCCATGGAGAAGCTCGGCGTGCCGCCGCAGCCGATCCTGCCCGGGGAGCGCGGCGCCCCGGGCTGGCCGCCCGGGCTGGCCGGCAGCATGACCCACTGCGACGGCTACTGCGCCGCCGCGCTGGTCCGTGCCGCCGACCTGGCCTCCGTGGGCATCGACGCCGAGACCCACGGTCCGCTGCCCGAGGGCGTCCTGCCCTCGGTCTCCCTGCCGTCGGAGGCGGAGCGCCTGCGCCGGCTCGAGGCCCGGCGCCCCGACGTCCACTGGGACCGGTTGCTGTTCAGCGCGAAGGAGTCCGTCTACAAGGCGTGGTTCCCCCTCACCGGGAAGTGGCTGGACTTCATGGAAGCCGACATCGAGCTCACCGAGGACGGCGGCTTCCGCGCTGCGCTCCTCGTCCCCGGGCCGCTGGTCGGCGGCCGCCGCCTCGACCACTTCGACGGCCGCTGGACCGTGGAGCGGGGCCTGGTCTCGACAGCGGTCGCCGTACCGCACGACTGAGCGCGCTCCGCCGCGCCCCCGAGGGGCGCGGGGAACTGCGCGAACGGCCACGGACGAGCCGCGGACGGACAACCACCCGCAGCACCCGAGTTCGCTCCGTACCGGCTCAGGGCCCCGGCTCAGGACACCAGCTCTGCAACAGCCGGAAGAACGCCTCCTCGTTGCCGGTCAGGCCCGCCTGCTCCAGGGCCGCTTCCGCCTCGGCGAGGACGGCGGGCGGGACGACCGGCGGCCGCCTGGAGCCGGACGGGCCGGTCTCCAGGTCGAAGGAGGCCCGGACCGTGTGCAGCAGGCGCAGATAGGCCTGGACGGCGGTGCGTTCACGGTCGGTCAGTACGGCGGTGGGCATCGGTCGGCTCTCCCCGTGTCGGCGTCATCGGTCCCGCGCCTCGCGGCGCGCACGCCCCCGCACAGAGAAGGCGCACCCCCAGCTTGCCGCCCACCACTGACAATCCGGCCCCGGCGCCCTGCGGTTCGCCCGCTCGGCGCACAGGCGACGGCACGTCAGCCCTGCGAGCGCCCTCAGCCCTGAGGCCCCGGATACCCCAGCGACGCCTCGATCCGCCCCGCCAGATGGTCCCGCTGCACCGGGCCCCGCGACGCCGAACCCGCCAGCCACGCTCGGCACTTGCTGGCGAGCAGCAGGCCGAAGGTCTCGGCCTCCTTCTCGTCGTCCTGGTCGAAGCGGGTGCGGGCGGCGACCTTCAGGACGGTGGCCTGGAGATCGGCGTCCTCGTCGAGCAGCCGGGCCGCGACGGCGGCACCCTCGACGTGGTGGGAGCAGTGCCCGGCCTTCATGTGCCACAGCTCGTGACCCAGGATCACCAACTGGTGATCGGGAGCCGTGCGTTCCTCGATCACCACGAGGTCCTGCTCGGCCATGTCGAGCCACAGCCCGCTCGCGGTCCCGGGCGGGAAGGCGGCCGTACGGAAGCGGACGGGGCGGCCACGGCGTCTGCTCATGGCGTCGCACAGCGCGGCGTACAGCTCCTCGGGCCGCGCCGGCGCGGGAAGGGTCAGCTCCGCGACCAGCTCGCCGCACAGGCGGCGCATTTCCTTACCGATGCCCACAGTTCTCCCCACGGTCACGAATCGGGCCGCTTGACGCTCTCCAGGAGCATGTCCAGCCACTCCGCGACCTTGTCGCGGTGCTGGTCGGTGGGCAGCTGCGCGGCCCGCCAGGCGATGCCGCGCACGCCGTGGTCCTGCAGCAGCCGCTCCAGCGGATCGTCGGCCGCCGCGGCAGCCTGCCGCTCGCGCTCCGCGAGCTGCTGCAACAGCTCCTGCTCGATGTGCTGGAGGGCGCTCACGAGTGCCTCGGGGTCCTCGGCCGTGAGAAAACCGGCGTGTACCCGGAAGAACCGCTGGAGCGCGTCGCAGTGTTCCATGGTCGGCCGCCGGTCACCGTTGATGAGGGCGCCGGCCTGCTGCCGGGACATGCCCGCGCCGTCGGCGATCTCCTGCTGGGTGTACTTGCGGCCGTTGGGCTTGAGCCGGGTCCTGCGGAGCAGGTCCAGGCGCTGCAGGAACCGGGCCTGCACGTCGGGTTCGCCCGCGGGCCGACCGCTGAGCAGGACCTTGACCACGGGTTCCGGGACGCCGGACGCGGCGGACAGACGCCCGGTGTCGAAGACCTCGGCGTGCGGCACACCGAGCCGGTCGGTGAGTGCGGTGACACGGGCGACGACGGCCACTAGCACAGCCGTCGGCGTGGCGCCAGGATTCTCGACGAAGCCACCCGTCACCGACAGATCTCCTACGTCTCTCACAGGCTTCTCACAAGTGGATGCCGTGACCTACCCCGGCGTGAACTTCCCGGAGCGTAGCCGGTGCTTCGAACTCACATCCAGGTCTCGCCACAACTGTGGCCAATTTCAGCCGTCAACAGGCACGGAATGCCACGATAGTTGACACGCCTCAGCTCCGGGCAGCAGGATCGGGGCGCCGCGTCAAGGCCGCACAGGCAAGAGGGGTGACCTCCCGATGGCATTTCAGGCAGGAGGGCAGCGGCCGGCACCGCGGCCCGTCCCCGAGACTCCCGAAGTCCAGGCCTACCTGGAGGACTACGCCGCGTTCATGGAGGCCGTGGCCTCCCCTTCGCTCGTCGTCGACCACTGCTGGGACGTGGTGCTGACCAACAGCGCCTTCCGGTCCCTCTTCGGTGGCGTCGGCCCGCATCCGACGGCCATGCCGGGCGACAACTTCCTCAGGTTCGTGCTGTTCCACCCCGACGCACCCGCGGTGCTCGGCGAGCACGAGTCGAGCTGGTGCCTGCCGATGCTCGCGCACTTCGCGCGGACCGTGGAGAGCCACGGCCCCGACCACGGACTCCAGGCGATCCGCCGCGAGATCGCCCAGGACCCGATCATGGAGGCCGCCTACCGGCACGGCCTGCCGCACTGGATCCGCTCGGTCGGCGAGGCCGCCGTGGAGCAGGACGGCGCCGTACGGCCGCTGCTGCACCCGGACCCGCGCTGGGGAGCCACCGACTGCCGGATCGTCGCCGAGACGTCCAGGACACTCGACGAACTGGGATGCACCCGGCTCACGTTCGTCCTGCGCGAGTCCCGCCGCGCCCCCTCCCGGGACCGCCGCTCGCGTCGTACCGCCTCACATCTGAGGGTCGTCCCGGCGGTCGGCTGACCGCTCCGTACGTATGTCCGGACCGTGTCCGCCCCTTGTCCGCACCATTCCCATCCGGTGTGGTGTGTGACATAGTACCGCTGTGAGCGAGTCGCTGACCTGCGATGTCGTGGTGATCGGAGCCGGAGTGGTGGGCGCCGCCTGCGCCCTGTACGCGGCCCGCGCGGGCCTGGACACCGTCGTGGTGGACCGGGGTCCGGTGGCCGGCGGCACCACAGGCGCGGGGGAGGGGAACCTCCTCGTCTCCGACAAGGAACCCGGACCCGAGCTCGAACTGGCCCTGCTCTCCGCCCGGCTGTGGGCCGAACTGGCCCGGGACGGGCTGGCGAAGGCGGTCGAGTACGAGGCCAAGGGCGGTGTCGTCATCGCCGGCACCGACGCGGCACTGGCCGGGCTGGAGGAACTCGCCGCCGGGCAGCGCGCGGCGGGGGTCGAGGCGGCCCCGGTGCCGCCCGACCGGCTCCCCGATCTCGAGCCGTACCTGACGCCCGGCCTCGCGGGCGGCATGCACTACCCGCAGGACGCCCAGGTGATGCCCGCCCTCGCGGCGGCGCACCTGCTGCGCGCCTCGGGGGCACGGCTGCTCACCGGCCGGGAGGTGACCGGGGTGCTGACCGGCCCCGGCGGCGTGGTGCGCGGGGTGCGCACCGGCCGCGGTGACATCCACGCGCCGGCGGTCGTCAACGCGGCCGGTACATGGGGCGGCGAGGTGGCGGCCCGCGCCGGGGTGTCGCTGCCGGTGCTGCCCCGGCGCGGCTTCGTCCTGGTCACCGAGCCGCTGCCGCCGCGCGTCCGGCACAAGGTGTACGCCGCGGACTACGTGGCCGACGTCGCCAGCGACTCGGCGGGCCTGCAGACCTCTCCGGTCGTGGAGGGCACACCCGCCGGGCCGGTCCTGATCGGCGCCAGCCGCGAACGGGTCGGGTTCGACCGGACGGTGTCGCTCCCGGCCCTGCGGGCCCTCGCGGCCGGTGCGACACGGCTTTTCCCGTTCCTCGCCGGGATCCGGGCCATACGGACGTACGCCGGTTTCCGGCCGTACCTGCCGGACCACCTGCCGGCGATCGGCCCCGACCCCCGGGCGCCCGGCCTGCTGCACGCCTGCGGGCACGAGGGCGCGGGCATCGGGCTGGCCACCGGCACCGGGCACCTGATCGCCCAGGCGCTGACCGGCCGGACGCCCGACCTGGACCTCACACCGTTCCGGCCCGACCGCTTCCCCGAGGAGGCCGAGTGAATCCGCTGGAGCTCGCCCGCGCCAGGCCCGGCCCCGCCTTCACCGTCACCTTCGACGGGCGACCGGTCGAGGCCCTGCCCGGGCAGACGATCGCCGCCGTGCTGTGGGCCGCGGGCGTCACGTCCTGGCGCACCACCCGCGGCGAGGGCCGTCCGCGCGGGGTGTTCTGCGGGATCGGCGTCTGCTTCGACTGCCTGGTGACCGTCAACGACCGCACCGGCCGGCGGGCTTGTCTGGTGCCGGCACGGCCGGGGGACGTGATCCGCACGCAGGAGGGGACGGGCAGTGCGCACTGACCTCGCCGTGATCGGGGCCGGACCCGCCGGACTGGCCGCGTCCCTGGCGGCGTCCGCACGCGGCGTCGGGGTCGCCCTCGTGGACGGCGCGACGGAGACCGGCGGACAGTTCTACCGGCAGCCCGCCGCCGGACTCGGGGCCGGGCGGCCCGAGGCGCTGCACCACCGGTGGCGCACCTGGGAACGGCTGCGCGACGGACTCGCCGCCCGTGCCGTACGCGTGCTGACGGATCACCACGTGTGGTGCGTGGAACGGCGGACCGGCGGTTTCACCGTGCACGCGCTGCTCGGCCCCGAGCAGGAGGAGCCGGCCGAGGTGCACGCCGATGCCGTGCTCCTGGCCACCGGCGGCTACGAGCACGTCCTGCCCTTCCCCGGCTGGACCCTCCCCGGCGTCGTCACCGCCGGGGGTGCCCAGGCCATGCTCAAGGGCGGGCTCGTGGTGCCGGGGCGCCGGGCGGTCGTGGCCGGGACCGGGCCCTTGCTGCTGCCCGTGGCGACCGGACTCGCGGCAGCCGGCGTCGAGGTCGCCGCACTCGTCGAGTCCACCGGCCCGGGGCGCCTCGCCCGCCACGGCGCGGCCCTGGCCGGCAAACTCCCGGAGGGCGCCGCCTACGCCGCCCGGCTGCTGCGCCGGCGGGTGCCGTTCCTGGCCCGTCACACCGTCGTCCGCGCCCACGGCGACGACCGGCTGACCGGCGTCACGGTCGCCGCCCTCGACGCCGCCGGACGCGTCCGGTCCGGAAGCGAGCGGCACCTGCCCTGCGACACCCTGGCCATCGGCCACGGCATGCTCCCGCACACCGACCTGGCGGAGGGCCTCGGCTGCCGCCTCGACGGGCTCACGGTCGCCGTCGACACCGAGCAGCGCACCGACGTACCCGGCGTCTGGGCGGCCGGCGAGGCCACCGGCATCGGCGGCGCCGCCCTCGCCCTCGCCGAGGGACACATCGCCGGCTGCTCCGCCGCCGCCCGCCTCCGCGGCACCGAGCCCACCCCGGCCCCCGCCGCCCTCGAGGCCCGTACCGGACTCCGGAAGACGGCCGCCGCCCTCGAATCCGCCTACGCGCCGCCCGCGCACTGGCCCGAGCAGGTCACCGACGACACCGTCGTCTGCCGTTGCGAGGAGGTCACCGCCCGTGCCGTGCGCGACGCCCTGGACCTCGGAGCGGGCGACGCGCGCACCGTGAAACTGCTGACCCGTGCCGGGATGGGCTGGTGCCAGGGCCGGATGTGCGCCGTCGCGGTCGCGGGCCTCGCCGGATGCCCGCCCACCCCGACCAGAAGGCCGTTCGCCCGTCCCGTACCGCTCGGCGTCCTCGCCCGGCAACACCCCCAGGAGGGACTGTCATGACCGATCACCGCCCCTGGCGCGGCGTCCTCGTCGCCACCGCGCTCCCGCTGGACGACGACCTCGCCGTGAACTACGACAAGTACGCCGAGCACTGCGCCTGGCTGGTCGAGAACGGCTGCGACGGCGTCGTGCCGAACGGCTCCCTCGGCGAGTACCAGGTGCTCACCCCCGAGGAACGCGCCCGGGTCGTCGAAACGGCCGTCGCCGCGATCGGCGGGCAGCGGGTCATGCCCGGCGTCGCCGCGTACGGGTCGGCCGAGTCCCGGCGCTGGGCCGAGCAGGCGGGCGAGGCGGGCTGCCGGGCGGTGATGCTGCTGCCGCCGAACGCCTACCGCGCCGACGAGCGGTCCGTCGTCGCCCACTACGCCGCGGTCGCCGAGGCCGGCCTGCCGGTCGTCGCGTACAACAACCCGATCGACACCAAGGTCGACCTCGTGCCGGAACTGCTCGCCCGGCTGCACGGCGAGGGGCACATCCAGGGCGTGAAGGAGTTCTCCGGGGACGTCCGCCGGGCCTACCGGATCGCCGAACTCGCGCCGGAACTGGACCTGCTGATCGGCGCGGACGACGTCCTGCTGGAGCTGGCCGTCGCGGGTGCCAAGGGCTGGGTGGCGGGCTACCCGAACGCCCTGCCGCAGGCGTCGGTCGAGCTGTACCACGCGGCCGTCGACGGCGACCTCGACACCGCACGGTCCCTGTACCGGCAGTTGCATCCGCTGCTGCGGTGGGACTCACGGGTGGAGTTCGTCCAGGCCATCAAGCTGTCGATGGACATCGTCGGCCGACACGGCGGCCCGTGCCGCCCACCGCGGGTGCCGCTGCTGCCCGAGCAGGAAGCGGCGGTGCGGGCCGCCACGGAGAAGGCCGTAGCGGCCGGATTGGGGTAGGGACCATGCGCAGCGGACTCGTCCTGCACGCCGTCGACTCGCACACCGAGGGCATGCCGACCCGGGTGATCACCGGCGGCATCGGCACCATCCCCGGGTCCACCATGAACGAGCGGCGGCTGTACTTCCGTGACCACCGCGACGACATCAAGCAGTTGCTGATGAACGAGCCGCGCGGGCACTCCGCCATGAGCGGCGCGATCCTGCAGCCGCCGACCCGGCCCGACTGCGACTGGGGCGTCGTCTACATCGAGGTCTCCGGCTGTCTGCCGATGTGCGGGCACGGCACGATCGGCGTCGCGACCGTGCTCGTCGAGACCGGCATGGTCGAGGTCGTCGAGCCGGTCACCACCATCCGTCTCGACACCCCGGCGGGTCCGGTCGTCGCCGAGGTGGCGGTCGAGGGCGGCGCGGCGAAGGCGGTGACCCTCCGGAACGTGCCTTCCTTCGCCGTCGGCCTCGACCGCAAGGCGACCCTCGCCGACGGGCGGACGGTGACGTACGACCTCGCCTTCGGCGGCAACTTCTACGCCATCGCGCCGCTTGAGGAGTTCGGCCTGCCCTTCGACCGGTCCCGCAAGGACGACATCCTCCAGGCCGGCCTGTCCCTCATGGCCGCCGTCAACGCCGAGGAGCAGCCCGTCCACCCGGAGGACCCGTCCATCCACGGCCTGCACCACGTCTACCTGGCCGCTCCCGGCTCCACCGCCCGCCACTCCCGCCACGCCATGGCCATCCACCCCGGCTGGTTCGACCGCTCGCCCTGCGGCACGGGCACCAGTGCCCGCATGGCACAGTTGCACGCGCGCGGCGAGCTCCCGCTGCACACCGAGTTCGTGAACGAGTCCTTCATCGGCACCCGCTTCACCGGCAGACTGCTCGGCACCACCGAGGTGGCCGGCCGCCCGGCCGTGCTGCCCAGCTTCACCGGACGAGCCTGGATCACCGGCACCGCCCAGTACCTGCTGGACCCCGAGGACCCGTTCCCGGCTGGGTTCGTCCTGTAAGCCGCACACGAGCAGGCCGCACACGAGCAGAACACGAGAGGATCCCCGACCGCCATGGCCCCGCAGCACACCCCCGCCCTGCCGGTGCTGGGAAGCAGGAAACCCAGCCACCGGGAGCGGGTCGCCGACGCGCTGCGGGTCGCGCTGATCGCCGGTGAACTGCGCCCGGGCGAGGTCTATTCGGCCCCCGGCCTCGCCGCCCGCTTCGGTGTCTCCGCCACCCCGGTGCGCGAGGCCATGCTCGACCTCGCCAAGGAGGGCCTGGTCGACACCGTGCCCAACAAGGGCTTCCGGGTCACCGCCGTCTCCGAGCGGCAACTCGACGAGTACACCCACATCCGGGCGCTGATAGAGATCCCCACGACGGCGGCCCTCGCCCGCACGGCCGACCCGGTGGCGCTGGAGGCGCTCCGCCCGGTCGCCCAGGAGATCGTCACCTCCGCCGCGGCCGGTGACCTCATCGCCTACGTCGAAGCCGACCTGCGCTTCCACCTGGGTCTGCTGGCCCTCGCCGGCAACGACCATCTCGTCGACGTCGTCCGCGATCTCCGGCGCCGCTCCCGGCTGTACGGGCTGACGGCGCTGGTGGAACAGGGACGGCTGGAGGCGTCGGCGGAGGAACACCTGGAGATCCTGGACGCGTTGCTCGCCCGCGACGAGGCGGCCGTACGGGACGTGATGACCCGGCACCTCGGGCATGTCCGGGGTCTGTGGGCGGCACCCTGACCCACCGTCACAGGTCCAGCACCAGCCGCTTCCCGCGGCAGCGGGAGACACAGATCAGCATGGTCTCGCCCGCCGCGCGTTCCTCGTCGGTGAGCACCGAGTCACGGTGGTCCGGTTCACCGTCCAGCACGTCCGTCTCACAGGTTCCGCAGGTGCCCTCGGTGCAGGAGTAGAGCACCTCGACCCCCGTGGCGCGCACGGCGTCGAGCACGGACACGTCCGGCGGGACGGTCACCGTCCTGCCGCTCCTCGCCAGTTCCACCTCGAACTCCGTGGCGTCACCGGCCTCCTGTTCCCTGGGCTTGAAACGCTCGACCCGCAGCACCCCGGACGGGCACCGCTCCTCGACCGCGTCCAGCAGCGGCCCGGGGCCGCAGCAGTAGACGAGCGTGCCGTCGGGGACGTCGTCCAGTACGGAAGGGAGGTCCAGCAGCCCCGTCTCGTCCTCGGGCGCGATCGTCACCCGGTCCCCGTACCGGCCGAGTTCCTCCTCGAAGGCCATCGACCGGCGCGTTCGCCCGCCGTACAGCAGCGTCCATTCGGCACCCGCCGCGTCGGCCGCCGCCAGCATCGGCAGGATCGGGGTGATGCCGATGCCGCCCGCGACGAAGCGGTAGCGGGGGGCGGGTTCCAGGCCGAAGTTGTTCCGGGGCCCGCGCACCCGGACCTTGTCGCCCGGCCCCACCTGCTCGTGGACATGGGCCGAGCCGCCCCGCCCGTCCGGCTCGCGCAGCACCGCGATCCGCCAGGCGGACCGGTCCGCCGGGTCACCGCACAGCGAGTACTGCCGCTCCAGCCCGGGGCCGAGCACGACGTCGATGTGGGCACCCGGCTCCCAGACCGGGAGCTCCTCACCCAGCGGGTGGCGCAGCGTGAGGGCCAGCACTCCGTCGGCTGCGAACTCCCGCCGCTCGACGACGAGTTCCTCTTCGTACGCGCTCATGAACCGTTCCCTCGCGACTCGTCGACCGAGTGCCCCCGCGGATGGGCGAGCATCCACTCCCACATCTCGACCGGGTCCTGCGCGGTGTGCTCACGGCCGCAGTGGCAGGTGCCGTGCAGGAGGTCGGTGCCGGGCAGCCAGTCGATGCGGTAGATCTCGCGCGGCCCTGCCGCCGAGGGGAGCCTCGTCACTGGACCTTCTCCACCGGCTTGGCGCCCTGCTCCACCAGCCGGGCGAGGATACGGCGGGCGGCCAGACCGCCGGTGTCGATGTTGATGCTCAGCTCCTGGTAGCCGGTGCGTTCGGTGCCGAGCGTCTTCTGGAGCAGGTTGAGGGCGGTCACGTCCTGCATCACGACCGTGTGATTGTTGCCCCGCAGGAACTCGGTGACCTCGGCGTCGTCCGTCGCCCAGTCCCGCGAGACCGCCCAGAAGTCGTACACCTCGCCGTCGCCGGAGGGCGTGATCGCGTACGTGATCTCGGTGTGGAAGCCGTTCGGGTCGCTGCCGTCCGCCTCGGGCAGCACGCCGACCGGGGCGATACGGCTGTGCAGCAGGTACAGGCAGGGGGCGTGGTACTCGATGTCCTGCCAGCGCGTGATCCGCCCCTGGATACCGGTCGACCTGGCGTAGAACGGCGGGCACTCGGCGTCGTCCATGTGCCGGCTCACCCGGACGATCCCGGCGCCTTCGTCGACCTCGGTCGTGATCGGTGTCTCGGCGACCTCGGGAGTGCCGATGTACCCGCCGTGCAGATACGTCTCGTGGGACAGGTCCAGGAGGTTGTCGACGAGCAGGCCGTAGTCGCAGTCGATCGGCTCCATGCCGCGCACCGTGACCCAGCCGGGGGAGTCGAGGTGCCTGGCCCGCGGGATGCCCTGCGGATCGGCCAGCGCCGGATCGCCGATCCACACCCAGACCAACGAGTCCTGCTCCACGACGGGGTAGGAGGCGACCCGGGCCGTGCGCGGCACCCGTTTCTGCCCCGGCACGTACACGCACGTACCGGTCGTGTCGTACGTGAACCCGTGGTACCCGCACACGATCCTGTCTCCGTCGAGGCGGGTCGGGGCCTCGGACAGCGGGTACCGGCGGTGCACACACCGGTCGTGCAGGACGACCGGAGTGCCCTCCTCCTCGGTCCGGTAGAGCACGAGCGTCTCACCGAGGATCGTCCGTCCGAGCAACTCCCGCCCGACCTCGTGACTGTAGGCGGCGACGTACCACTGGTTCCTGGCGAAGGCGGTGGTGTGAGGCATGGCGTTCCCGTCCCTGAGAGCGGGGCGCCGTCGCCCCGCGGCCGTGGTCGCACTCAGGTTCCTGACGGCGGCGGCCGGCGCGCAAGGCGGCTTCTGTCAGGCGGAAGGGCTTCCAAGCCGTTTCCGCATCAAAAAGTGAAACTGAAACGGAATTCTGGACTTTGTTGTCGCGGGGGATTGTTTTAGCCTGGATGCATGGAAAAGACAACAACGCAGTTCTACGTAGTGAAACGCGGTGACAACCTCACCAAGATCGCGCGCATGTTCCACCGGACACTGGATCAGATTCTGGAGTGGAACCCGCAGATCACGAATCCCGATCTCATTCACCCCGGTGACCGCATACGCGTGGCCCCGCCCCCGGAAGAGGAGGGTGAGTACGCCCCTTTCCAGGAGCAGACTTCTTCCGACCGTCGATGATCAGCCCGCTGATCGAAGCCATGGGCTACCGTCTCATCGAGGAGAACTGCTCGATGTACCCCGGCGACCCCGATCAGAGGTGGAGCCCGGCCGACCAGAAGTCGTACGCCGAGTGGCAGTACAAGCTCGGATACCGTGGTGCCGACGCTGACGGCATTCCGGGCCCGACGTCCTGGAAAAAGCTGCATGTGCCCGCAGTTTACGAATGACCAGAACAGAAAGCCGGTCGGCCCGTACGCACAGCCGGATCACAGGCCTGCGTAACGGGCCGCCCCGGTCTGCGTGGCGTGCACGAGCGAAAACGCGGATCGCGTATCTCGAGGCGCAGCTGGAACACCAAAGTCTCAGGCCCTGCCCGGAAGAACGCGCGACGCTCGTCGAGGGAATGCGGGGGCATCTCGAAAGGGCGCGCATCGCTGCCGAGGAGAAATTCGGCTGGCGCCGTCCGTGGTCGGGTTCCGCTGCCCGCGAGGGCGTCTCGTCCAACCTCCGCAGTGCGGAGGTACTGCTGCTTCAGCTGGTGTCCGACGAGGAGGCCGCGGGCCGCGCCAGCGAGGTCATGGCGCTCGTCAAGCGGCATCTGGACATCGACGACCCCCGGCGGGTCAGACTCGCCCAGCGGATCCGGCCCATCATCTCCGGCGGCATGACGCCCGGCGACCGGGACCTCATGACCCGGGCGCTCGACGCCGCGTACAACGCCCTGGACGACGAACTGGCCCGGGTGCGCAGCCTGCGCAACATCCTGTGGACCGCGACGTTCGTCGTGCTGCTCGGTGTCGCGGGCCTCGCCCTCTACGGCTGGTACTCGCCCGGCTCGCTCAGCCTGTGCTTCACCCCCCAGAACGGTCCCGAGGCCGCGGACCGGATCACCGTCGTCTGCCCCACCGCGGAATATCACAACGTGCCGGCGGGCACCGACGCCAGCCGCCTGGCCAAGCCGACGGACGTCCTCACCGTCGAGATCGCCGGACTCGCCGGCGCCGCGCTCACCGTCATCGCCTCACTGCGCCGCATCCGGGGCACCGACGCCCCCTACATGCTGCCCCTCGCGTCCGCGGTGCTGAAGTTCCCCACGGGCGCGCTGACGGCCTTCCTCGGGCTGCTGCTGATCAGGGGCGCCTTCGTCCCCGGGCTGAGCGATCTCGACAGCAGGGCGCAGGTCCTCGGCTGGGCCGCGGCCTTCGGCGCCGCCCAGTACCTGGTGACCCGGCTCGTGGACGACCGCGCCCAGGAGACGTTGTCGGAGGTGGGCAGGCCCACCGAGGCCATCACCGACCCCGAGCGGGCCGCCGTCAAGGAGAGCCCGGCGCCGGGAGAGCCCGGGGCACCCGGATCACCGGCCGGGTTCCAGGACGGATCGGGACCGCACGAGCCGAGCGGCACGGTCGAGGGGGACGGTGAGCCGGGCCCCGACGGGGCGCCCGCTCACCGCCGCAGCGGCGCGTGAGCCGTCTCCGGCAGCCGCAGATACACCAGCGACGACAACAGGCAGAGCACCGCGACGTACCACGGGAACAGCCCCGAGTGCCCCAGCTCCTTGAACAGTGTGCCGACGTACGGGGCCGTCCCGCCGAACAGCGCCACCGTCAGCGAGTACGGGAAGCCGATGCCGGCCGCGCGCACCCGGGGCGGGAACACCTCCGCGTTCACGGCCGCGCTGATCGAGGTGAACCCGGTGAGCAGCACCATGCCCCCGCACTGCACCAGCAGCAGCACCGCGAACGAGTCGCGCAGGGCATGCAGCAGCGGCACCGAGAGCAGCGCGAAGCCCAGACCGAAGAAGAGCAGCAGGGGGCGACGGCCGAAGCGGTCCGAGAGCAGGCCGCCGAGCGGTTGCAGCAGGGCGAAGAAGGCCAGTGAGATGGTGCCCGCGAGCAGCGCGTCCGACTTCTCGATGCCGGCGTTGAGCTCGGCGTACGTCGGCAGGTACGACGTCCATGTGTAGTAGGCGATGGTGCCGCCCGCCGTGATGCCGCAGATGAGGAGCGACTCGCGCGGGTGCCGGCGCAGCGCCTCGAACAGGCCCGGGCGCGGGGCCTGCTGCTGTTCTGCGCTGCGGGTCTCCTGCGCGCCCTGCCGGATCCAGAAGCCGACCAGGCTCAGCACGGCCCCGAACACGAACGGGACCCGCCAGCCCCAGCTGTCCATCTGCCCGGCGCTCAGCGTGTCCACCAGCAGCGTGGCGATGCCGGAGGCGACGAGCTGCCCGATGGTCGTCGACACGTACTGGAAGCTGGAGAACAGCCCACGCCGGCCGGGTGCCGCCGACTCGACCAGGAAGGTCGTCGAGGCCGCGAACTCGCCGCCCACGGACAGGCCCTGGAGCAGCCGGGCGAAGACCAGGACCACGGGCGCCAGCACGCCCACCGCCGCGTACGTCGGGGTCAGCCCCACCAGCAGGCTGCTGCCGCCCATCAGCAGGATGGTGACCGTCAGCGCGGCCCGTCGCCCGTGCCGGTCCGCGACCGCGCCCATCACCAGCCCGCCGACCGGGCGCATGAAGAAGCCCACCGCGAACACCGCGAAGGTCGACAGCAGCGGCACCAGCGAGTTGTCCGCGCTCTTGGGGAAGACCTGGTCGGCGATGAAGGTCGCCAGGAACGTGTAGGCGTACCAGTCGTACCACTCCACGGCGTTGCCCACAGAGGCGGCGAGGAGCTGGCGGACGGGCCGTTTCGTCGGCGGGGAAACCGTCTGCGTCTCTGTCACGCCCCTCACCCTCCCCTGCCGGCGCCCCGGCACACCTTCCGTACCGGCGACTTTCACACGAGTGTCACGCGCCCCTTCCTTGGCGTTTGGTGTCCCTGAAACACTCCTTCCGCGCAGATTCCGTCACGTTCCGGCCATCCCGCACCTCAGGATGAGAGGTCTGTCCTACATGTCCGAAGTAAACCGGCGCCGCTTTCTTCAACTCGCGGGGGCCACCACGGCCTTCAGCGCTCTGTCCGCCAGCATCCAGCGCGCCGCCGCGCTCCCGGCGAACCACCGCACCGGGTCGATCGAGGACGTCGAGCACATCGTCGTCCTGATGCAGGAGAACCGTTCCTTCGACCACTACTTCGGCACCCTGAGAGGGGTCCGCGGCTTCGGCGACCCCCGCCCGGTCACCCTCGGCAACGGCAAGCCGGTCTGGCACCAGGAGAAGGACGGCAAGGAGATCCTGCCGTTCCACCCGGACGCCGACGACCTCGGCATGCAGTTCCTGGAGGGCCTGCCGCACTCCTGGCCCGACGGCCACCAGGCCTACCGCGGCGGCAAGTACGACCGGTGGGTGCCCGCCAAGGGCACCACGACCATGGCGTACCTCACCCGTGAGGACATCCCCTTCCACTACGCCCTCGCCGACGCCTTCACCGTCTGCGACGCCTACCACTGCTCGTTCATCGGCTCCACGGACCCGAACCGCTACTACATGTGGTCCGGGTGCACGGGCAACGACGGCACCGGCGGCGGTCCGGTCCTCGGCAACGACGAGCTCGGCTACGGCTGGACGACCTACCCCGAGCGCCTGGAGCAGGCGGGCATCTCCTGGAAGGTCTACCAGGACATCGGCGACGGCCTCGACGCCAAGGGCTCCTGGGGCTGGATCGAGGACGCCTACCGCGGCAACTACGGCGACAACTCGCTGCTCTACTTCAACAAGTACCGTGACGCGAAGCCCGGCGACCCCTGGTACGACAAGGCCCGCACCGGCACGAACGCCAAGGCCGGCGACGGTTACTTCGATGTGCTGAAGGCGGACGTGAAGGCCGGCAAGCTGCCGCAGATCTCCTGGATCGCCGCCCCCGAGGCCTTCTCCGAGCACTCCAACTGGCCCTCGAACTACGGCGCCTGGTACATCGCGCAGGTCCTCGACGCGCTCACCTCCAACCCGGAGGTCTGGTCGAAGACCGCCCTGTTCATCACCTATGACGAGAACGACGGCTTCTTCGACCACGTGGTGCCGCCGCTGCCCCCGAAGGACGCCTCCCGAGGGCTGTCCACCGTCGACGTCTCCCTCGACCTCTTCCCCGGCGACGGCAAGAACACGGCCGGCCCCTACGGCCTCGGCCCCCGCGTGCCGATGCTGGTCGTCTCGCCGTGGAGCAAGGGCGGCTACGTCTGCTCGGAGACCCTCGACCACACCTCGATCCTGCGGTTCATGGAGCGCCGCTTCGGCGTGCGCGAGACCAACATCTCGCCGTGGCGACGGGCCGTCTGCGGTGACCTGACGGCCGCGTTCGACTTCTCCCGCAAGGACGCGCGTCCGGCCCCGCTGCCGGGTACCGACGAGTACCAGCCGCAGGACCGAGAGCGCCACCCGGACTACAAGCCGACTCCGCCCGCCGACCCGCGCATGCCCCGCCAGGAGCGCGGCCTGCGCCGCTCCCGGCCCCTGAAGTACGCCCCGCACGTGGACGCCTCGGTCGACGCGGCGGCCGGGAAGCTCACCCTCACCTTCGCCTCGGGGGCGAAGGCGGGCGGTGCCTTCCACATCACTTCCGGCAACCGCACCGACGGCCCCTGGATGTACACCACCGAGGCCGGCAAGTCGCTCTCCGACACCTGGAACTCAGCGTACTCCGGGGGCTCGTACGACCTGACCGTGCACGGTCCGAACGGCTTCGTGCGCGTCTTCAAGGGCTCGAACGGGACGGCCGGCTGCGAGGTCACCGCACGCCACACCGGCGACGACATCGAACTGACCTTCACCAACCAGGGATCCGGCACGGCCCGGCTGAAGCTCTCCGACGGCTACGGCGGCCGGCCCTCGACCGTGACCGTCCGCCCGGGCGCGCGGATACGGCGAACCGTCGACCTCGCCCGCGGCCGCCGCTGGTACGACCTGACCGTCACCGCCGAGGGCGACAAGGCGTTCCTGCGGCGGTTCGCGGGGCACGTCGAGAACGGGCAGCCGGGGGTGAGCGACCCGGCGATCATCACCGCGTAACGGGAGTGAGGTGCCCCGGATCGTGCGGCCGGGGCACCAGCGCCGGTTCGACCGCCGCCGACCCGGGTTCCAGGGCCAGGACGGCGGCCACCGGATGGTCGTCGTCCACCGCTTCCGGGGCGGGTGCCGTCCGGCTGAGCAGCACCACGCCCCAGGACGCGAGGCCCGCCCCGGCGAGCGCGAGCAGCACGCCCGCCGGGCCGCCCTGGAGACGCTCCCCCAGTAGCGACAGACCGATCACGGCCGCGGCCAGCGGGTTGGCCAGCGTCACCATGGCGAGCGGGGCGCCCAGACCGCCCCGGTACGCCGTCTGCGACAGCAGCAGCCCGCCGGCCGCGAAGGCCGCCACGAGCAGCGCCACCCCGACCACCTGGACACTCAGCAGCGGACCGGACCGGTCCGTCGCGGCCACCGTCACGGTCTGCGTGAGCGCCGACCCGACCCCGGAGGCGACCCCCGACGCGGTCGCGTGCCGCAGCCCGGGGCGGGCGCCCGGCCGGGACAGCACCCCGATGAGCGCCGCGGTGGCGCCCGCGACCGCCAGCGCCTCGGGCACGCTCAGCACGTCGTCCGGTGCCGGACCGGACGCGGTGACCAGGATCGCGCCCAGGCCCAGCAGCGTCAGCGCGGTGCCCTGCCACTCGACCGCGCGCACCCGCCGTCCGGCGATCCGCGCCCCCAGGGGCACCGCCGCGACCAGAGTGAGCGCGCCGAGCGGCTGGACCACGGTCAGCGGACCGTACCGGAGCGCCACGACGTGCAGCAGGGCGGCCGACGCGTTCAGCCCGACCGACCACCACCAGGCTCCGCTCGTCAGCAGCCGGAGCGTGCCCGAGCCGGGGGAGCGGGCGGCGAGCCGCTCCTGGGCGACCGCCGCGGCCGCGTAGGCGACGGCGGAGACGAGGGACAGGGCGACGGCGACGAGCACGGCGTTCATCGGCCGGCCCCCACGAGCGTCTGCTCCTCGGCCGGAGCCGGCACGAGCCTGTCCTGCGCGCGACCGGCCGTGCTCGCCGTGCGGTGCGGCAGGTCGACGGCCGCGAGCGCGAGGCCGAGCAGGGCCGTCGCCACGATCGCGTCCAGCCAGTAGTGGTTCGCGGTGCCGACGATCACCAGCAGTGTCAGCAGCGGATGGGCCAGCCACAGCCAGCGCCACCGCGAGCGGGTCGCGACGATCAGGCCGATCGCCACCATCAGAGCCCAGCCGAAGTGCAGCGACGGCATCGCCGCGAACTGGTTCGACAGGGAGTCGGTCGCGGGATCGCCGTACACCGACGGCCCGTAGACCCGCGCGGTGTCCACCAGACCGGTCAAGGCCAGCATGCGCGGCGGCGCGAGCGGGAACAGCAGATGCAGCACCAGTGCGGCTGCCGTGACGACGGCCAGGACCCGGCGGGCCCACACGTAGTGGGCCGGCCGGCGCAGGTAGAGCCAGACCAGGAAGGCGACGGTGGCGGGGAAGTGGACGGTGGCGTAATAGGTGTTCGCGACGTGCGCGAGGCCGTCGCCGTGCAGGAGCAGGGACTGCACCGCGCCCTCGCGGGGCAGATGGACCGCTCGTTCGAGGTCCCACACGCGGTGCGCGTTGCGGAAGGCCTCGCCGGTGTGTCCCGTGGCCAGCTGCCGGCCGAACTTGTAGACGAGGAAGAGCCCTGCGACGAGCAGGAACTCCCGGACGAGCGGCGGTCGCGCTATCGCGTCGGACCCCGCCGGCGCAGGCTCGGTGCGGGCATTCATCCCCCGGCCCCTTCGGTGACGGTGCTGTTATCGGTACGAGTGCGTACCGATACGTCAGTGTACCGATACGGTTCCGTACCGGTACACTGACGTATCGATAGACGTACGACACACCGCGGACCGGGAATTTCCCGGGCCGCCGACGAAAACCGGGAGCACCGCCCATGACGTCGCAGGCTGCGGACCGACCCGAGCCGGTCGGTTCCTCGCGCCGCTCCAAGATCACGCCCGAGCGTGAGCGGGAGTTCTTCGACGCCGTGCTGGAACAGCTCCGGGAGTGCGGGTACGACTCCGTCACCATGGAGGGGATCGCCGCCAGCACCCGGTGCAGCAAGTCCACGCTCTACCGTCAGTGGAAGACCAAGCCCCAGTTCGTGGCGGCGGCGTTGCGCTCGCACCGGCGGGTACGCCGCGTCGACACCGGCTCGCTCGCCGGGGACCTGCGCGAGGCCGCGCGGGCGGCGGGAGAGCTGTCCGGCCGGGACACCCCGCTGCTCCAGGCGCTCGCCCACGCCGCGACGCAGGACCCGGAGCTGCGGTGCGCGCTGCGTGAGGCGCTGATCGAGCCGGAGATCGCCGCGCTGAAGGAGATCATCCGGCGGGGTGTCGAGCGCGGAGAGGTGCCCGCGGATCATCCGGCGCTGGAGTACATCCCGGCGCAGATGTTCGGCATCCTGCGCATCCGGCCCGTCCTGGAGGGGGAGTACGCCGACCCGGACTACCTGGTCCGGTTCGTCGACGCCGCGGTGCTGCCCGCACTCGGCCTGACATGAGACTCGGGCCGCCGTCCCCCGGATGACCGGACGGTGACCCGACCGCGCCGACCCGTGGGGACGGGGGCGGCGCGCACCCCCCGGCCGGGTGGGGTGCCCCTGTGAGCGGCGGGGGCGCCCCACCCGGCCGACCGCTGTCCGGCGGGTCGTTCGTCGTCAGACGTCCTGGCCGTTGCCGTTGCCCGTCGACACCTTGATGCCCTTGGCGATGTCGTCGAGGACGGCTTCCTTCTGGTCGGCGTCGACGCCGAACCTGACGATCACCATCTGCTTCGCGTTCGCGGGGGAGGGGAACGCGAGTGACTCCACGATGCCGTCGGCACCCTTGCTGGTGACGGCCTTCCAGCGCACCAGGTAGCCCTTCTGCCCGGCCACGGTCACGGCCTTGGAGTCCAGCACGTCGTGCGAGGTGATCCCGCCGTAGGACTTGCCGCCGTACGACTCCTCGGCGTTCGCCGCGATGTCCGCCTTCGCGACCTCCTCGGCGGTGCCGCCCTTGGTGCCGAGCAGCAGGGCCGGTGCCGAGTAGGCGCCGCCCTTCGTGCAGGTCGCGGAGGTGTCGCCGGGGCACTTGTAGGAGTCGTCGGACGTCACCTGCGCACCGGCCCTGATCTCCTGGCCGTACCAGCCCTTGGGGATCGGCAGGCTGATCCCGGAGACCGCGTCGGTCACCGAGCCGCTCCTGATCTTCGGCGGCTCGGACTGCTGCGGCGACGGGCTCTGGCCACCGGACCCACCGGAACCACCGGACCCGCCGGAGCCTCCCGAGCCGCCAGGTCCGCCGAACGGCCCGCCCTGGCCTCCGGTTCCGCCCGGGCCGCCCGGGCCGCCGGGGCCCTGCGAAGTGGCCGAACCGCCGCCTCCGCCACCGTTGTCCGTCAGGGCGTACACGCCGACGCCGATGCTGGCGAGGACCACGACGGCCGCGCCCACGGCCGCCCCGATCCGCAGCCGCCGGCCCCGGCCGGCCGGAGGTGCGGGGGGATACGCGGGGTACCCGGCCGCACCGGGATACCCGGCAACGCCCTGGTGTGCGGCGGGGTCTGGCTGTCCAGTGCTGCCTGGGTATCCGGCGGGGCCAGGATGTCCGGGTGTGCCCGTGTATGCGGCGGGACCGGGGTGTCCGAGGGCGCCCGGGTGCCCGGCGGGGCCCTGCTGTCCGACGACGCCCGGATGTCCGGTTGGATCCGGTTGACCGGCAATATCCGGTTGTGCGGCGGTGTCTGGCTGCCCGGCAGCGGCCGTATGCCCGGCAGTGTCCGGCTGCCCGGCAGTACTCGGATGGTCCGCAGGCACCGAATTCTCGGCGATGCCCGGATGTTCGGTGGTGTCCGAAAGGCCGGTCGGGTCCGAATGCCCCTCGGCCCCTGGCCGGCCCGAGTCGGCCGGGTCCCCGGAAGGGGCCGGACGGTCGCCGGCGGGCGGCTCCGTCGGTGAGTTCCCGGTGGTCGGGGCCTGCGTAGGGGGACCCCATGCGGTGGCCGGCGACACCGGACGGATGCGGTCCGTCCAGGCCTTGCCGTCCCACCAGCGCTCGGTGGCGGGCCCGTCACTTTTCTGTCCGGGGTCGGGGTACCACCCGGGAGGAGTCTCCTGCGTCATGCCCCCACCGTATGAGGCGTGCGTGAAAGAGGCATGAGAGGAGTCGAGTAACGCGTCAGTCCACCAGCAGGCGCCTCGGCCGCCGACCCGGCGGCGGAAGCCGCAACCCGTCCCGGCCCGGTGTCACCGACCCGAGCACGCTCGGACGACGGGCCCCGGTGCTCGCCGGCTCGGTGCCCGGCAGCCCGTGCAGCGTCAGGAACCCCAGCACCGCGAAGGCGTAGGCCTCCTTCGCGTCGGACGGCAGCCCCAGTTCGTCCGACGCTCGCACCGCCACCGCCGGCAGCAGACTACCGAGCATCCCCATCAGAACGGGGTTGCGCATCCCGCCGCCCGAGCCGATGACCTCCGTCGCGGCCACGGACCGCACGGCGTCCGCCACCGTCCGGGCCGTGAGCATCGTCAGCGTGGCGACGACGTCCTCGGCGGGCAGCGTCCCGAACCCGGCGAGCGCGTCCCGCAGATGACCGAGATGGAACAGCTCCTTGCCCGTGGTCTTGGGTGCGGGCAGCGCGTAGTACGGCTCTTCCAGCAGCCGGTCCAGCAGCGGCCCGTGCACCCGGCCGCGGGCGGCCAGGGCCCCGTCCGCGTCGTAGGCCAGGGATCCGCCGCTGAACCCCCGGGCGGCCGCGTCGATCAGCGCACAGCCCGGCCCGGTGTCGAACGCGGTCCCGTCGGGCGCGGTGAGGTTGGCGATGCCGCCGAGGTTGAGTGCGACGGGCCGGCCCGGCCGGCCGCGCAGCCACAGCAGGTCGACCAGGCTGACCAGCGGCGCGCCCTGACCGCCGGCGGCGATGTCGCGCGGCCGGAAGTCGGCGACCACGGGCAGCCCGGTCGCCTCGGCGATCCAGGCGGGCTGCCCGAGCTGGAGGGTGCCGTGGACCGCCTCGCCGGAGACCCAGTGGTAGACGGTCTGCCCGTGCGAGGCCACCAACTCGGCCCGCCCCGCGCACAGCTCACGGTCGGCCCGGACCGCCGCCGCCGCGAAGGCCTGCCCGATCCGGGTGTCCAGCCGGCACACCTCGCCCAGCGTGGTGGTCCCCGGCGGCAGGGCGGCTGCCAGAAGCTCGCGCACCTCACCGTCGTACGTCTCGCTCACCATGCCGAGCGGCTTCAGCACCAGGCTGTCCCCGACGAGCTCCAGATCGGCCGCCGCCGCGTCGATGGCGTCGTACGACGTGCCGGACATGAGACCGATCACCCGCATCGCTTCAACCAGTCCTCTCCTGAACCGCTTCCGCCCCGCGCACCCTCCGGGAGGGCAGCGTGAGCAGCGCCGGCACGCTCACCGCGCACGCCGCCGCCGCGTAGTACGCCGGGATGTCCACGCTCCCCGTCCGCTCGATCGTCTCCGTGATGACGAGCCCGGCACACCCCGAGAACACCGCGTTGGACAGCGCGTAGGCGAGCCCCAGGCCCGTGTAGCGCACCCGCGTCGGGAACATCTCCGAGAGCATCGCCGGACCCGGTCCCGCCATCAGTCCCACCACCGAGCCCGCGCCGAACACCGCCACCCCCTTCACGGTGGTCGAGGCTTCGGACTGCTGGAGAAGGTCGATCAGCGGCACCGCGAGGACCACGACCAGCACCGTCCCCGTCAGCACCACAGCCCGCCGCCCGACCAGGTCACTCAGCAGCCCGGCCGGCACGATCGTGACCGCGAAGCCCAGGTTGGCCAGCACGGTGGCGACCAGCGCCTGCTGGAAGGTCGCGCCCAGCGAACTCTGCAGATACGACGGCAGCACGACCAGGAACGTGTAGCCGGCCGCCGCCCAGCCCATGATCCGCCCCGCGCCCAGCGCGACGGCCTTCGCCACCTCGCGCGGCGGGGGAGTCTCGGTCTCCCGCGACCGCTCCGCCTCGAACGCCGGCGTCTCGTCCAGCCGCAGCCTCAGCCACAACGCGCCCAGTCCCAGCGGCAGGGTCAGCAGGAACGGCAGCCGCCAGCCCCACGCGCCCAGCTGCTCCTCCGTCAGCACCGTGGCGAGCAGCGCCGCCGCCCCCGCCCCGGCCAGCAGCCCCAGCGCCACGGTGAACGACTGCCACGATCCGTACAGCCCTCGCCGGCCCGGCGGCGCGAACTCCGTCATCACCGACACCGCCCCGCCGAACTCCCCGCCCGCCGACAGTCCTTGGAGCACCCGCAGGAACGTCAGCAGCCAGGGGGCCAGGGCACCCGCCTGCGCGTACGTGGGGAGCGCGCCGATCAGCGTCGTCGCGACCGTCATCAGCGTGATCACCAGGACCAGTACCGGACGCCGGCCCAACCGGTCGCCCAGACGGCCGAAAAGCGCCGCCCCGACGGGACGGAAGAAGAACGCCAGGGCGAACGACGCGTACGTCTTCACCAGTCCCTCGGCCTCGCTGCCGCCCTCCGGTGTGAAGAACCTCGCCGCGATGATCGTCGCGAAGTAGCCGTAGACGCCGAACTCGTACCACTCGATGAGATTGCCCACCGACCCCGCGACCAGCGCCCGGCGGCCGCGACGTGGCTCCCCTAACTGGTGAATGGACGTCATTTTCCGTACCTCCGTGGGGTGTTGGCCCGAAGACGGCTGGTGGCGGACCGGCTGCGTCGTCCGGCCGCACCCGGTGTCACCCGTCACGGCAACAGGTGCCCGGTCCACCCTCCACTCAGGCAATCGGAGGGATACGCTCGACGTCTGTACGTCGTTCGGGCGACTTGGGGAGGTAGCGGGATGACGGAGGTACGGCCCACGGCCGCCGCCTCGGCTTCCCTGTGGGAGCGCGACGAGGAAGTCGCCGCCGTCACACGGGCGCTCGACCGTCTGTGTGCGGACCGCTCCTCGTCCGGCGGACTGCTGGTCTTCCGGGGCGAGGCCGGACTCGGCAAGACCGCGCTGCTGGCCGAAACCCGCCGCATCGCCGAGGCCCGCAACTGCACGGTCTGGTCGGCGCGCGGCGGCGAGACCCTCAGGTCGGTCCCCTTCAACGTCGTACGGCAGTTACTGCAACCCGCGCTGGTGTCGATGCTGCCCGAGGAGGCCCGCGAGTACCTCGGCGACTGGTACGACATCGCCGGCCCCGCCCTCGGCATAGCCGACCCCGGCGAGCGGCAGGCCGACCCGCAGGGCGTCTGCGACGGTCTGGTGGCCGCCGTGCGCAGGCTCTCCCGCCGGGACTGGCCACTGGTCCTGCTGATCGACGACGCCCACTGGGCCGACCAGGAGACCCTGCACTGGCTCGCGGCGTTCGCCGAGCGCCTCGACGAGACGTCCGTCCTGGTCGTGGTCACCCGCCGCCCCGACGACGTCCCCGGCGCGAGCGCCCGCCACCTCGACACCGTCGCCGCGGCCGCGGACGGCCCCGTGACGACCCTGAACGCCCTCACCCCGGACGCCACGGCCGGACTCACCCGCGCCACCCTCGGCGCGCACGCCGACGCCGCGTTCTGCCGCGAGGTCTGGGCCGTCACAGCCGGCAACCCCTACGAGACCGTCGAACTCCTCGCCAAGGTGCAGGACAGCGAACTCGAACCGGTCGAGGCGCGGGCCGGGGAACTGTGAGAACTCAACCGCTCGGCCCGCGGCGGCGGCCTCGTCGCCCGCCTGGAGGAACTCGGTATAGACGCGACCAGGTTCGCCTGGGCCGCCGCCATCCTCGGCACCGGCATCTCCATCGACCTGGTCGCCAAGCTCGCCACCCTCAAGCCCGCCGACGCCCGCCGCTGCGCCGAACTGCTGCGCACCGCCCGCATCCTCACCGCACCCGACCCCGCGACCGGCCGCAGCGGCGACGGCGACCTGGAGTTCGTCCACCCCCTGATCGCCACCGCCGTCTACAACTCCATCCCGGACGCCCTGCGCACCGCCATGCACGGCATCGCCGCCCGGATCGTCACCGACGAGGGGCACGGCGCCGCGGCCGCCGCCCGCCATCTCATCGAGGTCCACCCGGACGACGACGAGGAACTCGTCGGGCAACTCCGCGAGGCCGCCCGCGAGCACCTCGCCGTCGGCGCCCCCGACGCGGCCCGCCGCTGCCTGGAACGCGCCCTGGAGGAACCGCCCCGGCCCGATTCCCACCCGCACGTGCTGTACGAACTCGCCGAGGCCACCTTCCTGACCGCGCCCGCCCGCACCATCGGCCACCTGCGGACCGCGCTCGCCATGCCCGGCCTCGACGAGGACCAGCGGGTGGACGCCGTCTTCCGGCTCTCCCAGGCGCTGCTCCACAACGACCAGCTGGAGGAGGCCGTCCGCACGGTCGAGGCGGAGGCCGCCCGGCTCCAGCCCGGGCCCGCCCGGATGCGGCTCCAGGCCGTGCACTTCATGTGGGAGGGCCTCCACGCCGGCGAGGCCACCTCACCGGGCCGCTCCCACCGGCTCGCCGAACTCGCGAGCACCTGCACCGGCCGGGACAACTCCGAACGCGCGCTGCTCATCCTGCGCGGCTTCGACGCCCTGATGCACGGCGAGAACGCCGAGGAGGTCGCCGAGCTGTGCGACCGCGCCCTCGTCAACGGCCGCCTGGCCCCCGGGCTCGGCTGGACCGACACCGAGTGGGGCATCGAACTGCTGCTGATGCTGGCCAACGCGTACGCCTTCACCGACCGCCTCGACCGCGCCGAGTCCCTCTACAACGAGGCCCTGCGCGCCTACGAGACGGCCGGCTGGAGCGGCGGCCACCTCGCCCTGGCCCACGCCTACGTGGGGCTCGGTCACCGCAGGCGGGGCCGGCTGAAGGACGCGGA
Source organism: Streptomyces sp. NPDC006372 (assembly GCF_040612515.1). NCBI lineage: Bacteria > Bacillati > Actinomycetota > Actinomycetes > Kitasatosporales > Streptomycetaceae > Streptomyces > Streptomyces sp. NPDC006372. Next base: position 284,297 of record NZ_JBEXQJ010000003.1, on the reverse strand, counting down.
GGCGTCCCTGCGCGAGTCGCTGCGCCTTGCCGAGCGCGTCGGCCGCGGCCTGCCCCTGTACTGGTCCGCGACCTGCAACCTCGTCGACACGCTGCTCGCCCGCGGCCGGGTCGAGGAGGCCTGGGAGGTCGCCGAACGGCACGGTTTCGCCCCGCCCTACCCGTCCACCATCGTCCTGCCGGACCCGCGCTCGGTGCGCGGCAGGCTGCTGCTGGCCGTCGGCCGCACCGAGGACGGCATCAACGAACTGGAGGCCGCCGAGAAGGCGGCGGCAGCACGCGGCCACCACAATCCGGTGCTCGTCCCCTGGGCGGCCGATCTCGCCCGGGCCCTCAGCACCGCGGACCCGGCCCGTGCCGCCCGGCTCTCCGTCGACGTCCGGCGCCGGGCCGAGCGCTTCGGCACGGACACCGCGATAGGGGAGGCCCTGCGCTGCGCCGCCGCCCTGGAGACCGGCCAGCGCGCGGTCCGGCTCGCCGCCCAGGCCGTCACCTACCTGGAGGCCTCGCCCTGCCAGTACGAACACGCGGCGGCCCGCATCGAGTACGGCATCGCCGCCCGCTCCATGACCGACCTCGACCGCGGCCTGGACCTGGCGGTCTCGTGCGGCGCGGACGGCCTGGCGGCGCGGGCGCGGGCGGAACGGGAGACGGGCGCCGGGCTGCGCTGAGCGCCCCGGCCGGGCCGGGTCCGCACCGGCCGGCCGGTCAGGCCCGTACCAGCTGATCGGTCACCGCTGCCAGTCGCGTCCGTACCTCCGGGTCGTAGGCCGCAGCGTGGGCCCGCCCCGGCCGTGTCCCGTCGTAGAAGACGCCGCTCCCCGTGTCCCGCGTGGCCAGGGCGAGCACGCCGGCCGCCCCGTCGGCGACGGTGTTCCACGGCGTCACGTCCGCCTCACGGACCATGGCCGTGTCCATGTAGGTCGCCGGATGCAGCACGTTCACCGAGACACCGGTGCCCTCCAGCTCCTCGGCGAGGGCGAAGGTATGCGCGGCGAGCGCGAACTTGCTGCGGCAGTACGCCGAGACACCGTCGTAGCCGCGGGTGAACTCGGGGTCCCCGAAGACGAGCGGTTCCTGGCCGGCCGAGCCGACGTTGACGATCCGGGCGGGCGCGTTCGCCCGCAGCACCGGCAGCAGCGCCCGGGTCAGCACCACCGGCGCCAGGTAGTTGACCGCGAGCCGCAGCTCATGCCCGTCGGCGCTCAGCTCACGTCCCGCACCGGGCGACCCGAAGCCCACCCCAGCGTTGTTGACCAGCACGTCCAGCTCGGGACGCGCGTCGGCGACGTGCCCGGCCAGCTCGCGCACCTGCGCCAGTGAGGCCAGGTCGGCGACGAACGCCTCGGCGTCCCCCTCGGTGCGCAACTCCTCGGCCAGCCGCTCGGTACGGCCCGCGTCCCGGCCGTGAACGAGGACGACGTGCCCGGAACGGACCAGCTCGAAGGCGACGTGCCGGCCGAGCCCCGAGGTCGCGCCGGTGATCAGGATGGTGGACATGCCCCCACCGTAGGCACGCCGTGCGCGCCGGAGCGAGCTGCCGTCGAGCGTACGACCGGCAGGGTCACCCTCCGGCGCCTACGAGACCTCGTCCTCCTCCGCGAGCACCCGCTGAGCCGTCGCGAACGCCGAGTTCGCCGCCGGGACGCCGCAGTACACCGCCGTCTGCAGCAGCACCGCGCCGATCTCCTCCGGCGTCAGCCCGTTGCGCCGCGCCGCGCGCACGTGCATGGCCAGCTCGTCGTAGTGGCCGTGCGCGACCAGCGCGGTGAGGGTGATCATGCTGCGCTCGCGGCGCGACAGTGTCGGGTCGGTCCAGATCTCGCCCCAGGCGTAGCGCGAGATGAAGTCCTGGAAGCGCGCGGTGAAGGGGGTCTGCCGGGCCTGTGCCCGGTCGACGTGCTGGTCGCCGAGTACCTCGCGCCGTACCGCCATGCCGCGTCCGGCTGGTTCGCCGAAGTGGGCCCGCAGCGCGGCCAGCACCGCCTCCGGGCACTGCGCGGGCGCCAGGTGCGAGGCGCCCGGGATCTCCACGAGCGCCGCGCCCGGGACCGCGTCGGCGATCTCCCGCAGGTGCGAGGGCGGCGTCGCCGGATCGTCCCGGCCGGCGACCAGCAGAGTCGGCACGGTGATCTCCGGCAGCCGGTCCCGCAGGTCGAACGCGGCGAGTGCGTCACAGCAGGCGGCGTAGGCGTCCGGGTCGGCGTCCCGGTGGTCGCGGACCAGGCGTGGCACGGTGAAGTCTCCGGCGAACCAGCGCGCGCCGGCGTTGTCCGCCAGCCCGGCCAGCCCCTCCCGCCGCACCAGTGCGGCCCGCTCCTCCCACGGCTTGGACCCGTTGAAGTGCGCGGACGAGCAGATCGCGGCCAGCGACGTCAGGCGCTCCGGATGATGCACCGCGAGATGCAGACCCACGGCCCCGCCCAGCGACACACCCGCGTACGCGAACCGCTCGATGCCGAGCGAGTCGGCGAGCGCCAGCACCTGCCCGGCGAGGTCACCGACGCTCGCGCCCGCCCGGATGAGACCGGCCGCCGAACCGCCGTGCCCGGGCAGGTCCCAGCGCACCACCCGATGGGTGATCGACAGCTCGGGTGCCACGTCGTCCCACAGGGCGTACGAGGTGCCGAGCGAGGGGCCGAGCAGCAGTGGGGGAGCGGAGGCGGGACCTTCCGCATGATGGTTCAGAAGTGTCAACGTCGCTCCAGGGCACGGTCGGTGAGGACTCCGGCGGAGCCCGTGTAATGGGCCGGATCGAGATCCACGCCGGCCAGCTCGGGTGCCTCCGCGAGCGGTTGCCCTTCGGAGGCGAGCCGGGTGAGGAGCTCCTTGGCGCGGGCCCGGCCCAGCACCGGGGCCAGCTCGGCGGACAACCGCTCGGAGACGATCAACCCGCCGGTCAGGTCCAGGTGTTCGCGCATGGCCTCGGGCCTGACCCGCAGTCCCTCCGCCAGCTCGGCGGCGTCCCGGGCGGCCCCGCCGACCAGCCGCAGCAGGTCCCTCAGCGGCTCCCACTCCGCATGCCAGGCCCCGGCCGGACGTTCGTCTTCCGCCGCCAGCGACCCGTACAGCGTGGCCGCGAGCTGCGGGGCCCGCCGCGCGGCGGAGGCGATGAGGGTGGACCGTACGGGATTGGACTTGTGCGGCATGGCGGACGAGCCCCCGCCGTTGCCCTCCACGACCTCGGCGATCTCGGTGCGCGAGAGGGTGAGGACGTCCACGGCGACCTTGCCGAGGGCGCCCGCCGTGAGGGCGAGGCACCCCGCGAGATCGGCGATCGGTGTCCGCAGGGTGTGCCAGGGCAGATCGGGCGCCCGCAGCCCGAGTTCACGGGCGTACACCGCCGGCAGCTCGACGGGATCGCTCCCGCCGTACGCCCCGAAGGCGGCCAACGTCCCCGCAGCACCGCCGAGTTGGGCGGGCAGCGCGTCCCGTACGGTCCGCACCCGGTCCCGCGCGTCGAGCACCAGCGACCGCCACCCGGCCGCCTTCAGCCCGAACGTCGTCGGCACGGCGTGCTGGGTGAGCGTCCGGCCCGGCATGGCGGTGTCCCGGTGCGCGGCGGCCAGGGAGGCCAGCGCCCGCTCCGTGCGCCCCAGATCGTCGAGGACCGGGCCGAGCGTACGCGCGGCGACCAGCATCGTCGCGGTGTCCATGATGTCTTGGCTGGTCGCTCCCCGGTGGACGTAGGGGCCGTACTCCTCGCCGACGGCCTTCGTCAGGTCCGCGACCAGGGGGATGACGGGGTTGCCGCCCGCGCGGGCCCGCTCGGCGAGGGACCGCACGTCGAAGGCGCCGGCAGCGGCCGCCTCGGTCACCGCCGTGGCCGCCTCGGCGGGGACGAGCCCGAGCGTGGCCTGAGCCCGGGTCAGCGCCGCCTCCGCGTCGAGCAGCGCCCAGAGGTACGCGTGGTCGCCGGTGGCGGAGGAGGCCGCCGAGCCGGCCCACCCCGGGGCGAGCAGACCGGTGTCGCCGTGCTCAGCTGTCACTGGAACTCCAGGAAGACCGTCTCGCCTTCGCCCTGAAGGCGGATGTCGAAACGGTACGTCCCGCCGCCCTCCGCCACGGCGACCAGCGTGTCGCGGCGGCCCTCCGCGAGCCGGGACAGCAGCGGGTCGGCGGCGAGCGCCGCCGTGTCGCCCGGCAGGTAGATCCGCGTGTACAGGTGGACCAGCAGCCCGCGCGCGAAGACGCACACGCTGAGGTACGGGGCGTTCCGCCCGCGCGCGCCGGGCCGCAGGGTCCGGGCGTACCAGTGGCCGTTCGCATCGGTCTGGATCCGCCCCCAGCCCGTGAACTCCACGCCGTTGCGCCCCAGGAAGCCGCCGGTGGCCGGGTCGCGGCGCATCGAACCGTCGGCCGTCGGCACGTTGCCGTCCGGATCCGGTCCCCACAGCTCGATCAGGGCGTCGGGCAGCGGCCGGCCCTCCCCGTCGAGGACGTACCCGTGCACGGTGACCGTGTCCGGATGCCCCAGGGGCGCGATGTCCTCGCCGCCGCGGAACGGCAGGGCATGGCCGTAGAACGGGCCGACGGTGTGCGAGGGGGTGGGCAGCACGCTCTCCGGCCGGCCGGTGTCGATCTTCGTCATGGCAGGTCAGCGCCCTTCTTCGATCCAGGTGGCGTGCGGGCCGTCCAGCACGATGTCCCAGTGGTAGCCCATCGAGAACTCCGGCACCGACAGACTGTGGTCGTACGTCGCGACCAGCCGCTGCCGGGCCGCGTCGTCCGTCACCGACTGGATGATCGGGTCGTAGGGGAACAGCGGGTCGCTGGGGAAGTACATCTGGGTCACGAGCCGCTGGGTGAACGCCGTGCCGAACAGCGAGAAGTGAATGTGCGCGGGCCGCCAGGCGTTGACGTGCTGGCGCCACGGGTAGGGGCCCGGCTGGACGGTGGTGAAGCGGTAGCGGCCCTCGCCGTCGGTGAGCGTGCGGCCCACGCCGGTGAAGTTCGGGTCCAGGGGGGCGTCGTGCTGCTCGCGCTGGTGGGCGTAACGGCCCGCCGAGTTGGCCTGCCAGATCTCCACGAGCTGGCCGCGCACCGGGCGGCCGTCCCGGTCCAGGAGGCGGCCGGAGACGGTGATGCGCTCGCCGATCGGCTCGCCGTCGTGCTGCCGGGTGAGATCGTTGTCGATCTCGGTGATGTCCCGCTCCCCAAAGGCCGGGGAGGAGAGTTCCACCAGCTCCGGGTCCTGGCTGACGTCGATGGTGACCGGCGGCTGCTTCGGGTGGCGGAGCACCGAGGAGCGGTACGGCGCGTAGTCGCGGCGCGGTTGGTGCTCGACGGGCCCGCCGTCGGCGAGGCGCTTCTCGTAGGCGGCGCGCTCGGCCGCGATCTCCTGGTCGATGTCGTGTTGCGTGAGAGTCATGGCGGTCCCTGAAAGGTTCTTCCGGTTGTCGTCGACAGAGGGAGGGGCGTGCCCCGAAGGGGCGCGGGGAACTGCGCGACCGGCCACGCACGGCCCGCGGCCGCGCGCATCGCTCAGCGCTCCAGAACGAGGGCGAGCCCTTGCCCCACCCCGATACACAGCGTGGCCACACCCACACCACCGCCACGCCGGGCCAGCTGATGGGCCACCGTACCGGCGAGCCGCGCTCCCGACGCACCGAGCGGATGCCCCAGCGCGATCGCGCCCCCCTGCGGGTTGAGGATCGCGGGATCGAACTCGGGCCACTCGGCGACACACCCCAGCACCTGCGCGGCGAACGCCTCGTTCAGCTCCAGCACGGACAGGTCGCCGAACCCCCTGCCCGCCTTGGCCAGCGAGCGGTTCACCGCCTCCACGGGCGCCAGCCCGAAGAGGTGCGGGTCGGTCGCGGAGACACCCGTCGCGCTGACGCGCGCCAGCGGTTCGCGGCCTGTCGCCCTCAGCCCCTCCTCATCGACGAGCAGCAACGCCGCCGCACCGTCGTTCAGCGGGGACGCGTTGCCCGCCGTCACCGTGCCGCCCTCCTGGCGGAACGACGGCTTCAGCTTGGACATCGCCGCCAGGGAGGCATCCGCGCGGACCGTTTCGTCGACGGCGAAGACCACCGGCTCACCCTTGCGCTGCGGGATCGTCACGGGCGCCAGTTCACCGTCGAACAGGCCCTCGGCCTGCGCCCGCGCCGCCTTTTCATGGCTGCGCAGCGCGAACTCGTCCTGCTGCTCCCGGCCGATCTTGTGCTTGTCGGCGATGAGTTCGGCGCTCTCGCCCAGCGGGATCGTCCACTGGGGCTCCATCCGCGGGTTGACCATGCGCCAGCCGAGGGTGGTGGAGTACAGCTCGGTGTGACCGGCCGGGAAGGCCTTGTCGGACTTGGGCAGCACGAAGGGCGCCCGGGTCATCGACTCGACCCCGCCGGCCAGCGCGATCGAGGCGTCGCCGACCGCGATGGCGCGGGCCGCCTGGATCACGGCCTCCAGGCCGGAGGCGCACAGCCGGTTGACGGTCACGCCGGGTACGGACGTGGGCAGACCGGCCAGGAGCGCGGCCATGCGGCCGACGTTGCGGTTCTCCTCACCGGCGCCGTTGGCGTTGCCGAGGTACACGTCCTCGATCCGCGCGGGGTCCAGGGCGGGCGTGCGGACGAGGAGTTCACGGATGGCGTGGGCGGCCAGGTCGTCGGGACGGACCGTGGCCAGCGCGCCGTTGTAGCGGCCGATCGGCGTGCGGACCGCGTCGACGATGTAGACGTCCTTCACTTCAGGCCCTCCGGGACGGTGAGTTCGGCGTCCGTCACGGCGACGATCTCGCCGGCGCTCACACCGGGCGCGGTCTCCACCAGGACGAGCCCGTCGTCGGTGACGTCGAGGAGGCCGAGGTCGGTGATGATCCGGTTCACGCACCCCTTGCCGGTCAGTGGCAGGGCGCATTCGGTGAGGATCTTCGGGGAGCCGTCCTTGGCGGTGTGGGTCATCACCACGATCACGGTGCGGGCCCCGTGCACCAGGTCCATCGCCCCGCCGATGCCGGTGATCATCTTTCCCGGGATCGCCCAGTTCGCCAGGTCGCCCCGCTCGGAGACCTGCATGGCGCCCAGCACGGCGACGTCGATGTGCCCGCCCCGGATCATCGAGAAGGACAGCGCCGAGTCGAAGAAGGAGGCGCCCGGCAGGACCGTGACGGTCTCCTTGCCGGCGTTGATCAGGTCCGGGTCGACGGTGTCCTCGGTGGGGTAGGGGCCGGTGCCGAGGATGCCGTTCTCCGACTCGAGCACCACTTCGACGCCGGGCGGGAGGTAGTTGGGGATGAGGGTGGGCAGGCCGATGCCGAGATTGACGTACTGGCCGTCCCTCAGTTCCTGGGCCGCGCGCGCGGCCATCTCCTCGCGACTCCAGGCCATCAGGACCTCACCGTCCGCTGCTCGATCTGCTTGTCCGCCGCCTGCTGAGGGGTGAGCGCGAGGACCCGCTGCACGAAGACGCCGGGCAGGTGCACCGCGTCGGGGTCGATCGCGCCGGGCTCCACCAGTTCCTCCACCTCCGCGATCGTGACCCGCCCGGCCATCGCCGCGAGGGGGTTGAAGTTGCGGGAGGACTTGTTGAAGACGAGGTTGCCGTGCCGGTCGCCCTTCGCTGCCCGGACCAGGGCGAAGTCGGTGCGGATGCCACGCTCCAGCACGTACGGGGTGCCGTCGAACTCCCGGACCTCCTTCGGCGGGGAGGCGAGGGCGACCCCGCCCTGCCCGTCGTAGCGCCACGGCAGCCCGCCCTCGGCGACCTGGGTGCCGACCCCGGCCGGGGTGTAGAAGGCGGGGATCCCGGCACCGCCGGCCCGCAGCCGCTCGGCCAGCGTGCCCTGCGGAATCAGCTCGACCTCCAGCTCCCCGGCCAGGTACTGCCGGGCGAACTCCTTGTTCGCGCCGATGTAGGAGCCCGTCACCCGGGCGATCCGGCCGGACGCGAGCAGGACCGCGAGGCCCGACTCCATCGCCCCGCAGTTGTTGGAGACCACCGACACTCCGGTCACCCCGCGCTCGTGGAGCGCCTGGATCAGCACGTTCGGCACACCGCTCAGCCCGAAACCGCCCACCGCGAGCGACGCGCCGTCCGGCACGTCGGCCACCGCCTCCAGGGCTGTGGCGACCACCTTGTCCATCCGAGAGCCCCATCTCTTCCGAGCGTCCCGACCGTGATTTAGTCAGGGCACTGAGTATTTCCGTGAAGCTCCCCTCACGCTGCCATCGGGACAGTGGGCCGTCAAGACCTCGGTATATGTGCCTTCATCCTCGCGTAGGGACGGCAGACAGTCCCGGTGCGGCCGGGTATTGTTCAGTGCACCGACGAAAACGACCGAGGGGTGCACATGGCGGCGGCGGACCTCACCACCCACCCAGGACACCTGGCCCGGCGGCTCCAGCAGGCGCACTACCTGCTGTGGAACACGATGGTCTCCGAGGAGATCACCTCGCCCCAGTTCGCGGTCCTCAACACGCTCGTCGCCGAACCCGGCCTGGACCAGCGCACGGTGGGGGAGCGGGTGGGACTCGACCGGTCCACCATCGCCGAGGTGATCAGCCGGCTCAGCCGGCGCGGACTGCTCGACAAGGTCCGCGACCCCGAGGACGGCCGCCGCTTCCTGCTGCGCCTCACGGACGAGGGGGCACGTACCCACCGCAAACTGACCGTGCGCACCGCCCGGATGAACCAGGTGTTCCTCGCCCCGCTGACCGCCGAGGAGCGGACGGTCTTCTTCGACCTCATCCGGCGGGTGGCCGACGCGGCCGAGGGGCTGCGCAACCCGGGGGAGCCCCTGGTGGCGCCCGGCTGAAGCGGGCGGGCCCGTCACGGGGCCTCGGCGTACACCACCCACACCTGGCCCTTCGCGAAGTTCACGGGTGTGCCGTCGCCGGTGGTGAATGCCGTCCCGTCCATGGCCTTCTCACGTTTCCAGTCCACGTCGTAGGCGCGGCCGTCGCGCAGCACCTTCGCCTTCCCGGAGCCCACCGTCTCGGTGTACGGCGTGCTGTTGCCGAGGAAGTCGCGGAAGGCGGACTGGCGCACCTTCACGTACTGCACGACGACCGTCGCCGCCGCCATCCGCTTCCCGTCGGCCGTCGTCGCCGGGGTGCCGTCCATGCCGACCAGCCAGCGGTCGCGGGTCTGTGACCAGGTGAAGGTGAAACGCGCCGCCGGATAGCGCACCGTCTGCGAGGCCGTCGCCGTGCCGCCCGCGGGGGCGGAGCCGTAGTGGAAGCCGGTGGTCAGGGCGGCCTCGCCCGGTGGGTCGGGCATGACCTTGCCGGGCCGCAGATAGAGGTTGTGGGGAGCCTGCCGGTCGGAGGCGCGGAAATAGGCGTCCGCCGCGTTGCCCGGCGTCTCCGTCTTGAGCGGCGCCTTGTCGATCAGTGGCAGCAGCTTCTTCTGGGCGCCGGAGAAGGCGAGCGTGGGCCGGTCGAACTGGCGCAGCAGCTCAAGATCCGACTCGCGGGCGCTGCGCACCGGGCCGACGGCCTTCGGCAGCCGGGTCGCGTACACCGCCATCAGCCGGCTCAGCCCGCCCTCGACCTGCTCCGCGTACACCACGTCCGCGGCGTCGACCCCCGTGGGCGGCCGGGCTGCCGGGGCGTTGTCGATCTTGACCGCGAGCACCGAGCCGCCGGTCGCCGACGGCGATGTCCCGGGCTTCGACGCGCTGGGCGATCCCCGTCCGTCGTCACCTGAGCCGCTCCCGCCGGTACAGCCCGCCGCCAGGGCGGCGGTCATCGTGGCGGCGAGCAGGGCCGCTGTCGTCGCCGCACGCCGTCCGCGCACCCCTCGTCCCATGACCACCGTCCACCGTGTCTCATATCAACGTTTTGTATTGATTGTGCTCTTATATGTGCGGAGACGGCCATAGACGATCGTTTCTGGCGGAGGGTCTCCGCAGGGTCCGCCGATCGGCTCAAGGTTCAGCGCGGAGTGCCCGGGTACTCGGGCCTGGCCGTACGACCGACGCGCACGCTACGGAGGGAGCGCGAGGCGATGAGGGCATTGACCTGGCAGGGCAAGCGGGACGTGCGGGTGGAGACCGTGCCCGATCCGAAGATCCAGGAGCCGACGGACGCGATCATCCGCATCACGTCCAGCGGGCTGTGCGGGTCCGATCTGCACCTGTACGAAGTGCTCACCCCGTTCATGACCCCGGGGGACATCCTCGGTCATGAACCCATCGGCATCGTCGAGGAGGTCGGCGCGGGCGTCCCGGACCTCCAGGCCGGGGACCGGGTCGTGGTCCCGTTCCAGATCGCCTGCGGCAACTGCTGGATGTGCCTGACCGGCCTGCCCACCCAGTGCGAGACCACCCAGGTCCAGAGCCAGGGCATGGGTGCCCCGCTGTTCGGCTACACCCGGCTGTACGGCTCGGTGCCGGGCGCCCAGGCCGAGTACCTGCGCGTCCCCCAGGCGCAGTACGGCCCGATCAAGGTCCCCGAGGGACCGTCCGACGACCGTTTCGTCTACCTCTCCGACGTACTGCCCACGGCCTGGCAGGCGGTCGCCTACGCCGACGTCCCGCAGGGCGGCAGCGTCGCCGTACTCGGTCTCGGGCCGATCGGCGACATGGCCTGCCGCGTCGCCCAGGTGCGCGGCGCCGGACGGGTGTTCGGCGTGGACCTGGTCCCCGAGCGGCTGCGCCGGGCTCGCGCACGGGGCGTGGAGACCTTCGACCTGAGGTCCTTCGACGACGAGAAGGAACTCGTCGCCGCGATCCGCGACGAGACCGACGGCCGCGGCCCCGACGCCGTGATCGACGCCGTCGGCACCGAGGCGCACGGCAGCGCGGCCGCGCGCATGGTGCAGAACGCCGCGTCGATCCTGCCCCGCAAGCTGAGCGGCCCGCTCGCCGAACGCTTCAGCGTCGACCGCCTCGCCGCCCTCTACACGGCCATCGACCTGGTCCGCCGCGGCGGCACCATCTCGCTGTCCGGCATCTACGGCGGCACGGCGGCCCCACTGCCGCTGCTCACGCTGTTCGACAAGCAGATCCAGTTGCGCATGGGCCAGGCCAACGTCCGCCGCTGGAGCGACGACATCATCCCGTACCTGACCGACGAGGACCCGCTCGGCGTGGACGACTTCGCCACCCACCGGGTGCCGCTCTCCGAGGCCCCGCAGGCGTACGAGATGTTCCAGCAGAAGCAGGACGGCGCGGTCAAGGTGCTGATGCAGCCCTGAGCCGCTCTCAGAGAGCCGCTCTCAGACGCCGAGAATCTCCGTCAGGTCGTAGCGGACCGGCTCCTCGAGCTGCGCGTAGGTGCAGCTCTCGGGGGTCCGGTCCGGACGCCAGCGGCGGAAACGGGCAGTGTGCCGGAAGCGCTGCCCGTTCTCCATGTGGTCGTACGCCACCTCGACCACCCGCTCCGGCCTGAGCGGCACCCACGACAGGTCCTTACGGCCCGACCAGCGGCTCGGCGCCCCGGGCAGCCGCGCCTTCTCGTGCGCGGCCTCGTCGGACCAGGCCGCCCACGGATGGCCCTGGACGTCGTCCATCCGCAGCGGCTCCAGCTCCTCCACCAGCTCGGCGCGCCGCTTCATCGTGAAGGCGGCCGACACGCCCACGTGCTGGAGGGCGCCCCGGTCGTCGTACAGGCCGAGCAGCAGCGAGCCGACCACGGGGCCGCTCTTGTGCAGGCGGTACCCGGCGACGACGACGTCCGCCGTACGCTCGTGCTTGATCTTGAACATGGCGCGCTGGTCCGGGCGGTAGCGCACCGTCAGGGGCTTGGCGATGACACCGTCCAGCCCCGCCCCCTCGAACTCCTCGAACCACTGACGTGCCACGTCGATGTCGGTGGTCGCCGGCGCCAGGTGCACCGGCGCCGTCACCCCGGACAACTCCCTGGTCAGCACCTCCCGCCGCTCGGTCAGCGCCACGTCCATCAGCGACTCGTCCCCCAGCGCCAGCAGATCGAAGACGACCAGCGAGGCCGGTGTCCGCTCGGCCAGCGTCCGCACCCGCGAGTCCGCCGGGTGGATCCGCTCCGTCAGCGCGTCGAAGTCCAGGTGCCCCTCCCGCGCGATCACGATCTCCCCGTCCACCACGCACCGCTGCGGCAACCGCTCCCGCACGGCCGCCACCAGCTCGGGGAAATACCTGGTCAGAGGTTTCCCGGTCCGGCTTCCGAGCTCCACCTCGTCCCCGTCACGGAACACGATCGCCCGGAACCCGTCCCACTTCGCCTCGTACTGCATACCCGACGGGATCGCCGCCACGGACTTGGCGAGCATCGGCAGCACAGGGGGCATCACCGGCAGGTCCATGCTCCGACTCTAAGAGCGGCCATCGCGGACCGCCTGTCGAGCACCCGGGCGAAAGGCCAGGTCAGGGCGGAATCACCCGAGGATGCGGATGCCGGTCGCCCACCACACACTGGAACGTGGCGTGCTCTGATCAGGGGGCGGACGAGGAGGATCCGCGTGGGCTACGACCACTCTCCGCTGAAGACGCTTTTCTCCGGCGCCGAGGACGCGCTGCTGTCCATGCTGGCCGACGCCCCGGCCGAGGCCGTCGAACAGGCCCGCGAGTACAAGATCCTCCGCGACGTCCTGGACGGCACCGCCGCCGCCGTGGCCATCGTGGACGAACGGCTGCGCTTCCGGTACGTGAACGACGCCATGGCCCGCATGAGCGGCGTGCCACCGGACGCGTTCCACGGCCGGACCATGGGCGAGGTCCTGCCGCACATCCACCGCTCGGAGGACATCCTGCGCATGATCCTCGGCGACGGCCGCCCCCGGGCGCTGTCCGTCACCGGCACCACCCACGCCCCGTCACCGTTCCGGCAGCGGCAGTGGAGCGCGGTCTACCACCGGCTGGAGTACGGCGACCGGGTGCTCGGCCTGTGCGGCATCGCGGTGGAGGTCAGCGGACTGCGCCAGTACATGGACGACCTCGAGCGGGCCCACCAGCGCCTGGCGCTGCTGGACACCGCCGCCACCCGGGTGGGCACCTCGCTCCGCGTCGAACAGACCTGTGCGGAGCTGGCCGACTTCGTGGTGCCGAGCCTGGCGGACCGGGCGTCCGTGCGGATCGTGGACACGGAGGAGGCCGACGACCTGCCGCCCCCCGCCCCCGGTGTCCTCCGGCTGCGCGTCATGGCCTCGGCGGGCGGCCCGGACATCGTCGCCCGCATCGGACTCACCGCCAGGACCGGGTACTACTTCGACGTCCCGCGCGACTCGCCGGTCCGGAGTTGCCTGAACACAGGCCGCCCGTGGGTGGGGAACCTCGCGTCGGACGACGTGCTGCTGAAGATGCTGCGCACACCCGTCGACGTGGAAGTGGTCCGCGAAGTAGGGATCCACTCCGTCGTCGTGGTTCCCCTGCCGACGCGCGACCACCCGGTCGGGGTCCTGTACCTGTGCCGCGCCGGCGACTCGGCACCCTTCACCGACGAGGACGTGGTCGTGGCCCAGGAACTCGCCGCCCGGGCGGCCGTCTCCATCGACAACGCCCGCCAGTACACACTCGAACACACCATGGCGCTGGAACTCCAACGCGCCCTGATGTCCGAGCCCGGCACCCCGCACCCGGACATCGAGACGGCCTCCCGCTACCTCCCGGCGGGGCAGCGCGCCCTCGTCGGAGGGGACTGGTTCGACTCGATGGCCCTGCCCTGCGGCCGCACCCTCCAGGTGATGGGCGACGTCATGGGGCACGGATTCACCGCCGCCGTCGCCATGAGCCAGTACCGCTCCCTGCTGCGCACCATGGCCGCCTCCGGCGCGCCCGCCGAACGCATCCTCCAGGAGGCCGACCACCGGCTGGCGAGCATCGGGCTGGACCGGGTGGCCACCTGCCTGCTCGCCCTCGTCGACCCCCATGACGGCACCTGCACCTTCGCGGGCGCCGGGCACCCGCCGCCCGTGCTGCTGCACCCCGACGCCCCGGCGGAACTCGTACACGTCCCGACCGGCCCGCCCCTGGGGACCGACCTCGGCGGCTACGAAGAGGTGACCCTGCCCCTGCGCCCCGGAACGGTGCTGCTCATGTACACCGACGGACTGATCGAGGACCGGCGAAGGGACATCGACTCCTCGCTGCGCCGCCTCACCCATCTGCGCCTCGACATCGACGGCCCGCTGGAGAGCATCGTCGACGCCCTCGTCACCCGCCTCGTGCACGGCACCACCGAGGACGACGTCACCCTGCTCGCGACCCGCCTGCGCTCCCCGTGACACCGGCGACGCTCCGCATGCGAGGCCCGCGCCCTGCGCCTACCGTGGCTCGCATGGGTGACGCGGTGGAACTGGAGGTGGGCGGACGGACCGTACGGCTGTCCAGCCCGGACAAGCTGTTCTTCCCCGAGCGCGGCTTCACCAAGCTGGACCTCGCCCGCTACTACATCGCCGTCGGCCCCGGCATCCTGCGCGCCCTGCGCGACCGCCCGACCACCCTGGAGCGCTACCCCGAGGGTGTGAACGGCGAGAACTTCTTCCAGAAGCGGGCACCGAAGAACATGCCCGACTGGATCCCGACCGCGCACATCACCTTCCCCAGCGGCCGCAGCGCCGACGAGATGTGCCCGACCGAGGTCGGAGCGGTGGTGTGGGCCGCCCAGTTCGGCACCCTCACCTTCCACCCCTGGCCGGTGCGCCGCGGGGACGTCGACCGCCCGGACGAACTCCGCATCGACCTCGATCCGCAGCCCGGCACGGACTACGAGGACGCCGTCCACGCCGCTCACGAACTGCGGGCGGTACTCGACGAGTTCGGCGGACTGCGCGGCTTCCCCAAGACCTCGGGCGGCCGGGGCCTGCACGTCTTCGTACCCATCGAACCGCGCTGGACCTTCACCCAGGTCCGGCGCGCCGCCATCGCCGTCGGGCGGGAGATGGAGCGGCGGATGCCGGAGCAGGTCACCATCAAGTGGTGGAAGGAGGAGCGGGGCAAGCGCATCTTCGTGGACTACAACCAGACGGCGCGCGACCGCACGATCGCCTCCGCCTACTCGGTGCGGCCCCGCCCGCACGCCCCGGTCTCCGCGCCCCTGCGCTGGGACGAGGTCGGGGTGGCGCACCCCCGGGACTTCGACCTCGCGACCATGCCCGCGCGCTTCGCCGAACTCGGCGATGTGCACGCGGACATGGACGACCACCGCTACTCCCTGGAGTCCCTGCTCGACCTCGCCCGCCGCGACGAACACGACCACGGGCTCGGGGACCTGCCGTACCCGCCCGAGTATCCGAAGATGCCGGGAGAACCGAGGCGGGTGCAGCCGAGCAGGGCCAGGAAGGCGCCCGAGGGGCCTACAACTCCTTGATGCGGATGTCCCGGTAGGACACCACATCCGTGGTGGAGTGCACCTGGAGCCCGAGGTAACCGGAGGCGAACCGCCGCCCGTCCGTGCCCGGGTCGTCCGAGCGGGGCGGGGTGAACTCCTGACCGCCGGTGTTGTCGAACTCGTTGATCAGCACACCGTTGCGGTACACCGAGTAGTGCTGGCCGACCACACGGATCTCGTAGTCGTTCCAGGTGCCCTTCTGCGTCACGCCGGCACCGGCGAGACCCACCCGGTCGAACCCGTAGACCGAGCCCGTCTTGTACATGTCGCCGTCGGGCCGGTCGAGCACCTGCACCTCGTGCCCGTACTTGATGGCGACCCACTCCGGCCGTGACTCCTCCGGGTGGTCGTGGACCCAGGGGAAGCGCACGAACACGCCCGAGTTGGCGTTGCCGGTGCCGGGTGCGTCGTCCCGCCACTGGAGCTTCAGCGAGAAGTCGCCGTACTTGCGCTGCGGGAACCACAGCATGCCCATACCGGGCGTCGTGGTGCTGGAAGTGATCGTCCCGTCGGGGTTCAGCCCGAACGAACCACCGCCCACCTGCTGCCACTTGCCGAAGGAGGCCGCGGTGCCGTCGAAGAGCGTCCGATAGCCCTCGGTCTGCCCCGGCTTGCCGATGCCGGACTGCTTGGCCGCCTTGCGGACGGCGTTGTACTCCCGCTGGTCGATCACCCCGTCCTTCAGCAACTCGTCCAGCACGGACGTCACGTGCTTGAGGAACAGCGCGTGGGACGTCCACTCCTTCTCGTCCTCGATCAGCTCGCCGATCCGGCAGCGGTTGTCGGTGACCCGGTTGCGCACGCCCGAGTCGACCGTTCCGACGATCACCGTCAGCCGCTCGTCGTACTCGGGGCAGTTCGGCGCCGGCACCTGCCCGGAGACGACCGTGAAGGTCACGGTGCGTGCCGCCGAGGTGTTGCCCGCCTTGTCGGTCGCCCGGTACGCCACGGTGTGCGCGCCCGCCCGGTCGACCACCACCGGGGCCGTGTACGCCAGGTACGGCCCGCCGTCCAGCGAGTACTCGGTCTTCTCGACGCCCGAGCCGTGCTCGTCGGTCGCCGTGACGGTCACCCGGGCGCTGTTGACGTACGCGCCGTCGGAGTTCTTGGTGCCCTCCACGGTCACGCCCGTCACCGGCGGGGTGGTGTCCTGCGGCGGTGCCGCCACGACGGTGAATTGCACGCTCTTCTCGGCCGCCACGTTGCCCGCCTTGTCGGTGGCGCGGTAGCGGACGGTGTGCGTACCCACCTCGTGCACCATCACGGGAGCGGTGTAGGGCTGCCAGGAACCGGAGCCCACCGCGTACTCGATGGTGTTGACCCCGGAGCCCGTGTCGGAGGCGGAGACGGTGACCGTCGCCATGGCGATGTACGCCCCGCCGGGGTCGCGCTCACCGGTCACGGTCGCCGAGGTCTCCGGCGCGGTGGTGTCGTCCGACTGCGGCGCCACGACCGTGAACGCGGTGCTCTTCTCGGCGGAGACGTTCCCCGCCTTGTCGAACGCGCGGTAGCGGACCTTGTGGTCGCCGACCTGGTCGACGACGACCGGCGCGGTGTACGGCTGCCAGGCACCCGTGTCACCGATCGCGTACTCGATCCTCTCGACGCCGGAACCGCCCCCGTCGGTGGCCTGCAGCGCCACGCTCGCCGAACCGACGTACTGGCCCTGCGCGTTCTGTGTGCCGCTCACCCGCGCCGTCGCCTCGGGCGCCGTGGTGTCCTCGCCCGTGCCCTCGGTCACCACGAGGATGCCCTGCATCTGACCGTGACCGGGGATCGTGCAGTGGTAGAAGTACCGGCCGGGTGTGAGCGTGACCTGGGCGGTGTACTTGCCGCCCTGGGCGTCGTTCGGGTTGGCCATGATGTTGAGCTGCACATCGCTGTTGAACTCGGGATCGCTGGTCACGAACGTCAGCGTGTGCGGCATGCCCGTGGTGTTGCCGGTGGCCACGCTGTTCTCGAACACGATCGTGGCGGTGCCGGCGACCGCCGTCTTCGGCGCCGAGAGGTACTTGTCGATGTCGTTGCCGGCCGTCCAGGTGAGCACCTGCTCGGCGGCTTCCGCCTTCGGCTGCCCGGCCGCGGGCATCGCCTGCAGGCCGAGCATCACGAGCAGGGCGGCCAGTACGGCGGCCCAGATCCTTGCGTGCCGGGTCACTCGGTCCCCCTCGCCAGCTGACCGGCGGCCGGGGTCGGCCCGCCGCCCTTGTAGGTGACCCGCCACAGGGCCGACTTGGAGTCCGAGGTGAAGAAGCCGCGGCCGTAGTCGAGGACGTACAGCGCGCCGTCCGGGCCGAACTTCCAGTCCATGAGGTTCTTGATGCCGTCGTTGCCGATCGGCACGATCTTCTTCAGCGACTCCGAGTGCACCGGCAGACCACCGTCCCCTTGCGTCTTCGGGTCCATGAGCACGGCGTTGCGCGGCTGGTCGGCGTCGTAGAAGTCCCCGACGAACCACTTGCCGTCCCAGTACGCCGGCCACTTCACGGCGCTGTCGGCCGCGACCGTGCCGTACCGGTAGACCGGCCCGTTCATCGCGGCCTGCCCGCCGCCCTTCAGCCAGGGCAGCCGGTACGTGGCCTCCTCCGGCTTGTACGACGGGACACCGTTCGCGTCCCGCGGGTAGTCCGGTGCGCCGCCCTGCGGCGAGTACCAGATGTTGTTGCCGGTGACCGGCGGCAGGTTGACCAGACCGTCGTTGTTCGGCGACTCGTTCTTCGGGTGGTCGCAGTCGTACCAGCCCAGCGGCTTGGAGGGGTCCGGCAGATTGCGGTCCCGGTAGGGCTGCTTGTTGCCCATGCAGTACGGCCAGCCCCGGTTGCTCGCCTTGGTGATGGCGGCGAACGTGTCGTACTTGGCCGGACCCCAGGTCGTCGAGGGCGCGCTCGCGTCCGGGCCGACCCAGCCCGCGTACAGCACGTCGGTCGACTTGTCGACGAAGATACGTGCCGGGTTCCGTACGCCCATCACGTAGATCTCGCCGCGCGTCTTGCCGCCGCCCTCGTCGGGTTCCTTCCCGGTGAAGAGGTTGCCCTCGGGGAGCGTGTACGTCCCGTCCGGCTCCGGGTGGATGCGCAGGATCTTGCCGTTGAGGTTGTTGGTGTTGCCGGCCGTGCGCCGCGCGTCGGCGAAGGACACGCCCTTGTAGTTGGGCTGCGGGTTGTTGCCCGAGTAACCGCCGCTGAACCCGCTGGAGTTGTTGTCACCGGTGGCGATGTACAGGTTGCCCTTGGAGTCCCAGGCCAGCCCGCCGCCCGAGTGGCAGCAACTGTGGATCTGCACCGGCCACTTCAGCAGCACCTTCTCGCTGGAAAGATCCAGCTTGTTCGTGGCCCGGTCGAGCGTGAAGCGGGAGACGCGCCGCTCGGCCATCCGTGTGTCACGGTTGATCTGCGAGTGGGGCGTGTAGTGCAGATAGACCCAGCCGTTCTGCTCGAACCGGGGGTCCAGTTCGATGCCGAGCAGTCCCTCCTCGACCTTGACCAGTTCGTCGCCGCCGCCCTTGTTGCCGAAGACGGTGAGCGCTCCTGCCAAAGTCACCTGCTTGGTCCTGGGGTCGTAGACGTGGATCTCGCCCTTGCCCTTGCCGATGTCGGGGTTGTTCCAGTCGGTCACCACCGGCTGCGAGGAGTCGGCGCCGCCCCGGCCGATGTAGAACACCCGGCCGTCGGGCGCGGTGACCAGCCCGTGCGGCTCGCCGATCTGGTCGTTCTGCCCCGGCTGGTTGGGCTTGGTCAGCCGCTCCGCCGTGTAGTTGGCGTTGATCGTCGCCTTGCAGTCGGCCTGCTCCAGCCGGGTCGTCCACATCAGCGCACCGCGCAGATGGTCCCGGAAGTCGGTCTCGTCGTACGACGACACCGTGCCGCCCATACCGGTGTAGAAGGACCGGCCGCCGTCGTAGTCCCGGCACCAGCTCACCGGATGGTCCCAGCCGTTGGAGCCGGTCCCGGGCTGGTAGGTCGACTCCCTGACCCGGGCCACCGTGTGGACGTCACCCGACGGGTTCTTCACCCAGTTCAGCCACTTGTCCGGGCGTTTCCACTGCACCGGCAGGTCCTTGGTCGCCGGGTGCCGGCGGTCGCCGACCTCGACGATCGCCCGCTGGACGGCCGCGGGGCTCGACGCGGCCGGACGGGCACCCACCAGTCCGGTGAACCAGTCCGAGTACGGCTCCGCGCGGGCCGCGTCATGGATGCCGACGAATCCGCCGCCGGCCTCCATGTACGCCTCGAGACCCGCCTCCTGCTCCGCGTCGAGGACGTCGCCCCCGCCGGTCAGGAACACGATCGCGTTGAAGCGGCCGAGCCTCGTCTCGTCGGTGAACACCGAGGCGTCGTCGGTGGCCTGCACCTTGAAGCGGCGATTCTCCGGGCCCGACAGCCCGATCTTCTCGATGGCCTCGATCCCGGCGTTCACGACCGGCGACTCCTCCCCGGCCGCCGCGGAACCGTGGAAGATCAGCACCCGTACGTTCGCGCCGCCCGGCGGCGACTTGATCGACATCGTTGTCAGCGGGGGTTCCGGATAGGGCCGCGCGTTCGCGGCGGGCCCCGACAGCAGTCCGGCGGTCACCACCGATGCGGCCACGGAGGCCGCCCAGACGCGTCTTCTCTTGCTCAGCCCTCGTAAGTGCATGGGCACCTCCTCGGTCACAGCAACACCGCCAAGGAAGCTAAACCCCTTTGCGCGGCACGCCAATACCTATGACCGGGATGGCTCCAACTTTGTCTTGAGTGTGGATAAACGGGGGCACGGCCGGTACCGTTCCACAGGTTCATCACAGGTACGCCTCCGTAAAAGCCTTACCAGGGTGGGGAGTTCCGCATGGACAGACGCAGCTTCAACCGGCGCGTGCTGCTGGGCGGCGCGGCCGTCGCGACATCGTTGTCCGTCGCCCCGGAGGCAGTGAGCGCCGACGGACCGGCCAAGACGGCACCCGCCGGAGGCGAGGTGAAGCACATCAAGCTGTACGCCGAGAAGCTCGCCGACGGCCAGATGGGGTACGGCCTGGAGAAGGGCAAGGCGAGCATCCCGGGCCCGCTGATCGAGCTCAACGAAGGCGACACGCTGCACATCGAGTTCGAGAACACCATGGACGTGGCGGTGAGCCTGCACGTCCACGGCCTGGACTACGAGATCACCAGCGACGGCACGAAACTGAACCGCAGTCACGTCGAACCGGGCGGCACCCGCACCTACACCTGGCGCACCCACGCCCCGGGCCGCCGCAAGGACGGCACCTGGCGGGCGGGCAGCGCGGGCTACTGGCACTACCACGACCACGTCGTCGGCACGGAGCACGGCACCCAGGGGCTCCAGAAGGGCCTCTACGGCCCGGTGATCGTCCGCCGCAAGGGCGACGTCCTGCCCGACCGTACGCACACCGTCGTCTTCAACGACATGCGCATCAACAACAGGCCGCCGCACTCCGGACCGGACTTCGAGGCCACGGTGGGTGACCGGGTCGAGTTCGTCGTGATCACGCACGGCGAGTTCTACCACACGTTCCACATGCACGGTCACCGCTGGGCGGACAACCGCACGGGCATGCTGACCGGCCCCGACGACCCCAGCCAGGTCATCGACAACAAGATCACCGGCCCGGCCGACTCGTTCGGCTTCCAGGTGATCGCGGGGGAGGGGGTCGGGGCGGGCGCCTGGATGTACCACTGCCATGTGCAGAGCCACTCCGACATGGGGATGGTCGGACTGTTCCTGGTGAAGAAGCCGGACGGGACGATTCCCGGGTACGACCCGCACGAGCACGGGGAGCAACCGCCGGGGGGCGGCCACGAGCACTGACGGGCGCCTGGGGCCGGGTGCTCCCCGAGGCGGGCGAGAGCGCTCTCACCGTGCCGCGCGCCCGGGGCTATCCTGATCCGCATCCGCAGGTGAGGAGCCCCGAAGTGACCGACACAGCGCCGCGTCCCACCCTGGAGGCCGTGGCCGCCCGGGCCGGTGTCTCGCGGGCCACCGTCTCCCGTGTGGTCAACGGCGGGGACGGGGTCAGGGACGTCCTCGTCGAGCGGGTCCGCAAAGCGGTCGAGGAGCTCGGGTACGTGCCCAACCAGGCCGCCCGCAGCCTGGTGACCCGGCGGCACGACGCGGTCGCGGTCGTCGTCGCCGAACCGGAGACCCGGGTGTTCGCCGACCCGTTCTTCGCGCTGCAGCTGCGGGGCATCAGCAAGGAGCTCACCGCCCACGACAACCAGCTCGTCCTGCTGCTCACGGAGGGCCGGGACGATCACGCCCGGGTCGGCCGGTACCTCGCGGGCGGGCATGTGGACGGTGCCCTGGTCTTCTCCCTGCACCTCGACGACCCGCTGCCGGAGCTGGTCCAGCGGGCCGGTGTCCCCACGGTCTTCGGCGGACGGCCGGGCTGGAGCGGTGACCGGCGCGGCGTGGTGTACGTCGACAGCGACAACCGCGGCGGCGCCCGCGACGCCGTCCGCCATCTCGCCGGCCTCGGCCGCACCCGGATCGCGCACATCACCGGCGCACTCGACCAGACGTCCGCGGTGGACCGGCTCGACGGCTACCGGGACGTCATGGTGGACGCCGACCCGCGCCTGATCGTCGAGGCCGACTTCACGCCCGCCGGAGGCGAGCGGGCCATGCGCGCACTCCTCGACCGCTGCCCGGACGTCGACGCGGTGTTCGCCGCCAACGACCTGACGGCCTCCGGCGCGCTGCGCGTCCTGCGCGAGTCCGGCCGCCGGGTGCCCGACGACGTGGCCGTGATCGGCTTCGACGACATGCTGCCCCTGGCGGAACAGGCCGACCCGCCCCTCACCACGGTCCGCCAGGACATCGAGGAGATGGGACGCCTGATGGCCCGTCTGCTGCTGCGCGGCCTGGACCGCGGCAGCTCGCGCGAGGGCGCCGCCGGCACGCCGTCCAGCGTCGTCCTGCCGACGACGCTGGTACGGCGGGCCTCCGCTTAGGGCGGCCTCAGGCCGCCGGCGGCTCGCTGCGGATCACCGCGAAACGGGCCCCGTAGGGGTCGGTGAGTCTGGCGACGCGGCCCACGTCCGGCAGGTCCGTGGCGGGCATACGGACCGTGCCGCCCAGTTCCCGGGCCCGGGCGACCGTGGTGTCCGTGTCGGGGACCTCGAAGTACGGCAGCCAGTGCGCCTCCTCCTCGGCCGGGTCGTCGGAGAGCGGGACGACACCGCCGAACATGGCGTTCTCGCCCTCCCCGGCCGGGTTGAAGGTGGTGTAGGTGCCGCCGGGGAAGGTGACGCCGTACGTCTCCAGGCCGAGCACGGAGCGGTAGAAGGCGGCCGCGGCCGGGACGTCCGCCGTGTACAGCTCCAGCCAGCACAGCGAACCGGGCTCACGGACGACCTCCAGGCCCTCGTTGCGGCCCGGCTGCCACAGTCCGAAGGGCACCCCGGCCCGGTCGGCGAGAATCGCCATGCGGCCCAGATCCCGCACGTCCATCGGCTGCACCAGCACCGAGCCGTGCGCCTGCTCGGCCGCCTTCGCCGTGGCGTCCGCGTCCGGCGCCTGGAAGTACACGGTCCAGGACGGCGGGCCCTGCTCCGGCGTGGTCCGCATACCGCCGGCGACGGTTCTGCCGCCCAGCTGGAAGAGGCCGTAGCCGCCGACCTCGGGCCCGCCCGGCTGGAAGCGCCAGCCGAAGAGACCGCCGTAGAAGGAGGCGGCGCCGTCGATGTCGGGGGTGCCGAGATCGATCCAGTTCGGAGCGCCGGTGACATAACGGGTGGTGAGCATCGTGGCCCTCCTCGCACTTCAGTCCCGTCGTCTCTCTGCCGAGTCTCGCACCGCCCACTGACAGCCGCCGCCGGAGCGCCGGGCGGCGTGTTTCCCGCGATCCCGCGCGCCGCCGTGCGTCGCCTCACCCGGCAGGACACCATCGGGACCGCCGGAGGCACGTGAAACGCGTGTTGATCCCGCGTTGATCGAACGTTTTTCGCCGACCGCGACGCTGCTGACCATGCACATCGACACGATCACCTCGCCCGAACTCGCCTGGCAGCAGGAAGCGTTGTGCGCGCAGACCGGGGCGGACTTCTTCTTCCCCGAGCCGGGCAGTTCGGTACGGGAGGCGAAGCGGATCTGCGGAATGTGCCCGATCCAGGCGGCCTGCCTCGACTACGCGCTGAGCAACGACGAGCGCTTCGGTGTCTGGGGCGGCCTGTCGGAGAAGGAACGTCTGGAGCTGCGGCGGGCCTCGCGCTAGCCGACCGGAACGCCGTGAGGCCCCGGCCGCTCGTGGCGGCCGGGGCCTCAGGTCACCGGGCCGTGGGGGCCCGCTCCGCCGTCAGGCGCCGGCGCGGGCCGCCATCCGGGCCTTGCGAGCGGCCAGCTTCTCGTCGAACTTCGACGCCTCGGAGTCCAGGCCGCCCATGAACAGGCCGAGCTCCTCCTGCGCCTTGAGGCCCTCGGGGCCCAGGCCGTCGATCTCCATGATCTTCAGGAAGCGCAGCACGGGCTGAAGCACGTCGTCGTGGTGGATGCGCAGGTTGTAGACCTCGCCGATCGCCATCTGCGCGGCGGCCCGCTCGAACCCGGGGATGCCGTGACCGGGCATCCGGAAGTTCACGACCACGTCGCGCACCGCCTGCATGGTCAGGTCGGGGGCGAGCTGGAACGCCGCCTTCAGCAGGTTCCGGTAGAAGACCATGTGCAGGTTCTCGTCGGTCGCGATGCGGGCCAGCATGCGGTCGCAGACCGGGTCACCGGACTGGTGGCCGGTGTTGCGGTGCGAGATGCGGGTGGCCAGCTCCTGGAAGGCGACGTAGGCGATCGAGTGCAGCATCGAGTGGCGGTTGTCCGACTCGAAGCCCTCGCTCATGTGCGACATGCGGAACTGTTCCAGCTTGTCCGGGTCGACGGCGCGCGAGGTGAGCAGGTAGTCCCGCATCACGATGCCGTGCCGGCCCTCCTCCGCCGTCCAGCGGTGCACCCAGGTGCCCCAGGCGCCGTCGCGGCCGAAGAGCGAGGCGATCTCGTGGTGGTAGCTGGGCAGGTTGTCCTCGGTCAGCAGGTTGACGATGAGCGCGATGCGGCCGATCTCCGTGACCTTGGACTGCTCCTTCTCCCAGGCCTCGCCGTCGTCGAAGAGGCCGGGGAAGTTGCGTCCGTCGCTCCACGGCACATACTCGTGAGGCATCCAGTCCTTGGCGACCTGCAGATGCCGGTTGAGCTCCTTCTCGACCACTTCCTCCAGTGCGTACAGCAGCTGGGCGTCGGTCCAGGCGCCGGCGGGGCTGCCGAGGTGGGGAGTGGTGATCGTCATGGACTCTCCAGGGGGACATGCGTACGAGCGGTGAGCGGAAACCTACGGCATCGTAGGCTACGTTGCCGTAGGTTACGAGTCCGTAGGTTAAGGGCGCTGTAAAGGCCGCTGATCAGCGGGGTCGCCGGTGCGGCGGTGCGGCTCGCGGACACGCAGGTCTAGGGCCGAACGGGCGGTTTGTCCACCCGGTCAGGCGTACAGCTCCCGCAGTCGGACCGAGAGACACGTCACACATCCCTCCAGCTTCTCGAACTCGCTGATGTCCACGACGACCGGTTCGTACCCGAGGTCCGCGAACAGCTCGGCGGTCTTCGGCGCGCTGGCCGCCATCAGCAGCTTGTCACCGCCGAGCAGCACCACGTGCGACCCGGCCTCCTCCGGCACCGGCAGGAAGCGCGCGAACAGCGACGGCGCGTCCATCTTCGGGATGTGCCCGATGACCGTCCCGTCCGGCAGGGCGGTGACCGCCGACTTCAGGTGCAGCACCTTGCTGACCGGCACGGAGACGACCCGTGCGCCCAGCGGCTCGAAGGCGGCCCGCAGTTGCCGCACGCCGGCGGCGTTGGTGCGACCGCCACGGCCCACGTACACCGTGTCGCCGATCTTCAGTACGTCGCCGCCCTCCAGCGTGCCCGGCTCCCAGATCCAGTTCACGGAGCAGCCCAGTCCGGCCACGGCCTCCTCGACCCCGGCGGTCTCGTCGCGCCGGGAGCCGGCGCCCGGGCGCGAGATCAGCGCGACGTTCTTGTACATCACGACCGTGTCCTCGACGAACACCGAGTCCGGGCAGTCGTCGGCCGGGTCCACCTCGATGGTCTCCCAGCCGTGCGTGCGCAGCGCCTCCACATACGCCTCCCACTGCTCGACCGCGAGGTCGGCGTCGACCTTCTCCCGCTCGATGTGTGTCACCAGCCCCTCGGCGAGGCGTGGGCTGGGGCGGCGGACGAGGGCCTTCTTGCTGGGCACTAGCATGACTCCGTATCGGATGGGACGTGTCTGGACCGCCCCCATGGAACCTCCGGGATCGACCGGAACCCATCGGGCGTCAGCCGCCCATCATGCAGGGCGATCCCGGGAGAGGACACCCCCGGGGCAGGGCACGCTGCGCGCAGCCCACCCAGAACGCCTGAACCGTCCGACCCTGCGGTACCGGCGCGCAGGCACTGCGGGGCGCTCACGCCGCCGGCCGGGCGGGCCCGGGCGATCAGGGTCCGGTGAGGCGTCACGGCGTGCCTGGTCGGGCTATCCGGCTGTCCCGGCCTCCTCCGAGGCGCGGCGCTGGGCCGGGGCCGTCGTGGCGTCGGTTCGTTCGGGTGTCTTCTGACGCAGGCATTCGATGCTGTAATCGCCGGTGTCGGGGTCGCGGACCACTCCGTGGGTCTCGCTGCCGAAGCCGGGGAAGCGGCGGTCGAAGGACTCCAGGGCGGTCAGGTACCGCAGCAGGGGGCCGGACGCGTCGCCGACGCTCTCGCCGGGCATGAGGACGGGGATGCCGGGCGGTGTGACGGTGACCATCGCGGCGGCGACCCGGCCTGCCGCGTCGGTCAGCCGGACCCGTTCCGTCCCGCCGCGGACGAGGCGCTGGTAGCACAGCTGCGGCGGGGAGACGGGCTCCGGCAGTTGCCGGAAGGCGGTGTCGAGGAGCTCGACCAGGCGGATCTCGCGCAGCTGGTCGTGCATCTCCTGGCACAGCCCGCGCAGACTCCGCCCGGAGTAGCGCCGCGGGTGCTCGGCGACCAGCGCGGGCAGCACCCGGTCGAGCGGGGCGTCACCGTCGTAGAGGTCCTTGAAGTCCATCAAGGCGTCCAGCAGCGTGCCCCACTTGCCCTTGGTGATGCCCATGGAGAACAGCACCAGCGTGGTGTAGCTGTCGGTCTTCTCCACCACGATCCCGCGTGTGGACAGGTACGCGGTGAGCACCCGCGCGGGAATGCCCCAGCCGGCCACGTCACCGGTGGCGTCGATCCCCGGGCAGGTCAGGGTGACCTTGATCGGGTCGAGCATGCAGTAGCCCTCGGTGAGCCCCGGGAAGCCGTGCCAGTCCGCGCCGGGCTCCAGGTGCCAGCAGGACGGCTCGGTCCGCAGCAGTTCCGCCGGAGCCTCGTCGAAAGGCAGGCGCGTCCCGCTCGCGGGGTCGGTCACCTCACGGGGCTGCCACACGCCGAAGAACCACGGCGGCCGGTCCCCGGCGGCCTCGACGCGCCGCCCGAGGCGCACCATCTCCTGGCGGAACCGGACCGCCTCGGTCACCGCCTCGTCCACCAGCCACTGCCCCTGCGGACCGTCCATCATCGCCGTGGCCACGTCCAGCGAGGCGATCATCGGGTACAGCGGCGAGGTGGTGCCGTGCATCATCAGCGCCTCGTTGAACCGCTCGTGCTCCACCGGCGCCCGGGGCGCGGGCCTGACGTGCACCATGGCGCTCTGCGACAACGCCGCCAGCAGCTTGTGCGTGGACTGCGTGGCGAACACCGTCGGCCGGTCGGGCCCGGGGAAGGTCTGCTCGTCCACCGACATGCCGTAGCGCCCGGCGTACAGCGGATGGAAGCGGGCGTAGGCGAACCACGCCTCGTCGAAGTGCAGCCGGGGCGTGCCGGCGGCGAGGGCCCGGGCCACGGCGACCGCGTCGTAGCACAGGCCGTCGTACGTCGAGTTGGTGAAGACCGCGTACTGGGCGCGGGCCGACACGGCGTTCGCCGTCAGGGGGCTCGCGGCGATCCGCCCCGCCACCGACTCCGCCCCGATCTCGGCCGGCGGCAGGGGTCCGGCCAGACCGTAGCCGTTGCGCGTGGGGACCAGGTACACCGGCCGGGCACCGGAGACCACCAGGCCGTGCAGGACCGACTTGTGGCAGTTGCGGTCCACCAGGGCGATCTCGTCACGGGTCACACTGAAGTGGCCGACCAGACGGTTGCAGGTGGAGTCGCCGTGCAGCACGAAGTACGTCCGGTCGGAGCCGAAGACCCGGGCGGCGTTGCGCTCGGCCTCGCCGATGGGCCCGGTGTGCTCGAACAGCGAGCCGAGCTCCTCGACCGAGATCGACAGGTCGCTGCGCAGCAGCCGCTCCCCGAAGTAGTCGTGGAACGCCCGGCCCACGGGCGACTTCAGGAAGGCGACACCGCCGGAGTGGGCGGGGGTGTGCCAGGAGTACTCGTGGGCGTCGTCGAAACGGCGCAGTGCCCGGAAGAAGGGCGGGAGCAGGGCGTCCTGGTAGGCACGGGCGGCGGTGGAGATCCGGCCCGCGATGAACGCCGGCGTGTCCTCCAGCGGCCACACGTAGCCCACCACCGCCTGCGACACCCACAGCGGCAGCTCGCGCAGCCCCTCGTCCGCCATGACGAGGAACACCGGCAGGTCCTGGAAGCGCCTCCCGATCCGGCGCAGCACCGCCGCACCGCCCGTCTCACCGCCCGTCGCACCCACGGCTCGCGGTCCGGGCGGAAGGTCCCAGGCGACCACCGCGGCGGCGAGGCCCGCCTCGGTCCTGAGCACCGCCTCCGCGTCGGCGACGCTCACCGCCCAACGGATTTGTGAGCCGCGTGCCCGGATCGCCTCGGCGATCCTCGCCAGCTGCCCGGCGGTGACGCCCCCGTCCTCCGGACGCTCCGCCACCGCCACCAGAACCGTGCTGTCCCCCATGCCCCGCAACCCCTCCCCGGGCGGCCCGCACCACCCCCCTCCCAGTGTTCGCGGGCCGGTACGCCTGATCGGCCGCCGGAACGTCAAACCACCCCATCGGTCCACCGCCCGCACCGCACCTTGACGGGGCGAGAGCCCGTCACACCGGCAGACCGGCCTCCGCGGAAACGCCCGCCGAGTCCAGCGCCCGCCGCAGATGCTCCGCGGTGGACGATCCCGTCACGCCCAGGAGCTGACGCGGCGTCCCCTCGAAGACGATCTCGCCGCCGTCCCGGCCGCCGTCCGGGCCGAGGTCGATCACCCAGTCGGCCCGGGCCACCACGTCCAGGTTGTGTTCGACGACGACGACCGTGTTGCCCGCGTCGACCAGCCGGTCCAGCAGAGAGACCAGGCCGTCCACATCCGCCATGTGCAGGCCGGTCGTCGGTTCGTCGAGGACGTAGACCGCGCCCGTCCGGTGCAGCCGCGTGGCCAGCTTGATGCGCTGCCGCTCGCCGCCGGAGAGTGTGGAGAGGGGCTGGCCGAGGGTCAGGTACGTGAGTCCGACGTCCCGCAGGGCGCGCAACCGGCGCCGTACGCCCGTGTCGTCGAAGAAGGTGAGGGCCTGTTCGGCCGTCATCTCCAGGACGTCGGCGATGGACCGGCCCCGCACCGTCAGCCGCAGCACCTCCTCCTTGAAGCGCCGCCCCTCGCAGTCGTGGCAGGTCGTCGTCACCGGGTCCATGAAGGCGAGGTCGGTGTAGATGATCCCCCGGCCCTCACAGGTGCCGCAGGCGCCGCCGGAGTTGAAGCTGAACAGGCCCGCGCCGGCCCCCGTCGCACGGGCGAAGATCTTCCGTACCGTGTCCATGATCCCCAGGTACGTCGCCGGGGTGGACCGGGCCGAGATCCCGATCGACGACTGGTCGACGACCACGGCGTCGGGGTGCGCGGCGGTGAACTCCCCGACCAGCGTGCTCTTCCCCGACCCCGCCACCCCGGTGACGGCGGTGAGCACCCCGGCCGGGAACCGTACGGTCAGGTCCCGCAGGTTGTGGCGGCCGGCGCCCTCGACCCACAGTTCGCCGGTGGCCTGCCGCACCGTCTCCTTGACCGCCGTACGGCGGCGCAGGCACCGTCCGGTGAGTGTGCCGGACGCGGCCAGCCCGCCCGGCGTCCCCTCGAACACCACCGTGCCGCCTTCCGCACCGGCCCCCGGCCCCATGTCGACGACATGGTCGGCCAGCGCGATGACGTCCGGGTCGTGCTCGACCACCAGCACCGTGTTGCCCTTGTCGCGCAGCCGCAGCAACAGGTCGCCGAGCCGGCCCACGTCCCGCGGGTGCAGGCCGACGCTCGGCTCGTCGAAGATGTACGTCATCCCGCTCAGGCTGGAGCCGAGGTGCCGCACGGTCTTCAGCCGCTGCCCCTCCCCGCCGCTGAGCGTGGCGGTCTCCCGGTCGAGGCTGAGGTAGCCGAGCCCGATCGCCTCGATCCGCTCCAGCGCGGCCACCGCCGCCCCCGCGACGGGCCCGGCCACCGGGTCGTCGATCTCCTTCAGCACGGCGATGAGGTCGGTGACCTGCATCCGCGCGCAGTCGGCGATCGACCGGCCGTTGATCCGGGTCGCGAGCGCGGCCGCGCCCAGCCGGGCTCCCCGGCAGGCCGGGCAGACGCCCTCCACCAGGAACCCCTGGACCAGGTCGCGGGTCTTCTGGCTCATGGCCGACAGGTCCCGCTTCAGGTACAGCCGTTCGAAACGATCGGCCAGCCCCTCGTAGTCGGTGGACCAGGTGCCGCCGCTGCCGTTGACGGTGACCTTGCTGCCGGGCCGCCCGCGCATCAGGAACTCCCGTTCGGCGGCGGTGAACCGCCCCACCGGCTTGTCCGGGTCCAGGTCGGCGCTGTTGGTGTACGTCTGCCCCTGCCAGGTCCCGGCCGCGAACGGCGGGAAGCGGACCGCCCCGTCGGCGAGGGAGCGGTCCGGATCGAGGATGCGGTCCCAGTCGGGCCGCACCGCCCGGCCGAGGCCGTCGCACTCGGGGCACATGCCCGAAGGGTCGTTGAACGAGTAGGCCGTAGCCGGCCCGGCGCTCGGGGTGCCGTGCCGGGAGAACAGCACCCGGATCACCGAGTAGACGTCCGTCATGGTGCCGACGGTCGACCGGGAGTGGCCGCCGACCGGCCGCTGGTCGACGACGATCGCGGGGGAGAGGTCCTCCAGTCCGTCCGCGTGCGGCCGTTCGAACTTGGGCAGCCGGTTGCGGACGAACCACGGGAACGTCTCGTTCAGCTGGCGCTGCGACTCCACCGCGATCGTGTCGAAGACGACGGAGGACTTGCCCGACCCCGAAACGCCGGTGAACACGGTCAGCCGGCCTTTCGGGATGCGCAGGGTGACGTCCTTGAGGTTGTTCTCGCGGGCTCCGGTCAGGGTGATCACATCGTGCGTGAAGTCGGTCATGCCACCGACGCTAGGCGGGAAACCCGACAGCTTCTGGCGTGATTTCCCTCAGTTCTCCCTCCTCCAGCAGCAGCCACCGCGTGATGCCGACCGACTCCAGGAACGGCAGGTCGTGACTGGCCACGATCAGCGCTCCCTCGTACGACTCCAGGGCCGTGGTCAGCTGCCGCACACTCGCCATGTCGAGGTTGTTGGTCGGCTCGTCCAGCATGAGCAGCTGCGGCGCCGGCTCCGCCAGCATCAGCGCGGCCAGTGCCGCCCGGAAGCGTTCGCCGCCGGACAGCGTCGCCGCCTTCTGGTCGGCCCGGGCCCCCCGGAACAGGAAGCGGGCCAGCCGCGCCCGGACCCGGTTGTTGGTGGCGCCCGGCGCGAACCGGGCCACGTTCTCGGCGACGGTCCGCTCCCCGTCCAGGATGTCGAGCCGCTGCGGCAGGAACCGCAGCGGGACATGCGCCGTCACCTCGCCCGACTCCGCTTCGAGTTCCCCGGTGATCGTGCGCAGCAGCGTCGTCTTGCCCGCGCCGTTACGCCCGATCAGCGCGACCCGCTCGGGGCCGCGCAGCTCGAAGCCGCCCTCCACCCGGGCGCCGTAGCGGAGCCCGAGATCCTGGAGGGTGAGGACGGTCCGCCCCGGCGGCACGGCCGTGTACGGCAGGTCGACCCGGATCTCGTCGTCGTCCCGTACCGCCTCCACCGCCTCGTCGAGCCGCTCCTTGGCCTCGGCGAGCTTCTCCTCGTGCATGATGCGGTGCTTGCCCGCCGACTCCTGCGCGGCGCGCTTGCGCGCGCCCATGACGATCTTCGGTTCGCGCTTCTGGTCCCACATCTTCTGCCCGTACCGCTTGCGGCGGGCCAGTTTGACCTGGGCGTCGGTCAGTTCCCTCTTCTGTTTACGGAAGTCGGACTCGGCGACGCGCACCATGCGCTCCGCCGCCTCCTGTTCGACCGCGAGGGCCTCCTCGTAGTCGGAGTAGTTGCCGCCGTACCAAGTGATCTCGCCGGAGCGCAGGTCGGCGATCTGGTCGACGAGGTCCAGCAGTTCCCGGTCGTGGCTGACCACGACCATGACGCCGGGCCAGGACTGCACGGCCGTGTACAGCCGCCTGCGCGCGTACAGGTCGAGGTTGTTGGTCGGCTCGTCCAGCAGCAGCACGTCGGGACGGCGCAGCAGCAGCGCGGCGAGCCGCAGCAGCACCGACTCGCCGCCGGACACCTCGCCGATGGTGCGGTCCAACTTGACGTGGCCGAGGCCGAGTTCGCCGAGGGTGGCCAGGGCTCGCTCCTCCACGTCCCAATCGTCGCCGACGGTCTCGAAGTGCGTCTCGGACACGTCCCCGGCCTCGATGGCGTGCAGCGCGGCCCGCCGGTCGGCGATGCCGAGCGCCTCGTCGACGCGCAGGGTGGTGTCGAGCGTGACGTTCTGCGGGAGGTAGCCGACCTCGCCGGCCACGCGGACGGTGCCGTCGGCCGGTGCGAGCTCACCGGCGATCAGCTTCAACAGGGTCGACTTCCCCGACCCGTTGACCCCGACCAGGCCGGTGCGGCCCGGGCCGAAGGCGACGTCGAGGTCCTCGAAGACGGGGGAGCCGTCGGGCCAGGTGAAGGAGAGGGACGTGACGGTGATGGAAGTAGGCATGCGGGCCTCTTTCGCGGTTGCTTGATGCGGCCAGGGGCAATCGCGTATCGAGACACCTGCGACCAGGGAGGAGGCTCCAGGGGCACACTTCACGGGCGCTTCATGTACATGAAAAAAGGCCCTGTGCCCGGAGGACGGCTCATATGCCGAGGTCGCACGCAGCGCACACACCTGTGGTGGGTGACGCGGTGTCTCAGGACCTCAGACGAGCAACGTCCTTCTCCAATCGGCGGCAACAGGACGCTGTAGACCGTACGAGGGCGGTCGAGGCCTGTCAACGGAATTAATGAGCCATCACCGGCCTGTCCGGCCGCCGTGTGGCCCCAGCCGCGCCCTGGCCGGGGCCGGCGGCGGGGTGAAGGCCGAGCGGGGCAGGGCGGCGCTCACCGACCGGATCTGCTCCTGACCGGCAGACAAAGGGGAAGCCGCCCCGCCCCGAGCGGACGGCCAACGCCCCTTCGCTCAGGACGGTCGGCTCAGCACGCGTCCCGCATCAGTTCGGCCAGGTCGTGGTCCAGGTCCAGCTGGAGGTGCTCCAGGCCGACCGGCACGAGCTCGCTCGTGGCCTCCAGGAACCGGCGCACCTCGCTGGAGCGGACGTGCACGACGGCGGTGCCCTCGGGGGCGTGGAACTCCAGCACCGTGCGGTCGTACCCGTAGGGCCGCACCCGCACGTCGCCGTGTCCCTCGGCGTTCTTCAGGCCGGCCGCGAGCAGCTCGCGCGAGAAGGTCCAGCAGACGTCGACCCCCTCCAGCGTGGCCGGGGCGGGGAAGGTCATGCGGACGGCGAACGGGTCACGTCGGTCGTAGTGCAGCGTCGCGGGAATGCTCGGCATACGCGGCGCGGCGGCGACGAGGCGGGCCTCCACGGGCTGCTCGATGACGATGGACAACGCCTTGCTCCCTTGTGACGGCTGGACGGACTTCCGGGCGTATGAGACCCGAGCACTGGAAGAGACGACGGAATCAGCCAATCCGTGCACACGAAATGCGAGTGACCTCTGTCACCGCGTTCATGCACGGGAGTGACGTGACTCTCCTCGCGTGCCCGGAAGGGCACTTGTGGCGACCGCGGGAACACCCGGAACACGGGTGAGGCCATCTGGACGGCGCCCGGGCGGTGGGCTAGCTTCGCCGGCCATGAGGCGCTTGGGGAGCACGCGACGTACGGGACGGACACAGCACCGGGTGACCACGGTGGTGGCGTGCGCGGCGGCACTGGTCGCGCTGGCCGCGCCGGCCGCCGTACCCGCCCAGGCGCACGGGCCGGAGCACCGGGGGCCGCCCTGGGAGCTCAAGGACACCGGCACCCCCGACGTACGGTTCCGCGGGCTCGCCGCCGTCAGCCGGAACACCGCCTGGCTCGCCGGGACCGGCGGCACCGTGCTGCGCACCACCGACGGCGGGTCGACCTGGCGGAAC
This sequence comes from Streptomyces sp. NPDC006372, assembly GCF_040612515.1. Lineage (NCBI taxonomy): Bacteria > Bacillati > Actinomycetota > Actinomycetes > Kitasatosporales > Streptomycetaceae > Streptomyces > Streptomyces sp. NPDC006372. Next base: position 250,645 of record NZ_JBEXQJ010000003.1, on the reverse strand, counting down.
GTCTCACCCCCGGGCGCCGCGGAGTTGCAGTTCCGGGACGTCGAGGCGTTCGACGCGCGCCGGGCCGTGGTCCTGGCCATCGGCGAGGGCGAGGCGTCCCGGGTGTACCGCACCGACGACGGCGGCACGACCTGGACGGAGTCCTTCCGCAACACCGACCCGAAGGCCTTCTACGACTGCCTCGCCTTCTTCGACCACCGCCACGGCCTCGCGATGAGCGACCCGGTGGACGGCAGGTTCCGCATCCTGTCCACCGGCGACGGCGGCCGAAGCTGGAAGGTGCTGCCGGACACGGGCATGCCGGCCGCGCAGGAGGGCGAGGCCGGATTCGCGGCGAGCGGACAGTGTCTGGTCACGTCCGGTCCGAAGGACGTCTGGCTCGCCACCGGAGGGGCCGCACGCGCCCGGGTGCTGCACTCCGCCGACCGGGGACTCACCTGGACGGCCACCGACACGCCCCTCCCGGCGGGCGACCCGGCCCGGGGCGTCTTCGCGCTCGCCTTCCGCGACCGCACCCACGGTCTCGCCGTCGGCGGCGACTTCAACCCCGGCCGGCCCTCACCGGACGCCGCCGCACGCACCGGCGACGGCGGCCGGACCTGGCGCCCCGCCACCGCGCCCCCGCCCGCCTACCGCTCCGGCGCCGCCTGGCTCCCGCACAGCCGCACCGCCGCCCTCGCCGTCGGCCCCACCGGCACCGACCTCACCACGAACGGCGGCCGCACCTGGCGCACGGTCGACACGGGCTCCTACGACACCGTCGACTGCGCACCGGGCCACGGCTGCTGGGCCGCCGGTGAGAAGGGGCGGGTTGCCCGCCTGGAGCACTGAGCGAGCGGTATGCGCTGATTCTTGGCAGTGTGGGTACTCGTTCACTGGTCGTGAAAGGAAGTGAGCGGTCATGCCACGCGGTTCGAGCCCCAAGCGGGAACGACAGTACGAGCACATCAAGAAGAGCGCGCAGGACCGGGGTGAGAGCACCGGCCGTGCCAAGGAGATCGCCTCGCGGACGGTGAACAAGGAACGCGCCCGCTCCGGCGAGTCGAAGACGGCGAGCCGTACGTCGACGAAGGACATGTCGTCCGGCAGGCGCGGCGGTCAGCGGTCGGGGCAGGGCTCCCAGGGGCCCACCTACGACCAGCTCTACCAGGAGGCCAAGCGCCGCGGCGTGGAGGGCCGGTCCAACATGAACAAGAGCCAGCTCCAGCGCGCGCTGGGCAAGTGAGGCCCACGCCTCAGAGGGTCTCCCGGTAGGCCTCCAGCGCGGGTGCCGTCTTCGTCGCCACGAACTCGGTGACGCGGTACGCGCACACGCCGGCGGTGACGAACGGGTCACCCGCGACGATCTCCTCGATCCGCGCACGGTCCTCCGCGACGGCGACGATCACCCCGCCGTCGCGGGGGTTCTTGCGCCCGGACGCGAGGAAGACACCCTGCGCGTACTGCTCGTCCAGCCACGCCACATGCGCCTCCAGCACGGCGTCGACGGCCTCCAGCGGGGCGGTGTAGGTCAGCTCCAGCACGAACATGATCACGAGCCTACCCCCGGGCGCCCGCCCGGCCGCGGGCAGACCATAGGCTCAGGTCACCATGACGACCGTACGCATCCCCGAAGGCTGGCCCGCGACCGAGGAGCAGGCCCGCGCCGTCCAGGACGAACTGCGGGCCCGTGTGATCCTCGACGAACCCGGGCCGCCGCCCGGGACGGGCCATGTGACGGGGGTCGACGTCGCGTACGACGACGAGCGGGACGTGGTCGCCGCGGCGGCGGTCGTCCTGGACGCGTCGAGTCTCGCCGTGGTCGCCGAGGCCACGGCGGTGGGCCGGGTCTCCTTCCCCTACGTGCCCGGACTGCTCGCCTTCCGCGAGATCCCCACGGTCCTCGCCGCCCTCGACGCCCTGCCGTGCCCGCCCGGCCTGGTGGTCTGCGACGGCTACGGGCTCGCCCACCCTCGCCGCTTCGGTCTCGCCAGCCACCTCGGGGTGCTCACCGGGCTGCCCACGATCGGTATCGCCAAGAACCCCTTCACCTTCGCCCACGACGAGCCGGACACCCCGCGCGGCAGCACCTCCGCGCTGCTCGCCGGCTCCGAGGAGGTCGGCCGCGCCCTGCGCACGCGCGACGGCGTCAAGCCGGTCTTCGTCTCCGTCGGCCATCGCGTGACCCTGGCCGACGCCTGCGCCCACACCCTCGCACTCACCCCCGAGTACCGCCTCCCGGAGACCACCCGCAGGGCGGACGCGCTCTGCCGGAAGGCGCTGCGGCAGACCTACTCCGGCTGATCGGCCACCCGCCAGCGGCCCACCTCCCGGTACTCCGAGTCGTAGACGACCGAGCCGTCTCCCGGCCGGAGCGCGTAGTGGTGCAGATTGCCGCCCCAGTACCTGAGGATCCGGCCCAGCTCGCCCGCCGGGTCCCTCGCCAACGCCGCGTCGTCCATGGTGACTTCGAGAAGGAACTTCATGCCTTCAATGGTTTCATTGAACTCGTTCTTGGTACTTTTCGCGCCGTTGCCCGTCGTCGCCCGCCGTTTCGCGAGGAGGGCCGAGGAAAGTCTCAAACCGGGGGAGCGGCCTGCCGTGGGACGGGCGGCGCGATCTGAGTACCGGCTCTGAGTACCTGTACGGATGCCCGGCCGGCGCCTCGTCGGCAGGCTGGGGCGCATGACAACGCACCGCGCCCCCAAGTCTGTCGCCAGTCCGACCCAGACCGTCGAGCGGGCCGTCACGATCGGGCTGGTCCTCGCCGTGCTGGCGGGACTCGCCTGGATAGCCGGGATGATCTACACCATCGCCGAGTGGCCGCTCTAGACCGGAGCCCCGCGGCGCCCGCTCAGCGCGTCGACGCGACGCGGAAGCGGATGCCCGCCGCGCGCAGCCGGTCGACCAGCGCGTCGCCCATGGCCACCGCCGTCGTGACCTGCCCCGCCGTCTTCGGGAGGTCGTCGAAGGCGAGGCACAGCGCCGACTCGGCGAGCATCTTCGCCGTCTCGTCGTAACCGGGATCGCCGCCCGAGACCTCCGTGTACACCCGCCGGCCACCGCCCTCGCCCACGAAGCGCAGGGAGAACCAGCTCTTCGCTCGCTTCTCGGGGCTCGGCCCGTCCCCGGGCCTGAGCCGGCCGGACAACCAGCGCCGTGCGGCCGGCAGCTGGGCGGCGGCGACCACGGCACCCACGGCCGCCACCCCGCCCACGGCGACCGGCAGACGCCGGACGGCCGCGTACTGCCGGTAGCGGAACTCCGGCCCGTACCGGTCGAGGGCCGTCGCCGACCGCCGCACGATCTGCGGGTCGATGGTCGGCATCGGCAGCGCCCACGCGCCGACCTCCCTGGCGAACCGCGGCGCGGCCGTCGGCGCCGACACCCGCCGGCCCACCAGCCGCGGCTCGTGGCGCCGCCGGTCCCGCGCGGCCGCCGCCATCTCCCGCTGCCGGGCGAACTGGTTCAGGGCCGAGCCGAACGTACCGCCCGAGAAGGCCGCGTCGGCGGTCACGAACCCGTCCACGGTCAGCGGTACACCCTCCGGCAGCTGCCGCACGGTGAAGTACACGCCGAGGTCGTGCGGGATCGAGTCGAACCCGGCGGCGTGCACCAGCCGCGCCCCGGTCTCACGCGCGCGTGCGTCGTGCCGCACGTACATGAGGTCCACGAACTCGGGCTCGCCCGCGAGGTCGAGGTAGTCGGTCCCGGCGTCCGCGCAGGCGGCGACGAGCTCCTCGCCGTACGTCACGTACGGGCCGACCGTCGTGGCCACCACCCGCGCGCTCTCGGCCAGCGCGCGCACCGAGGCCGGGTCGGAGACGTCCGCCCGCAACACCCCGACCTCGGCGCCCGCCGGAAGCCGCTCCCGCAGCCGTTCCAGCTTCTCCGCGCTGCGGCCCGCGATCGCCCAGCGCAGCCCGTCGGGCGCGTGGCCGGCCAGATACTCCGCGGTGAGCGCTCCGGCGAAACTCGTGGCTCCGAAAAGCACGATGTCGTACGGACAGTCCGTCCTGTTCAACCCGCTCATGACACCCCTCGGTCGTTCAGCCCGTGCCGCTGTCGGTGGCCGAGGCTAGCGTGAGGAGTGCGGAGCCCGACGACGAGCCCGGAGGAACGACGATGACCACGACCGGGAATGCCCTGAAGAAGCGGGAGAAAGCACGCGAGTCCGCCCCGGGGCCGCCGACCGGATGAAGCAGAGCCGCCGGGTGATCCCGCCGAAGCGGCCGAGAGCGGTACTGGACGGGGCCCGGCCCCGTCCGGCAGATTGCTAAGCGCTTGCTCGTGCAGCTCTTGTGCCGAGTGGAACGTGTTCTTAGCATCACTGGTGTTACATCACTTGTGTCACAGCACTGGGGGCTGGATGACCACGGCAAGGACGCCAGGGCACGGTCCGCTCGCCGGTGTGCGGGTCGTCGAACTGGCCGGGATCGGACCCGGCCCGTTCGCCGCCATGCTGCTCGCCGACTTCGGGGCCGACGTCGTGCGCGTGGACCGGCCCGGCGGGCCCGGGCTCGCGATCGACCCGGCGTACGACGTCACCAACCGCAACAAGCGCTCCGTGGTCGTCGACCTGAAGCACCCGGACGGGCCCGCCCGGGTGCTCGACCTGGCCACACGGGCCGACGTCCTGGTCGAGGGCTACCGGCCCGGCGTCGCCGAGCGCCTCGGTGTCGGCCCCGGGGACTGCCACGCCCGCAACCCGCGTCTCGTCTACGGCCGGATGACCGGCTGGGGCCAGGACGGCCCGCTCGCCCAGCGCGCCGGGCACGACATCGCGTACATCGCCCCCACCGGCACGCTCGGCATGATCGGCCGGCCGGACGAGCCGCCCGCGGTCCCGGCCAACCTCCTCGGCGACTACGCGGGCGGCTCCCTCTACCTCGTCGTCGGCGTCCTCGCCGCCCTGCACCACGCGCGGGAGACGGGCACCGGCCAGGTCGTGGACGCCGCGATCGTCGACGGCGCCTCGCACCTCGCCACGATGATCCACGGCATGCTCGCCGCCGGCGGCTGGCAGGACCGCCGCGGCGCCAACCTCCTGGACGGCGGCTGCCCGTACTACGGGACCTACGAGACGGCCGACGGCCGGTACATGGCCGTCGGCGCGCTGGAATCACGGTTCTACGCGGAGTTCCTCGCCCTGCTCGGCATCGAGGACCAGGCCGAGGCCCGCAAGGACGTCACCCGATGGGACGAGCTGCGCGAACAGGTCGCGATCCGCTTCAAGACCCGGACACGGGACGAGTGGGCAGCCGTCTTCGAGGGCTCCGACGCGTGCGTGGCGCCGGTGCTGTCGCTGCGCGAGGCGCCGCACCACCCGCATCTCGCCGCCCGCGGCACCTTCACCGACCACGGCGGCATCACCCAGCCCGCCCCCGCCCCCCGCTTCTCCGCGACCCCGACCTCCGTCCGCACCGGCCCGGCGCTGCCGGGCGCCGACACCGCGGAGGTCGCCCGGGACTGGGACGTCCCCGGGCTCCTCCCGTCGTCCCGAAACCCTCAGTGAAAGGCCTCCTCGTGAGCACCGAAGCGTACGTGTACGACGCGATCCGCACCCCGCGCGGACGCGGCAAGGCCAATGGCGCCCTGCACGGCACCAAGCCCATCGACCTGGTCGTCGGACTCATCCACGAGATCCGCGCCCGCTTCCCCGGCCTGGACCCGGCCGCCGTCGACGACATCGTGCTCGGCGTCGTCGGCCCGGTCGGCGACCAGGGATCCGACATCGCCCGGATCGCCGCCATCGCCGCGGGGCTGCCCGACACGGTGGCCGGTGTCCAGGAGAACCGCTTCTGTGCCTCGGGCCTGGAGGCCGTCAACCTGGCGGCCGCCAAGGTGCGTTCGGGCTGGGAGGACCTCGTGCTCGCGGGCGGCGTCGAGTCGATGTCCCGGGTGCCGATGGCCTCCGACGGCGGCGCCTGGTTCAACGACCCGATGACCAACCTCGAGGTCAACTTCGTGCCGCAGGGCATCGGCGCCGACCTCATCGCCACCATCGAGGGCTTCTCGCGGCGCGACGTCGACGAGTACGCGGCCCTCTCCCAGGAGCGGGCGGCCGCCGCCTGGAAGGACGGCCGCTTCGACCGGTCCGTCGTACCGGTGAAGGACCGCAGCGGCCTCGTCGTCCTCGACCACGACGAGCACCCGCGCCCCGGCACCACCGCCGACTCCCTCGCGGGGCTCAAGCCGTCCTTCGCGGACATCGGCGAGCTCGGCGGCTTCGACGCGGTGGCGCTCCAGCAGTACCACTGGGTGGAGAAGATCGACCACGTCCACCACGCCGGCAACTCCTCCGGCATCGTGGACGGCGCCTCGCTCGTCGCGATCGGCTCCAAGGAGGTCGGCGAGCGCTACGGCCTCACGCCCCGGGCCCGGATCGTCTCCGCCGCCGTGTCCGGCTCCGAGCCCACCATCATGCTCACCGGCCCCGCCCCGGCCACCCGCAAGGCCCTCGCCAAGGCCGGACTGTCCATCGACGACATCGACCTGGTCGAGATCAACGAGGCGTTCGCCGCGGTCGTACTGCGCTTTGTGAAGGACATGGGCCTGTCCCTGGACAAGGTCAACGTCAACGGCGGCGCGATCGCGCTCGGCCACCCCCTCGGTGCGACCGGCGCGATGATCCTCGGCACCCTCGTCGACGAACTCGAGCGCCAGGACAAGCGCTACGGCCTCGCCACGCTGTGCGTCGGCGGCGGCATGGGCGTCGCCACCATCGTCGAGCGCATCTGACCACCTCCCGACGGATCACACGGAGCACCTCCACATGAGCACTGAGTCCACCACCATCCGCTGGGAACAGGACGGCACCGGCCTCGTCACCCTCGTCATCGACGACCCCGACCAGTCCGCGAACACCATGAACCAGGCGTTCCGCGACTCCCTGGCCGCCGTCACCGACCGCCTGGAGGCCGAGAAGGACTCCATCCGGGGCGTCATCATCACCTCCGCGAAGAAGACCTTCTTCGCCGGTGGCGACCTGCGCGACCTCATCCGCGTCACCCCCGAGACGGCCCAGGAGCTGTTCGACGGCGGCATGGCGATGAAGCGGAACCTGCGCCGCATCGAGACGCTCGGCAAGCCGGTCGTCGCCGCGCTCAACGGCGCCGCGCTGGGCGGCGGCTACGAGATCGCCCTGGCCTGCCACCACCGCATCGCCCTCGACGCGCCCGGCTCGAAGATCGGCTGCCCCGAGGTCACCCTCGGCCTGCTGCCCGGAGGCGGCGGAGTCGTCCGCACCGTCCGGATGCTCGGCATCGCCGACGCCCTGCTGAAGGTCCTCCTCCAGGGCACCCAGTACAACCCCCGCCGCGCCCTGGAGAACGGCCTCGTCGACGACGTGGCCCACAGCCGGGAGGACATGCTCGCCAAGGCCCGCGCCTTCATCGACGCCAACCCGGAGGCCCAGCAGCCCTGGGACAAGCCGGGCTACCGTATCCCGGGCGGCACGCCCGCCAACCCCAAGTTCGCCGCGAACCTGCCCGCCTTCCCGGCCACCCTGCGCAAGCAGACCGGCGGCGCTCCCTACCCGGCGCCGCGCAACATCCTCGCCGCCGCCGTCGAGGGCTCGCAGGTCGACTTCGAGACCGCCCAGATCATCGAGGCCCGCTACTTCGTGGACCTCGCGGCCGGGCAGATCTCGAAGAACATGATCCAGGCCTTCTTCTTCGACCTCCAGGCCGTCAACTCCGGCGCGAACCGCCCCCAGGGCATCGAGCCCCGCAAGGTCCGCAGGGTCGCCGTCCTGGGCGCCGGGATGATGGGCGCCGGCATCGCCTACTCCTGTGCCCGCGCCGGCATCGACGTCGTCCTGAAGGACGTCTCCCTGGAAGCGGCCCTCAAGGGCAGGGCCTACTCCGAGAAACTCTGCGCCAAGGCCGTCGCCAAGGGCCGTACGACCCAGGAGAAGGCAGACGCACTGCTCGGGCGCATCACCCCCACCGCCGAGGTCCAGGACCTCGCGGGCTGCGACGCCGTGATCGAGGCCGTCTTCGAGGACACCTCCCTCAAGCACAAGGTGTTCCAGGAGATCCAGAACGTCGTCGCCCCCGACGCGCTGCTGTGCTCCAACACCTCCACCCTCCCCATCACCGCGCTCGCCGAGGGCGTGGAGCGCCAGGCCGACTTCATCGGTCTGCACTTCTTCTCGCCGGTCGACAAGATGCCGCTGGTCGAGATCATCAAGGGCGAACGGACGGGCGAGGAGGCCCTGGCCCGCGCCTTCGACCTGGTCCGGCAGATCAACAAGACGCCGATCGTCGTCAACGACTCGCGCGGCTTCTTCACCTCCCGCGTCATCGGGCACTTCATCAACGAGGGCGTCGCCATGGTCGGCGAGGGCATCGAGCCCGCCTCGGTCGAACAAGCCGCCGCCCAGGCCGGCTACCCGGCCAAGGTGCTGTCCCTGATGGACGAGCTGACGCTCACGCTGCCGCGCAAGATCCGGGCCGAGACGAAGCGGGCCGTCGAGGAGGCGGGCGGCACCTGGACGGCCCACCCCGCCGAGGCCGTCATCGACCGCATGGTCGACGAGTTCGGCCGCACGGGCCGCAGCGGCGGCGCCGGGTTCTACGACTACGGGGACGACGGCAAGCGCGCGGGGCTCTGGCCCGGACTGCGCGAGCACTACACCAGGCCGGGACACTCGATCCCCTTCAGGGACATGCAGGAACGCATGCTCTTCTCCGAGGCGCTGGACACGGTCCGGCTGCTGGAGGAAGGCGTGCTGACCTCCGTCGCCGACGCCAACATCGGCTCCATCTTCGGCATCGGCTTCCCGGGCTGGACCGGCGGCGTGCTCCAGTACGTCAACGGCTACGAGGGAGGCCTGCCCGGGTTCGTGGCACGCGCGCGTGAACTCGCCGAGCGCTACGGGGAGCGGTTCACCCCGCCCGCCCTGCTGGTGGAGAAGGCCGAGCGGGGGGAGCGGTTCAGCGACTCAGTCCGCGGCTGATCCGGTCAGCCACTCGCCCAGCTCTTCCTTCAGCGACCGCTGAAAGGCCGTGAGGAGCGCCTGCACCACCAGCGGGTGCATGTGCGCCGACAGGGACCGCACGTCCCGGGCGTCACGCTCGGCGACCTCGTCGCGGAAGAGCCGGGAGAGCTCACGGGCCGCGGCGCGCGCGTGGTCGAGGAGAACCGTGCGCGCCGCGAAGATCGCCTCCTGGGAGAGCGGCACGTCCAGCAGCCCGACACCCAGCCGGAGCAGACCGAGGTCGGCCTCGTACCCGTCGTCCACGGGCCGGACCACGCCCATCGCGACGAGCCGCTGGACGTCCTCTTCGCCGAGCGGCCGCCCCGCGCGCCGGCGCAGTTCCTCCCGCGTGAGGGTCTCGACGGTGTCCGGCGCCCAGGAGGCCACCACGGCCCGGTGGATGGCGAGGTCGTGCGCGCTCAGGTCCGGAGGCAGCTGCCGCAGGTAGCGCTCGATGCCCGCCAGCGTCATGCCCTGGTGCTGCAACTCCTCGATCAGCGCCAGCCGGGCCAGATGCTCCCGCCCGTAGTGCCCGACGCGCCGGGGGCCGAGCACCGGTGGCGGCAACAGCCCCTTCGTGCCGTAGAAGCGGACCGTGCGCACCGTGACACCGGCCCGGGCGGCCAGTTCGTCGATCGTGAGGGTCGGTTCCTCGGTGTCGGTCGTCATGCGCAGCAGTATCGCTGTCTCACCAGCGCTGTGACACATCCCGGCGGTCGATGTGACGACAGTGTGAGAAGTCGCGCTCTGTGACGTACGCCACCGCGTGGGCCGCGCACGGTGGGGGAAGGTGGCCCCTTGGTCTGTGCCTTTACAGGGCGCGGACCTTATGTACGTCCGGACAGCCGAGCGCGACCCGCTCGGGAGCACCAGAGAGTGGATCCACCCGTGAGCAAGGACGCCGTGAACACGGCAGCAGCCGCATCTCCCAGCGACGCGGCACAGGTGCCCGCGGACGCGGGCGACGCCGGCTACAGCAAGGACCTCAAGGCCCGCCACGTCAACATGATCGCCATCGGCGGCGCGATCGGCACGGGGCTCTTCCTGGGCGCCGGCGGCCGGCTGCACAACGCGGGCCCCGCGCTCGCACTGGCCTACCTGGTCTGCGGCATCTTCGCCTTCTTCGTCGTCCGGGCCCTCGGCGAGCTGGTCCTGTACCGGCCCTCCTCGGGCTCCTTCGTCTCGTACGCGCGCGAGTTCCTCGGCGAGAAGGGCGCCTACGTCGCCGGCTGGATGTACTTCCTGAACTGGTCGACCACCGGCATCGCCGACATCACCGCGATCGCCCTCTACACGCACTACTGGAGCCTGTTCACCGACATCCCGCAGTGGGTGCTCGCGCTGGCCGCCCTCGCGGTCGTGCTCGCGGTGAACCTCATCTCGGTGAAGATCTTCGGCGAGATGGAGTTCTGGTTCGCGATCATCAAGGTCGCGACGCTCGTCGGCTTCATGCTGATCGGCATCTTCCTGCTGGCCACCCAGCACGAGGTGGGCGGCCAGACGCCGGGCGTCGGCGTCATCACGGACAACGGCGGCGTCTTCCCGCACGGCATGATGCCCGTGGTCCTCGTGATGCAGGGCGTGATCTTCGCGTATGCCGCGCTGGAACTCGTCGGTGTCGCCGCGGGCGAGACCGCCGAGCCGGAGAAGGTCGTCCCCCGCGCGGTGAACTCGATCATGTGGCGGGTCGGTCTCTTCTACGTCGGCTCGGTCGTCCTGCTGGCCCTGCTCCTGCCCGGCTCGGTCTACTCGGCCGACCAGAGCCCCTTCGTCACGGTCCTGTCGAAGATCGGCGTCCCGGCGGCGGGCGACGTCATGAACCTGGTGGTCCTGACCGCCGCGATGTCCTCGCTGAACTCGGGCCTGTACTCCACGGGCCGCATCCTGCGCTCGATGGCGATGGCCGGCTCCGCGCCGAAGTTCACCGCCCGGATGAACCGCAGCCAGGTCCCCTACGGCGGCATCCTGCTGACCTGCGCGGTGTGCGTGCTCGGCGTCGGCCTGAACTACCTCGTGCCGGCCCAGGCGTTCGAGATCGTGCTGAACGTCGCCTCGCTCGGCATCATCAGCACCTGGGTGATCATCATGATCTGCCACCTGGTCTTCGTCCGCCGCGCCAAGGAGGGCCTCGTCGCCCGGCCCTCCTTCCGCCTCTTCGGCAGCCCGGTCACGGAGATCGCCACGATCGCCTTCCTGCTGGCCTGCCTCGGCATGATGTGGAACGACCCCGAGGTCGGCCGGAAGACGCTCCTGCTCGTCCCGCTGATCGCGGTCATGCTGGTCGCGGGCTGGTTCGGCATCCGCCGACGGGTGTCGCAGGCGGCCGACCAGGAGCTGTCGCAGCTCTCGAAGTAGCAGGCCAGGGCCGCTGTGTGTGGCCCTGGCCCACGGCGGCGCGGGCTTCAGTGCTCGTGCACGCCGTTCGTCGCCGCGATCCTCTTCCACGACTTCGGCTGCGTCACCGCCCCGCCGTCCTTCGCGACGGACGCCGTCCGGGCCGCCGAGGCCGTCGGCTTGGACGGCTGGAACAGCCAGGTGTCGAAGAGGGCGGCCAGGGGCTTGCCGGAGACCTCCTCGGCGTACCGCTGGAAGTCGGCGACCGACGCGTTGCCGTAGGCGTACTTCTGCGGCCAGCCCTTGAGGATCGCGAAGAACGCCTCGTCACCGATCTCGTTGCGCAGTGCCTGGACGGCCAGCGCGCCACGGTCGTAGACCGCGATGTCGAACTGGTTGTCCGGGCCCGGGTCGCCGGGCTTCACCGTCCAGAACGAGTCGTCCGCCGGATGCGAGGCGTACACGTGGTCGGCGAGTTCCTGCGCCGTGCCCTCGCCCTCGTGCTCGGACCACAGCCACTGCGCGTACCGCGCGAAGCCCTCGTTGATCCAGATGTCCTTCCAGCGCTTGAGCGACACCGCGTCGCCGTACCACTGGTGCGCCAGCTCGTGGACGACGAGGGACACGTTCGACCCGTTCGCGAACTGCCGCGGGCTGTAGTACGGCCGGGTCTGGGTCTCCAGCGCGTACCCGGTGGTCGTGTTCGGCACGTATCCGCCGAGCGCGCTGTAGGGGTACGGGCCGAAGTACCCGGCCAGCCAGTCCGCGATCTCCCCGGTCCGTTCGAGGCTCGCCCGGGCCGGGCCGGCGTTCGCGCCCAGGTTCTCGCTGTACGCGTTGAGGACCGGGATGCCGCTCTCGGTCGTGCCGGTGGTGATGTCGAACTTCCCGACCGCGAGCGTGGCGAGATACGTGGCCTGCGGCTTGTCGGAGCGCCAGTTCCAGCGGGTCCAGCCGAGCCGTGAACTCGTCGACTGGAGCGTGCCGTTGGAGATGGCCTGCGTGCCGTCCGGGACCAGCACGGACACGTCGTAGGTGGCCTTGTCCAGCGGATGGTCGTTGCTCGGGAACCACCAGGCCGCCGCCTCGGGCTCGTTCGCCGCGACACCGCCGTCCGGTGTGCGGTGCCAGCTGGTGAAGCCGTACGCCTGCTTCGACGACGGCACCCCGCGGTAGCGCACGACGACCGTGACGGGCGTGCCCTTGGCGAGCGGGGTCTTCGGCGTGACCTCCAGCTCGTGCTCGCCCGACGTCCGGACCGAGGCCTTCGCCCCGTTGACCCGCACCTCGTCGACGTCCAGCAGGAAGTCCAGGTTGAAGCGGGACAGGTCCTGCGTGGTGCGGGCCACGAGGCTCGCCGTGCCCTCGAGTACGTCGGTGGCCGGCTGGTACTTCAGCCTGAGGTCGTAGTGGGAGACGTCGTATCCGCCGTTGCCGTAGGCCGGGTAGTAGGGGTCACCGATGCCCGGCGCGCCGGGGGACCAGGACGCGGCCGATGCCGGGATCGCCAGCAGGAGAACAGCCGCCGTCAAGGCTCCCGGCGCGATGATTCTGCGGTGCACGCAAAACTCCAAGTCGTAGGGTCCCGAAGTCCTTCCGGAGCCTATTGACTCCCGGCCTCACTGGTCATGTCCATGGCCCCTGTTGTCACACGATCGCCATTCGGCCGACATGAGCACACCCGGCCCACGGTGGCGCCCCGGACACGCCGGTCCGTCAGGTGCCCTCTTCTGAACAGGAGTTGACCGATGTAGCGTCCGGCCATGCCGAAACGCACGCGCTTCACGACCTGGAGACCGCTCGCGACGGCGGCCGCGGCCGCCCTGATGGCCACGCTGCTCACCCCGGCCGCGGCACACGCCGCCCCACGCGGGAGCGAGCCCGTCCACTCCTACGAGAACGCCATCCGCGAGGCCGTCTGGGTGGACACCGGGCTGGACGGCGACGGCGACGGAAGGGCCGACCGGGTCGCCGTCGACATCGTCCGCCCCCGCGAACCCGCCAGGCAGGGCCGCAAGGTCCCCGTCATCATGGACGCCAGCCCGTACTACTCCTGCTGCGGACGCGGCAACGAGAGCCAGAAGAAGACGTACGACGCCGACGGCCGCGTCGTACAGATGCCCCTGTTCTACGACAACTACTTCGTGCCGCGCGGCTACGCCGTCGTCGGCGTCGACCTGGCCGGGACCAACCGCTCCGACGGCTGCGTCGACGTCGGCGGCCGCTCCGACGTCCAGTCCGCGAAGGCCGTCGTCGACTGGCTCAACGGGCGCGCCAAGGCCTACACCAGCCGCACAGGCACCACCCGCGCCGAGGCCGGCTGGACCAACGGACGCACCGGCATGATCGGCAAGAGCTGGGACGGCACCATCGCCAACGGCGTGGCCGCGACCGGCGTCAAGGGCCTGAAGACCATCGTCCCGATCAGCGCCATCTCCTCCTGGTACGACTACTACTTCCAGCAGGGCGCCCCGCTGTACGACTCCGGCCCCGAGTGGCTGTCCGACTACGTCGACAGCCCGGACGCCCGCGCCAAGTGCGGCGCCGTGCAGCAGAAGCTCGTCGACGGCGCCCCGCGCACCGGTGACTGGACGCCGCTGTGGACCGAGCGCGACTACGTCAGGGCCGCGCGCAAGGTCAAGGCCAGCGTGTTCCTCGTGCACGGCATGCAGGACCTCAACGTGCGCATGAAGCACGTCGGCCAGTGGTGGGACGCCCTCGCGAAGAACGGCGTCGAGCGCAAGATCTGGCTCTCCCAGACCGGCCACGTCGACCCGTTCGACTTCCGCCGCGGCGCCTGGGTCGACACCCTGCACCGCTGGTTCGACCACGAACTCATGGGCTACGACAACGGCATCGACCATGAGCCCATGGCCGACATCGAACGGCACCCCGACCAGTGGACCACCTCCAGGGTCTGGCCGCCGAACGGCACCCGGGCCGCCACCCTGCACCCCGACCGCGGCAGCCAGGCCGGCGTCGGCACCCTCGGTCTGCGCCGCGGTCACGGCACCGGGACCCTCACCGACGACCCGGACCTGGGCGAGACCGACTGGGCCGCACAGATCGACAAGCCGACGCCGGAGAAGGCCGGTTTCGTCACCCGGCCGCTCAGCCGCGACCTGCGCGTCTCCGGCTCCTCCCAGGTCACCGTCACCGCGCGGCCCTCCACCCCGACGGCCCATCTCTCCGCCGTCCTCGTGGACATCGGGCCCGGCACCATCCGCGACTACGCCGACGGCGGCGAAGGCATCACCACCCTCACCGACCGGACCTGCTGGGGCGCGAGCACCGCCGGTGACAGCGCCTGCTTCAAGGCGACCAGGGCGAAGACCACCGACGTCGACTACACGATCGTCAGCCGCGGCTGGGCCGACCTCGGCAACCACGCCTCCGACCTGAAGGGCGCCCCGCTCACTCCGGGCAAGCGGTACACGATCACCCTCGACCTGGCGGCGACCGACCACGTCGTCCCCCAGGGCCACCGCCTGGCACTGATCGTCGCCGGCACCGACAAGGGCCTCATCGACCCTCCCACGGACCGGCCGAAGCTCACGCTCGACCTGTCCCGCACCTCGGCGCGCGTCCCGTTCGTCGGCGGAACCGCCGCCTTCGCCCGCGCCACCACGGGCGCCGCGTTCACCACCCCCGACGCCGGATTCCTGGACGGCGTACGCAACCCGCGCACCACTCACCGTGTCCCGGAGGGCAGCCAGTGAACCGC
Source organism: Streptomyces sp. NPDC006372 (assembly GCF_040612515.1). NCBI lineage: Bacteria > Bacillati > Actinomycetota > Actinomycetes > Kitasatosporales > Streptomycetaceae > Streptomyces > Streptomyces sp. NPDC006372. The sequence goes on along the minus strand of NZ_JBEXQJ010000003.1, from coordinate 235,625 downwards.
GTCCGCGCCCTGACCCTGACCGCCGCGGCCCTCGCCGCCTCCCTGGTCGCCGTTCCGGCCCGGGCCGGCACCGACACCCCGCCGCGCACCGGCTTCGAACAGACCGACGGAGCCCGCTGGACGGCGCAGCCCGAGGAACAGGACTTCCTGAAGGCCGTCGACCGGTCCAGCAGCCGCGTCTCCATGACCCGCTTCGGTACCACCGAGCAGGGCCGCCCGCTCCAGCTCGTCCGCATCGGCACCCGCCCGACGCCCAACAAGGTGCTGCTCGTGTGCAGTCAGCACGGCGACGAGCCCTCCGGCCGCGAAGCCTGCCTGACCACGATCCGCGACCTCGCGTACGCCCGCGACAGCCGCACCCGGCGCTTCCTGGACCGCACCACGGTCCTCGTCGTGCCCACCGCCAATCCCGACGGCCGGGCCGCCGACACCCGCGGCAACAGCGACGGCGTCGACATCAACCGCGACCACCTCGCCCTGCGGACGGCGGAGGGCCGCGCCCTGGCCGCCGTCATCCGCGACCAGCGCCCCGACCTGGTGTACGACCTGCACGAGTACGGCGCCACACCCCCGTACTACGACAAGGACCTCTTCGACCTGTGGCCGCGCAACCTCAACACCCACGACGCGGTCCACGACGAGGCGCGGACCCTCTCCGAGGCGTACGTCCGCCCCGCCGCGCAGCGGGCCGGCCACTCGACCGGCACGTACGGCATCTGGACGGACCCCGGGACCGGCGAGCCGGTCAAACAGGTCGCCGGTGACGGGCAGGAGCGCATTTTGCGCAATATGTCCGGTGTAAAGCATGCGGTCGGTCTGCTCATCGAGAGTCGCGTGGACCCGCTCACCGACGCGGAGAAGGACGACGAGGCGCTGAACAACCGGCGCCGGGTCACCTCCCAACTGGACGCGCTCAAGGGCTTGTTCGCCTACACCGACCAACGACGGGGCGCGGTCGAGGCGGCGACGGGCCGGGCCCGGCTCACCGGCTGGGCCGACACCGGGCCCGTCTACGTCGGCGGCGCCGACAACGACGCGCCCGAACCCGCCGAGGTGATCGGGAACCCGCCCTGCGGCTACCGGCTCACGGACGCCCAGTACACCGAGGTCGCGGACGAACTCGCGCTGCACGGAGTACGCGTACGCAAGGACGATGACGGCGTGCTCGTACCCCTGCGGCAGTCCCTGCGGGCGCTTGTCCCGCTCCTGCTGGACGAGCGGGCGACGTACCACCTGACAGCAGCCGTTCCCGAAACGCAATGTTGAAGGGGGTGAAATTGCGCCACACGTGGTAGGGGCGTTACGGAGGACTTACGTCTCTCCTACGTCCCCATGAAAGGTGCCGCCGTGACGCATGACCGACCAAGAGATCAGGAGCAGCATGCGGAAGGCTCACTCCCAGGATCGGAAGCGGGCCTTCCAGGTCAGGGAAGGCCGGCCACCGACCGGATAGTTTTCGGGGTCACGGCCGTGCTCACCCTCGCCTTCGTGGTCTGGGGGGCCACGGCCACGGACTCGCTCGAAAGCGTTTCCACCAGCATGCTCAGCGGGCTGATGCACAACGGCGGCTGGGCGTTCATGCTCGCCGCCTCGGGCTTCGTGGTCTTCGCGCTGTGGCTCGCCGCCAGCCGTTACGGCCGTATCCACCTCGGAGCCGAGGGCGAGGAGCCCGAGTTCCGCACGGTGTCCTGGGTCGCGATGATGTTCAGCGCGGGCATGGGCATCGGCCTGATGTTCTACGGCGTGAGCGAACCGCTGTCGCACTACTCGACGGCCCCGCCGGGCACGAATCCGGCCGACTCCGGTGACCGCATGGAAACGGCCATGGCCACCACCCTGTTCCACTGGACGCTCCACCCGTGGGCGATCTACGCGGTGGTGGGTCTCGCCATCGCCTACAGCACGTTCCGCAGGAAGCGGCGCCAGACCATCAGTGCCGTCTTCACCCCGCTCATCGGCAAGAAGCACGCGAACGGCGCCGCCGGCCGCGTCATCGACATCCTCGCCATCGTCGCGACCATCTTCGGTTCCGCAGCCTCGCTCGGTCTGGGCGCGCTGCAGATCGGCTCCGGTGTGCAGGAGCTGAACTGGATGGACAAGGTGAGCACCGGGCTGCTCGTCACGATCATCGCGGTGCTGACCCTGGCCTTCGTCGCGTCCGCCGTCTCCGGTGTGGAGAAGGGCATCCAGTGGCTGTCCAACACCAACATGGTGCTGGCCCTGATCCTCGCCGTGTTCGTGTTCGTGGCGGGCCCGACCATCATCGTCCTCGACCTGCTGCCGACATCGGTCTTCGCCTACCTCGGCGACCTGCCGCAGCTGGCCGGACGTACGGAGGCCAGCGGCGGGAAGGATGTCGCCGACTGGCTGGGCAGCTGGACCGTCTTCTACTGGGCCTGGTGGATCTCCTGGACGCCGTTCGTCGGCATGTTCATCGCCCGTATCAGCCGGGGCCGGACCATCCGGCAGTTCGTCGGCGGTGTGATCCTGGTACCCAGCACGGTCAGTCTGATCTGGTTCGCCATCTTCGGCGGTTCGGCGATGAAGATGCAGGAAGGGGGTCAGCTCGGCAAGGAGGCGACCCCTGAGGGCCAGCTCTTCGACGTGCTCCAGCAGTTCCCCCTCGCGACCGTCACGAGCCTGCTCGTGATGATCCTCGTCGGCATCTTCTTCGTGTCGGGCGCCGACGCGGCGTCGATCGTCATGGGCACCCTGTCACAGAAGGGAGCGCTCGAACCCGGGCGGTTCGTGGTGGTGTTCTGGGGTGTGGTCACCGGTGCGGTGGCCGCGATCATGCTCCTCGTCGGCAGCGGTCAGGGCGACGCCCTGACCGGCCTGCAGAACCTCACGATCCTCGCGGCGGCCCCGTTCGTCGTCGTGATGACCTTCATGTGCGTCGCCCTCATGCGCGACCTGCGCCGCGACCCGGTCATGGTCCGTGAGCAGATGGGCTCCGAGGCCGTCGAACAGGCCGTCATCGAAGGCCACAAGAAGTACGACGGCGAGTTCGAGTTCCGCGTCGGCCCGGGCCGCGGCCCGGACGTGGAAGGCGACCCGATCGGCAAGCACTGACCGTGAACCGAGGGGCCCGGGGCACCATCGCCCCGGGCCGCCCGGCCCGCCGCCCCGGGGTCAGCGACCGACTCGCCCGTCGCCGACGACCGGATCCCCCGGGCCCCTCGGCCCGGGGGATCCGGTCGTTCGCGTCTCCGACGCGGCTCGATCGGTCGGGTCCCTCAGTCGAGTACCAGCCGAGCCGTCTCCTCGGCGCACCCCCAGGCCACCGTGACCCCCGCGCCGCCGTGGCCGTAGTTGTGCACCAGCAGGCGCCCGTCCGGCAGTGGTTCGCGTTCCAGGCGAACTGTGGGACGAGTGGGGCGCAGACCGACCCGGTGCGCCAGTACACGCGCCCCCGCGATCTCCGGTCGCAGGGCGGCGCAGCGCCGTAGGATCGTCTCCGCCGTCGCGGGGTCGGGCTCCAGCGACCAGGCGTCCTCCTCGGCCGTACCGCCGAGGACGAGCCCGCCCGGTTGCGGGAACATGTACGCGTAGTCCCCGGTCTCGTCCTTGCGCACCAGCCAGGTGTCGATGCCCGGGTTCTCGACCACGACCAGCTGTCCGCGTACGGGCCGTACGGACTCGTCCGGCACCAGCTCCCTCGCGGCCAGGCCCGTGCAGTTGATCACGACCGGCGCGTCGGCCTCCGCGAACGAGGACACCGTGCGCGCCTCGACCACGCCGCCCGCCGCCACGAACCGCTCCCGCAGCCACGGCAGATGGGCGGGCATGTCGAGAAGCGGCAACCGTGCCCGGACCCCGGGCCCGGCGTACTCCCCGGCTGTGGTGGCGCGCAGCCCCGGCACCCGTCCCGCCAGCCACCCCTCGACCTCGTCGAGACGGGTCTCGCCCAGTACCCCTTCGACCACGCGTACACCGCTCCGCACGTCCCGCGCCGCCAGTTCCTCGTACACCTCCAGGGTCCGCAGCGCCCACACCCGAGCCAGCGCGACCGGCTCGATCCGGTACGGCCACCACAACGCGCCCGCCACCGCCGAGGTGGTCGCCTCGGCAGGGTCCCGCGTCCACACCCGCACCCGCCGCCCTCGCTCCGCGAGCACCACCGCGGCCGTCAGCCCCACGACCCCGCCACCGACAACGACGATCTCGTCACTCCGCTCGCCAGCCATGACCCGGACCGTAGCGGAATGTGTCATGCCGTGCTCACATCACGCGCTGTGCGGGAATACTCACAGCATGTGTGCCGAATACACGACCTTCGGTCTGGCACCCGCGATGCGGGCCGGCGGAGTCCTCACCGACGGTGGCTACCAGGTCCACCGGGACTTCGTGGACTTCATCGTCGACGGACGCCCGCTGCTGTTCCAGCTCTCCGACCTCGACGCGGTCTCCCCGCTCGCCTCCGACGTACCACCCGCGATCTTCACCGCGCAGGTCCGCAGCCTGCTCCTGGAGAGCGCGGCCCCGCTGCCCGGCGGCCGGTACGTCGTCTACGGCTGCCCCGAGTGCGAGGACCTGGCCTGCGGTGCCGTCACCGCGGTCATCCGCAGGGACGGCGAGGACGTCGTCTGGCGGGACTTCGCCTGGCAGACCGACGAACACGTCGACCTCGACCTCAACGGCTACCACGGCATCGGCCCGTTCCGCTTCCGCGGCGCCGAGTACCGCGCGGCGCTGAGCCCCCTGCTCGACGGCGCCCCGGACACCCGGCGCCGCGTCCTGCTGATCGGCGCCCGAGTCACCGTCCTGGCCAAGCTCGCCGCGGCGTTGCGCACCATCGGCGTCGGCGCCGACATCGCCCACGACACCGACGCGGTGCCCGCCGACGAACTGCGCGGCTACGACGCCGTCGTCTTCGGCCACTCCGTCGGAGAGAGGGAACGCGCCGCCGTCCGAGACGCCTTCGAGCGCGCAAGGGTCCCCGTCGCCCACGTCGACGGCCTCGCCCCGATCGTCCCCCTGCTCGTCGCCCAGATCGAACACGCCCTGGACCGCGGCCCGGCCGAGCGGCGCCGCCTCACCGGGCTGACCGCACGGGGCGGAACGGCGGACGTCGACGTCACCTCGGCCTGCCGGGTCACGCTCACGGCGTACCGCCTCGACCGGCTCGCCCGGCCCCACACCCACGAGGTCTTCGACGGTGTCCTCGAAGCGGGCCACCACCGCGTCGCCCTCGACGGCAAGGCCGTGAAGGGGCAGTCGTTCGTGGTGGCGCGCACCTCCACAAGCGTCCTGGTGACGGCCGTGACGCACTGAGCGACCCGCCCATTAGGATCAGCGCTCTGATGACTGCCACCCTCGTCGCCAAGAACCTCGCCGCCGGCCACGGCGACCGCTCCCTGTTCACCGGCCTCGACCTCGTCGTGGCGCCCAGCGACGTGATCGGTCTGGTCGGAGCCAACGGCGCGGGCAAGTCCACCCTGCTCAGGATGCTCGCCGGGCTCGTCGCACCCGAGCAGGGCGAGCTGCGCCTGTCCCCGCCGACCGCCACCGTCGGCCACCTGCCCCAGGAGCCGGACCGCTGTCCCGGCGAGACCGTACGCGCGTTCCTGGGCCGCCGCACCGGCGTCACCGAGGCCCAGCGGACCATGGACGAGGCGACCCAGGCCCTGGTCGACGGGACACCCGGCGCCGACGACGCCTACGCCACGAGCCTGGAGCGCTGGCTCGGACTCGGCGGCGCCGACCTAGACGAACGCGCCGAGGAGATCGCCGACTCGCTCGGGCTCGCCATCGACCTCGACCAGCCCATGACCTCCCTCTCCGGCGGCCAGGCGGCCCGCGCCGGACTCGCCTCCCTGCTCCTGTCCCGCTACGACCTCTTCCTCCTCGACGAGCCGACCAACGACCTCGACCTGGACGGCCTGGAGCGCCTCGAACGCTTCGTGAGCGGTCTGCGCGCCGGGACGGTGGTCGTCAGCCACGACCGCGAGTTCCTCACCCGCACCGTCACGAAGGTCCTCGAACTCGACCTCGCCCAGCGGCAGATCAACCTCTACGGCGGCGGCTACGAGGCCTACCTGGAGGAGCGGGAGGTGGCCCGCCGGCACGCCCGCGACGACTACGAGGAGTACGCCGACAAGAAGGCCGCCCTCCAGGACCGGGCCCAGACGCAGCGCGCCTGGATGGACAAGGGCGTGAAGAACGCGCGCCGCAAGGCGGGCAACGACAACGACAAGATCGGCCGCAAGTTCCGCAGCGAGGCCAGCGAGAAACAGGCCGCCAAGGCCCGGCAGACCCAGCGCATGATCGAGCGGCTGGAGGTCGTCGATGAGCCCCGCAAGGAGTGGGAACTGCGCATGGAGATCGCCGCCGCACCCCGCTCGGGCGCGGTCGTGGCGACCCTGCGGGACGCCGAGGTGCGGCGCGGCGACTTCGTCCTCGGCCCGGTGTCGCTCCAGATCGACTGGGCGGACCGGGTCGCGGTGACGGGCGCGAACGGCGCCGGCAAGTCCACGCTGCTCGCCGCCCTGCTCGGCCGTGTCCCGCTCGACGCCGGGCACGCCGCTCTCGGCTCGGGCGTCCTGCTCGGCGAGGTCGACCAGGCCCGCAAGCTGTTCCACGGCCGGGAAGCACTGCTCGACGCCTTCCGCGCGGCCGTCCCGGACACCGAACCGGTCGAGGTCCGCACTCTCCTGGCCAAGTTCGGCCTCAAGACGGACCACATCCTGCGCCCCGCGGCGAGCCTCTCCCCGGGCGAGCGCACCCGAGCCGCCCTGGCGCTGCTCCAGGGCCGTGGCGTCAACCTCCTGGTCCTCGACGAGCCGACCAACCACCTCGACCTGCCCGCCATCGAGCAACTGGAGTCGGCCCTCGACGCCTACGAGGGCACCCTCCTCCTCGTCACGCACGACCGCCGCATGCTCGACGCCGTACACGTGACGCGCCGCCTGGACGTGGCGGACGGCAAGGTGACCGAGCGCTAACGGGCCGTCAGACGAGTGGCGAGCCGGGGATAGTCCACGACGTACCCCTCCGCGTCGAACTCCAGGTCACTGCGGAAGTCGCCCGAGGCGTAGCGGACCCGCCCGGGCCCGAGATGCGTGTACGTCTGCCGCGACGGCCGCACGGCGAGGTCCGGCACCGACACCCAGGCCATCAGGAACTCCCGCTCGCCGGGCACCTGATGGAGCCTGTGCCGGAGCACCGGCATGGTGTTGGTGAGCGGGCAGAGCCCGAGATCGCAGTCGAGCGCGCCGTCGACGCCGGGCAGCGCCTCGCCGTTCGCGGTCCAGGCTCCCTTTCCGTCGTGCCGCAGATCGAGCGTGCGGCTGCCGTCGGCGGACTCGGCCGTCACCCGCAGCCGACGGGTCACGAACCCGTCGGCCGAGTCGAGTTCGTACGAGATCCAGTACGGCTCCGGAACGATCCCGACGGCCCGCCCACGCGCCCGCAGCACCCCTTCCCCGAGCTCGGGCCACGCGGTCTCGAACCCCCGGCTCGCGGACACTTCCCAGGTGATGGCAGACATGCCCCCACCTTAGGTCTGAAAGGGAGCGAAGCTCCGCTTTCAGGGGCGCGGGGAACTGCGCGACCAGCCACAACGGACCCGCAGCTCCCCACGGTCTCCCCGGCGCACACCGTCAGCGCTTGCCGCCCTTGGGGTCCACCAACCCGGCCCGGCGCAGAGCATCGGCCATCGCACTGTTGGCCGGCGGCGCCGCCTGGCGAGAACCACCACCCCCGCCACGCCCACCCTGCCGCTGCTGCGGCGGCCGCCCCCCGCGCTGCCGGCGCTCACCGGAACCGGCGCCCTGCCCCTGCGCGCCCTGCGCGGCCGCCTCGTCGTCGAGACGCAGCGTCAGCGAGATCCGCTTGCGCGGGATGTCGACGTCGAGGACCTTCACCTTGACGATGTCCCCGGGCTTCACCACGTCCCGCGGGTCCTTCACGAAGGTCTTCGACATCGCGGAGACATGCACGAGACCGTCCTGGTGGACACCGACGTCCACGAACGCCCCGAAGGCGGCGACGTTCGTCACGACGCCCTCCAGGACCATCCCGGCCGACAGGTCGGAGATCTTCTCCACGCCTTCCTTGAAGACAGCCGTCTTGAAGGCGGGACGCGGGTCGCGGCCGGGCTTCTCCAGCTCCTTGAGGATGTCGGTGACCGTCGGCAGACCGAACGTGTCGTCCACGAACTCCTGCGGCTTCAGCGAGCGCAGCACGGAGGTGTTGCCGATGAGACCGGCGACCTCCTGCCCCACGGTCTTCACCATGCGCCGCACCACCGGGTACGCCTCCGGGTGCACACTGGACGCGTCCAGCGGGTCGGCACCGCCGCGGATCCGCAGGAAGCCCGCGCACTGCTCGTACGCCTTCGGGCCCAGCCGCGCCACCTTCTTCAGCTCACCCCGGGACGTGAACGGGCCGTTGGCGTCGCGGTGCGCCACGATGTTCTCGGCGAGCCCGGAGGTGATGCCGGAGACCCGGGCGAGCAGCGGCGCCGACGCCGTGTTGACGTCCACGCCGACGCCGTTCACACAGTCCTCCACCACCGCGTCCAGCGACCGCGACAGCTTCACCTCGGACAGGTCGTGCTGGTACTGGCCGACACCGATCGACTTCGGGTCGATCTTCACCAGCTCGGCCAGCGGGTCCTGAAGACGCCGGGCGATCGACACGGCACCGCGCAGCGACACGTCCATGTCGGGCAGCTCCTGCGAGGCGAAGGCGGACGCCGAGTACACGGAGGCGCCGGCCTCGGACACCATCACCTTCGTGAGCTTCAGCTCCGGGTGCTTGGCGATGAGTTCACCGGCGAGCTTGTCGGTCTCGCGGGACGCCGTGCCGTTGCCGATCGCGACCAGCTCGACCGCGTGCTCCTTCGCGAGCCGGGCCAGCTTGGCGATGGCCTCGTCCCACCGGTTGGCCGGGACGTGCGGATGGATCACGTCCGTGGCGACGACCTTGCCGGTCGCGTCCACCACGGCGACCTTGACCCCCGTGCGGAAACCGGGGTCGAGACCGAGCGTGGCGCGCGTGCCCGCGGGGGCGGCGAGCAGCAGGTCGCGCAGGTTCGCCGCGAAGACCCGCACCGCCTCGTCCTCGGCTGCCGTGCGCAGCCGCAGGCGCAGGTCGATGCCGAGGTGCACGAGGATGCGGGTGCGCCACGCCCAGCGGACCGTGTCCGTCAGCCACTTGTCGGCGGGGCGGCCGCGGTCGGCGATCCCGAACCGGTTCGCGACGATTCCCTCGTACGAGGACGGGCCGTCGGCCGGCTCCTCGGGTTCCAGGACGAGTTCGAGGACCTCCTCCTTCTCGCCGCGCAGCATGGCGAGGATGCGGTGCGAGGGCAGCTCGGTGAACGGCTCGGCGAAGTCGAAGTAGTCGGCGAACTTCGCGCCCGCCTCCTCCTTGCCGTCCCGCACCTTGGCGGCCAGCCGCCCCCGCACCCACATGCGCTCACGCAGTTCGCCGATCAGGTCGGCGTCCTCCGAGAACCGCTCGGTGAGGATCGCCCGGGCGCCGTCGAGGGCGGCCTGCGGATCGGCCACGCCCTTGTCGGCGTCGACGAACGCGGCGGCCGCGGCGAGGGGCTCGACTCCGGGGTCGCCGAGCAGCCCCTCCGCCAGCGGCTCGAGACCGGCCTCACGCGCGATCTGCGCCTTGGTGCGCCGCTTGGGCTTGTACGGGAGGTAGACGTCCTCCAGGCGCGCCTTGGTCTCGGCGCCCCGGATCCGTGCCTCCAGCTCCTCGGTGAGCTTGCCCTGCTCGCGCACCGACTCCAGGATCGCGCTCCGGCGCTCCTCCAGCTCCCGCAGATAGCGCAGCCGCTCCTCGAGCGTGCGCAGCTGCGCATCGTCGAGCATCTCGGTCGCTTCCTTGCGGTAGCGGGCGATGAAGGGCACCGTGGAACCGCCGTCGAGCAACTCCACGGCGGCCCTGACCTGCCGCTCCCGTACGCCGAGCTCCTCGGCGATCCTGCCTTCGATGGACCCTGCTCCCAGGGACCCGGGTGTCGTCACGATCCCGTACCGCCTTCTCCACTGAGGTTGCGCGGCAATTGTGGCAGGTGACAGCGCGACTCGGGGATCAGGGCGGCCCCGGCAAGTCGGGGACCGGGATCAGGCCCTGCGGCTGCGGGTGGCGGAGGAGGCCCCGCCGAAGAGCCGGGCCAGGGCCCGGAACGGCAGTGTCACGACGGTGGCGATGGCGCCGCCGATCTGGCGCAGCACGTCTGCGATAGCACGGAACACGAAATTCCCCTTTCTCCTCTCCCGACCGCAACGGCCGGGAGAGATCGGGTACCTCGTCAAGGCCTCACCATGCGTCACAGCCGAACGGAGTCCCCGGTACGGCAACCGCGGGCTCGGAAACGGTCACCGCGGGTCCGCAACGGGCAATCAGGCCTTGCCCAGGAGATCCGCCGGAAAGGCCCCCGCCGCGACCGCCGCCTGCGCGAACGCCCCGCCCAGCTCGGTCAGCCGGGCCACGCCCTCCGGGCCCAGGTGCTCGTACGGTGCCCGGTCGAGGCGGTCGGTCTCCCGCTCGATCTCCTCGCGCAGGGCGACGCCCCGCTCGGTCAGGTCGCCGGTCCCCTCCAGCAGTCCGCGCTCACGCAGCCGGCCCGTCGCCGCGTCCCAGTCCTCCTGGCTCCAGCCGCGGGTGGAGAACACCCACTTCGGCGCCATGCCCCTGCCCGTCGCGGTGTGGGTGACCATAGCCTCCAGACCGTCCAGCCCCGCGGACATCAGCACGGCGAGGTGCCCGTCGCCCCGGTGCTCGCGCAACAGGGTCGCCGCGTGCCAGTACGCGAGGTGCGGCTCCTCGGGGACGGGCAGGTCGGCGTGGGCGGCGTAGAGCGGCCTCGCCCCGCGCGAACAGGCCTCGGTGGCGCGCAGCGCGAGCCGCGCCGCCTCGGCCATCTCCGCCGACGCCACGGCCTCCTCGCCCAGCAGCCGGCGCAGCGTGGCGTCGACCGCACGCGCGCGGGCCGCCAGCACCTGGCCGGGCGTGGCGCTCTCCCACACCGCGGGCACGTGCCGGGCCACCAGCTCGTACTTGTAGTTGTAGAAGGCCGCGGCCACCGCCCCGGCCCCGACCGGTCCGAGGGCGGCGGCCCGCACGGCGAAGTTCACGGCGTGCGGACGGGTGACTCCGGCGGCGCCCAGTTCCCGCCCGAGGTCCGGCGAGAAGTAGTGCGTCGCGTGCAGGGAGTTGAGCACGTTCTGGCAGCGTCGGCCGGCGAGCGGCTCAAGGGCGGCAGTCGTCATGCCCGGCAGGTTACCAACCGCTTGGTATGGCCTCTGCGGCCGCGACCCCCCATGGCAGGAAAGGTGGGGAACTCGTCATTGCGGCCGTCCTCCGCACCCGCGAAGAATCGACCGCATGGCCCAGCGCACCGTTCTCGCCGTGCTCTTCGACGACGTGCAGAGTCTCGACGTCACCGGGCCCGTGGAGGTCTTCGCCGGCGCGGAGCTGCTCTCCCCGGGGTCCTACCGGATCCGCACGGCCTCCCTGGACGGCGCTCCCGTGCGGACCACCAGCGGTCTGACCCTCGTCCCCGACACGGCCCTGGCCGGCGCGCCCGACCCGGACATCCTCCTCGTCCCCGGCGGCACGGGCAGCCTGCGTCCCGACCCGCGCCTGGTCGGCTGGGTGCGCGAGCACGGCCCGCGCGCCGGGCGTCTGGTCTCCGTGTGCACCGGCGCGAGCGTCCTCGCCGAAGCCGGGCTCCTGGACGGCCGCCGTGCCACGACCCACTGGGCGTACTGCGACCGGCTCGCAAGCCGGCACCCGGCCGTCGAGATCGACCCCGACCCCGTCTACGTACGCGACGGGCACATCGCCACCTCGGCCGGTGTCACCGCCGGCATCGACCTCGCCCTCGCGTTGGTCGAGGAGGACCTGGGCCGGGACGCCGCCCTCACCATCGCCCGGCACCTGGTCGTGTTCCTGCGCCGGCCCGGGAACCAGGCCCAGTTCAGCGCTCAGCTCGCCGCACAGACCGCCCGGCGCGAGCCCCTCCGGGAGGTGCAGCGCTTCATCACCGAACGCCCCGACGCGGACCTGTCCGTCGAGTCCCTCGCCGCCCGCGCCCGCCTCTCACCCCGCCACTTCGCCCGCGCCTTCCGCGCCGAGACCGGCATGACCCCGGGCCGCTACGTCGACCGCGTCCGCCTCGAACACGCCCGCCGCCTCCTGGAGGACACGGCCGACGGCATCGAGGAGATCTCCCGCACCAGCGGCTACGGCACGCCGGAGGCCATGCGCCGCGCCTTCCTCAAAACCCTGGGCACACCACCGGCGGAATACCGCCGCCGCTTCCGCCCCGCGACCACACCCTGAGCCCGCCACACCGACCGAAAGGGACACCGTGCAGATCGCCATCGTCCTCTACGACCGCTTCACCGCCCTGGACGCCGTGGGCCCCTACGAGACGCTGGGACGACTCCCCGGCGCGGAGACCGTCTTCGTGGCCGAGGAGGCCGGCCCCGTACGGAACGACTCGGGCAACCTCGCGCTCACCGCCGACCGCGCCCTGGCCGAGGTGCCGAACCCCGACATCGTCGTCGTCCCCGGCGGCCCCGGCCCGCTGCCGCTGGCCTCGGCCGGGCCCCTGCTCACCTGGCTGCGCACCGCCGACGCCACCAGCACCTGGACGACGTCCGTGTGCACCGGTTCCCTGCTGCTCGCCGCCGCCGGACTCCTGAAGGGGCGCCGCGCGACCTCCCACTGGCTGGCCCTGGAGGAGCTGAAGCGCCACGGCGCCGAGCCCACGGGGGAGCGGGTCGTCACCGACGGCAAGTACGTCACCGCCGCCGGGGTCTCCTCCGGCATCGACATGGGACTGACCCTGCTCGGCCGGATCGCGGGCGACGACCATGCCCAAACGGTGCAGCTCGCCGCCGAGTACGACCCCCAGCCGCCCTACGACGCGGGGTCGCCGGAGAAGGCCCCCGCGCACATCGTCGAACTGCTCCGCACGCACTCCGGCGTCATCCTGACGTAGGCACACTCCAGCCGAACCGCGGCTGCCTGCGCTCCAGGAACGCGGCGACGCCCTCGGCGGTGTCGCCGCTCGCGCGTGCCTGCCCGGCCCAGTGCGCGTCCCGGTCCGTACGCCCGTCCGCGAACTCCTTCGCCGCGGCCTGCGTCAGCTGCGAACGGGACACCAGGGTCCGGGTGAACTCGGCGACCCGCTTGCCGAGTTCACCCCCGGGCAGCACCTCGTCGGCCAGGCCGGTGCGCAGCGCCTGCTCCGCGTCGATCAACTCCCCGGAGAACAACAGGTACTTGGCGGTGGCCGGCCCCACCAGGGACACCAGCCGCCTGGTCGAGGACGCCGGGTACACGATGCCGAGCTTCGCGGGCGTCACACCGAACAGCGCCCCCTCCTCGGCGAACCGCAGATCACAGGCCGCCGCCAGCTGCGCCCCGCCGCCCACGCAGTGCCCGCGCACCGCGGCCAGGGTCGGCTTCGGGAACGCGGCGAGCGCCTCCTCGGCCGCCACGGCCAGCCCCTGCGCCTCCTCCGGTGAGCCCAGGAGCGTCGAGATGTCGGCCCCGGCGCAGAACGTCCCGCCCTCGCCGGTGAGCACCAGCGCCCGCACGGCCGGATCGCCCGCCAGCGCGTCGAGCACCGGGGGCAGGGAGCGCCACATCGCCGCCGTCATGGCGTTGCGCTTCTCCGGGTGGCGTATGACGACGGTCGCGACCGCGTCGGTGACGCTGTACTGCAGCTGCGGCTCCATGCGCCGGATGCTATCCGGAGGCCAAACCCGTACAACCCGAATAGTTCGCCGAGACGGCACAACAGAGGCAGGACCAGTCCCACAACTGACCGTGTCATACGCCAACGGTCAGAAGTGCTCGATAGTTGCTGACTTCTGTTCAGGCCCGGAGTCCGGAGCGCATCGTTACCAACACTCGGGGTGTGGCGACAATCGAGCGCGAGGGTGGCGACCGGACGATGGACGACGACGGGCGCGTGCCGGGCCCACGCCCAGAGGGCGGCGCGGCGCCCCTCGGCCCCGGGCCCGCGCACCCGCTGCCGTACGAGGGGGTCTGGCGGTTCTCCGCTCCGGCGGTCGAAGCCTCGGTCCCGCAGGCCCGGCACGCCGTACGGGACCTGCTGCTGCGCCAGGGCGTGCCGGTCTCGGACGATCTGGCCCAGGGGCTGCTGCTGATCGTCTCGGAGCTGGTGACGAACGCCGTGAAGCATGCCGCGGTGCTGTCCCCGACGATCGCCGTCGAGGTGGCCGTCGGCGCCGAGTGGCTGCGCGTGTCCGTGGAGGACAACCACCCCTACCGGCCCACCGCCCTGGAGACGGACCACGGCCGGACCGGCGGTCGCGGGCTGCTGCTGGTGCGCGAGGTCACCCGGGAGGCGGGTGGCTTGTGCGAGGTCGACCACACCGCGAGCGGCGGCAAGGTGATCTGGGTCGCCCTGCCGCTCAAGCCCGCGCGCTTCTCCTAGACCCCGGGCGCTGCCCCCCGCCGAGGAGCAGTCACCAGCCTGCCGACGAGCCCGTCAGTTCCCTGATCGCCGGCCTGGCCGCGTCCAGGACGGTCATGAACCAGGACGAGAAGGTGTCCTTGGCGTGCCGCTCCGTCAGCTCGGGCGGGGTCACGAACGCCGTCGACGCCACCTCCTCCGGATCCGGCCGCAGCACGGCCTGCACCATGCCGACGAAGAGGTGGTTGTACTCCTGCTCCACCAGCCCGGACTCCGGGTCCGGGTGGTTGTAGCGGACCGTGCCCGCCTCCGCCAGCAGGGACGGCGAGGCGCCGAGCTCCTCGAAGGTCCGCCGCGCCGCCGCCGCGAAGGGCGCCTCGCCCGGGTAGGGGTGGCCGCAGCACGAGTTCGACCACACACCGGGGGAGTGGTACTTGCCCAGCGCGCGCTGCTGGAGCAGCAGCCGGCCGTACTCGTCGAAGAGGAACACGGAGAACGCGCGGTGCAGTTGCCCGGGTGGCTGGTGGGCGGCGAGCTTCTCCGCGGTGCCGATCGTCACGCCGTCCTCGTCGACCAGTTCCAGCAAAATCGCGTCTGCGGTGCCGTTCGACGGGTTGTGCGTCGCGGTGGCAGGTGTGATCGGCATACCCATCCTTCACATCGGTCTTCGCGCCCCAAGTCTGCCGTACGAATCCGGCACTCCCGGCACTTCGCGGCGCGCCCGCATGTCCCGCGCGACGGCGCGGTGCCCGGACGGGGCCGCTCGGTCGTCGGAAGAGGCACCCAGGAGGTGATCGTGCCCGGCCGCGTGGGCCGAAAATCGTCGCTGCCGGTGCTGTGGGAGTCAGGACGCGGGCGTGCGCCGTAGGGCTGCGTTCCCCGGCGCACTCGCATCCGAACGCGCCCCATCAGCACCACCGGCACCAGCGGTGGCGTCAGTGACAGAGGTGCGCCTCGTGCTCCGCGTGACCGCTCGGCTCCAGCTGGAAGGTGCAGTGCTCCACGTCGAAGTGACCACCGAGACAGTCCTGCAGTTCGTGGAGCATCTTCTCGTGGCCGATCGCGCTCAGCACGTCCGAGCTGACCACCACGTGCGCCGACAGCACCGGCATGCCCGAGGTGATCGTCCAGGCGTGCAGGTCGTGGACGTCCTCCACACCGTCGGTCGCCAGGATGTGGGCCCGTACCTGCGCCATGTCCACGCCCTTGGGCGCCGCCTCCAGCAGGACGTCGAGCGTCTCGCGCAGCAGCTTCAGGGTACGCGGCACGATCATCAGCGCGATCACGAGCGAGGCGATCGGGTCGGCGGCCTGCCAGCCCGTGAGCATGATCACTCCGGCCGCGACGATCACCGTGACCGAACCCAGGGCGTCCGCCGCCACCTCCAGGAACGCGCCCCGCACGTTCAGGCTCTCCTTCTGGCCGCGCATCAGCAGCGCCATCGACACCATGTTCGCGACGAGGCCGATCACACCGAACACGATGGCGAGCCCGCCCTCCGTGTCCGCCGGTGTGATGAAGCGCTGGACCGACTCGTACACGACGTAGCCGCCGACCCCGAGCAGCAGCAGACAGTTGGCCAGGGCGGCGAGGATCTCGGCGCGGGCGTAGCCGAAGGTGGCCCGGTCGCTGGGCGGGCGGTTCGCGAAGTGGATCGCGAGCAGCGCCATGCCGAGGCCCAGCGCGTCCGTCGCCATGTGCGCCGAGTCGGCGACCAGCGCGAGCGAGTCGGCGAGTACACCACCGACGATCTGTACGACCACGATGCCGAGCGTGATCGCCAGCGCCACCCGCAGCCTTCCGCGGTACGCCGAGGTCGCCGTGGCGCCGGCCGCCGCGCCGTGCGCGTGCCCGTGATCGTGCCCTGCCCCCATGAAGGCTGCCCTCCTGTGTCCGCTGATCGTGCTCGGGCACCCCAGTGAACTACGGGGAGGGGGTATGTGCAACGCGGCACTGAACACCGTTGTCATGTGCCCTGACCTGCGGAAACGATATGCAGGTCAGGGCGCCTCCAGGGCCGTCCGGCGGTCAGGAGCCGTGGTGCAGCAGCCAGCCCCGCCAGGCCGACTCGGCCATCTCGCGCACCCCGCGCCGCGCGGTCCAGCCGAGTTCCCCGGCCGCCCGGGCCGCCGAGGCCACGGCCCGCGGCGCGTCCCCGGGTCGGCGTCCCTCGACGACCGGGGCCCGCCGGTCGCCGGTGACCTCGCCGATGACCGTGATCAGCTCGCGCACCGAGACGCCCTCACCGCGCCCGATGTTGACCGTGAGATCGCCGGTGCGACCGCCCTCCGCGAGCCGCCGGGCCGCCGCCAGGTGCGCCTCCGCCAGGTCGGCGACATGAATGTAGTCACGGACGCAGGTGCCGTCCGGGGTCGGGTAGTCGTCGCCGAAGATCCGCGGCGCCTCGTCGCGCGTCAGCCGGTCGAAGACCATCGGGACGATGTTGAAGACGCCCGTGTCCGCCAGCTCCGGCGCCGCGGCGCCCGCCACGTTGAAATAGCGCAGACATACCGTGGAGATCCCGTGTGCCCGGCCCGCCGCCCGCACGAGCCACTCCCCGGCGAGCTTGGTCTCGCCGTACGGGTTCACCGGCGCGCAGGGCGTGTCCTCGGTGATGAGATCCACACCCGGGTCCCCGTACACGGCCGCCGACGAGGAGAACACGAAGCGCGCGATCCCGGCCTCGGCGACCGCGTCCAGCAGGGTCGTCAGACCGCCGACGTTCTCCCGGTAGTACCGCGTCGGCTCCGCCACGGACTCCGCCACCTGCTTGCGCGCCGCGAGATGCACCACCCCCGTCACGCCGTGCTCGGCGAACACCCGCTTCAGCAGGTCACCGTCGAGGGAGGAGCCCTCCACGAGCGGGACACGGTCCGGGAGCCGCGCGGGCACCCCGGCCGAGAGGTCGTCCAGCGCGAGGACGCGCTCGCCGGCCTCGGTCATGGCCCTGGCCACATGGGCCCCGATGTAGCCGGCCCCGCCGGTGATCAGCCAAGTCATGGTCGCCCACCCTAAGCTGCCGCCCCCGAAGCCGACGCAATGTCCCCGATGCCCGGTCTGGGAGGCGCGGTTTGTGGGGCGGCCCCCGGATCCACGATGATGATCGCGGCAGCGGCTTTGTGCGAACCGCGTTGATCAATCCGCCGAACAGGCGGTGAACACGGCCTTCCCGGCATCCGATAGCCTCTGCCGACAATGCCGCCCGGGAGCCACCGGCGCGGGCGCCCCCACCATGTACTGACCGGCGCGGACGCGTCGGTACCCAGGGAGTGAGTTCGGTTGTCGACCGCCATCCTCACCGGTCAGCCGGTGCCCGGTTCGTCGATCGAGGGTGATCTGCGGTCCCTCGGCTTCGACGTACGGGTCGCGTCCGACGCCGCCGAGGCCGAGGCCCTGCTCGCCGGGGTCCCGGGCGACCAGCGGGTCGCCCTGGTCGACGCCCGGTTCGTGGGGCATGTGCACGCGCTGCGCCTCGGCCTCACCGACCCCCGCTTCCCGCTCGCCGCGGTCCCGGGCGCCGTCACCGCGCAGCCCGCCGGCCGCCAGGCCCTGACCCGGGCGATGGCCCGCGAGAACTCCGCGGGCGGCGGCACCACCCTGGTCGACAGCCTCGCCGACCGCATCCTCACCGCCCTGGACGCCGACGGCACCGAGGTGCACCGCCCCGAGCTGGGCAGCCTCGTCGCCGCCGTCCCCGCCGACCCCCAGGCCCGCAACGAGGCACGGCAGGCGGTGGCCGACGTCGACGACGAGGCCGTGCGCCTGAAGTCGGCCGTGAAGTCCCGCGACGGCTTCTTCACCACCTACTGCATCAGCCCGTACTCCCGCTACATCGCCCGCTGGTGCGCCCGCCGCGGCCTGACCCCCAACCAGGTCACCACCGCCTCGCTGGTCACCGCCCTCATAGCGGCGGCCTGCGCGGCCACCGGCACCCGCGGCGGCTTCGTCGCGGCCGGCGTCCTGCTGATCGCGTCCTTCGTCCTGGACTGCACCGACGGCCAGCTCGCCCGCTACTCCCTGCAGTACTCCACGCTCGGCGCCTGGCTCGACGCCACCTTCGACCGGGCCAAGGAGTACGCCTACTACGCGGGCCTCGCTCTCGGAGCCGCCCGCGGCGGCGACGACGTCTGGGCCCTGGCCCTCGGCGCCATGGTCCTCCAGACCTGCCGGCACGTCGTGGACTTCTCCTTCAACGAGGCCAACCACGACGCCACCGCCAACACCAGCCCCACCGCCGCCCTCTCCGACAAGCTCGACAGCGTCGGCTGGACGGTCTGGGTACGGCGGATGATCGTCCTGCCCATCGGTGAGCGCTGGGCGATGATCGCGGTGCTCACCGCGGTCACCACCCCCCGCATCACCTTCTACGCGCTGCTCATCGGCTGCGCCTTCGCCGCGACCTACACCACGGCCGGCCGCGTGCTGCGCTCCCTGACCCGCAAGGCGCGGCGCACCGACCGGGCCGCCGGGGCGCTGGCCGACCTCGCGGACAGCGGCCCGCTCGCCCAGGGCCTCGCGGAGGCGCTCAAGGGCCCCGCCCGCAAGCTGCCGGGCTTCGTGACCCCGGCCGTCACTCTCCTCGGCGGTCTCGCCGTCGTCCTCACGGCCGCGCTGACGGACTTCGGCGGGCCCTGGCCGATCGTCGCGGCCCTCGCCTACGTCCTCACCTCCGGCCTCGCCGTCGCCCGCCCCCTCAAGGGCGCCCTGGACTGGCTGGTCCCCCCGTTCCTGCGGGCCGCCGAGTACGGCACCGTCCTGGTCCTCGCGGCCAAGGCGGACGTGGGCGGAGCCCTTCCCGCGGCTTTCGGGCTGGTGGCCGCGGTCGCCTACCATCACTACGACACGGTGTACCGCATCCGCGGCAACGCCGGAGCGCCCCCGGCCTGGCTGGTGCGTTCCATCGGGGGGCACGAAGGACGGACGCTGCTCGTCACCGTCCTCGCCGCACTGCTCACCGCCTCGCAGTTCAAGGTCGCGCTCGCGGTGCTCGCCGTGGCCGTGGCCCTGGTGGTGCTCGTCGAGAGCATCCGCTTCTGGGTGTCCGCAGGGGCGCCCGCCGTACACGATGAAGGAGAACCCGCATGATCGGCCTCGTGCTGGCGGCCGGCGCCGGACGGCGTCTGCGCCCCTACACCGACAGCCTTCCCAAGGCTCTGGTGCCGGTGGGCCCCGCGGGCATAGAGGGCGAACCCACGGTTCTCGACCTCACACTCGCCAATTTCGCCGAGGTCGGCCTCACCGAGGCCGGCATCATCGTCGGCTACCGCAAGGAGGCCGTGTACGCGCGCAAGGAAGCGCTGGAGCGGAAGTACGGCCTCAAGCTCACCCTCATCGACAACGACAAGGCCGAGGAGTGGAACAACGCCTACTCCCTGTGGTGCGGGCGTGACGCCCTCAAGGACGGTGTGATCCTCGCCAACGGCGACACCGTCCACCCGGTCTCCGTCGAGAAGACGCTGCTCGCCGCACGCGGCGAGGGCAAGCGGATCATCCTCGCCCTGGACACGGTCAAGGACCTGGCCGACGAGGAGATGAAGGTCGTCGTCGACCCCGAGAAGGGCATGACGAAGATCACCAAGCTGATGGACCCCGCCGAGGCCACCGGCGAGTACATCGGCGTCACCCTGATCGAGGGCGACGCCGCCCCGGAGCTGGCCGACGCGCTGAAGACCGTGTGGGAGACCGACCCGCAGCAGTTCTACGAGCACGGCTACCAGGAACTGGTCAACCGCGGCTTCCGTATCGACGTGGCGCCGATCGGCGACGTCAAGTGGGTGGAGATCGACAACCACGACGATCTCGCCCGCGGACGGGAGATCGCATGCCAGTACTGACCCGGCTGATTCCCTCACCGGTCGTCGTCGACATCCGCCCCGGGGCCCTCGACGACCTGGCCTGTGTGCTCGCCGACGAGCGGATCTCGCAGTCCGGCAAGCTCGCCATCGCGGTCAGCGGTGGCTCCGGCGCCCGGCTGCGCGAGCGGATCGCGCCGACGCTGCCCGGCGCGACCTGGTACGAGGTCGGCGGCGGCACCATCGACGACGCCGTCCGGCTGGCGAGCGACATAAAGGCCGGCCACTTCGACGCCGTCGTCGGGCTGGGCGGTGGGAAGATCATCGACTGCGCCAAGTTCGCGGCGGCCCGTGTCGGCCTCCCGCTCGTCGCCGTCGCCACCAACCTCGCGCACGACGGACTGTGCTCACCGGTCGCGACCCTCGACAACGACGCGGGCCGCGGCTCCTACGGGGTGCCCAACCCGATCGCGGTCGTCATCGACCTCAACGTGATCCGCGAGGCCCCCGTCCGCTTCGTCCGCTCCGGCATCGGCGACGCCATCTCCAACATCTCCGCGGTCGCGGACTGGGAGCTGGCCAACCGCGTCAACGGAGAGAAGATCGACGGTCTCGCCGCCGCCATGGCCCGGCAGGCCGGCGAGGCGGTGCTCAGGCACCCGGGCGGCGTCGGCGACGACGGCTTCCTCCAGGTGCTCGCCGAGGCCCTGGTCCTCACCGGTATCGCCATGTCCGTGTCGGGCGACTCCCGCCCGTCCTCCGGCGCGTGCCACGAGATCAACCACGCTTTCGACCTGCTGTACCCGAAGCGCGCCGCCGCCCACGGCGAGCAGTGCGGCCTCGGCGCCGCGTTCGCGATGTACCTGCGCGGAGCCCACGAGGAGGCGGCCTCCATGGCCGAGGTGCTCCGCCGGCACGGCCTGCCCGTGCTGCCGGACGAGATCGGCTTCACGCCGGACGAGTTCGTCAAGGCCGTCGAGTTCGCCCCGGAGACCCGGCCCGGCCGCTACACCATCCTCGAACACCTCGACCTGAACACCGAACAGATCAAGGACACCTACACCGACTATGTCAAGGCCATCGGTAGCTGAACTACGCCCCGTCGTTCACCCCGCAGGGGTGAAGGACCGGCGCAGCGGTGAGCACTGGATGGGACGCCTCTACATGCGTGAGGTGTCCCTGCGGGTCGACCGCTACCTGGTGAACACCAGGGTCACGCCCAACCAGCTCACGTACCTGATGACCGTCTTCGGTGTGCTCGCGGCCCCGGCACTGCTCGTGCCGGGGATCGCGGGCGCCGTGCTCGGCGTGGTGTGTGTCCAGATGTACCTGCTGCTGGACTGCGTCGACGGCGAGATCGCGCGCTGGAAGAAGCAGTACTCCCTGAACGGCGTGTACCTGGACCGCGTCGGCGCCTACCTCACCGACGCCGCGGTGCTCACCGGGTTCGGCCTGCGTGCCGCCGACCTGTGGGGCAGCGGCCGTATCGACTGGCTGTGGGCCTTCCTCGGCACCCTGGCCGCCCTGGGCGCCATCCTGATCAAGGCGGAGACCGACCTCGTCGGGGTCGCCCGCCACCAGGCCGGAAAGCCGCCGGTCAAGGAAGCCGCCGCCGAGATGCGCTCCTCCGGCATGGCGCTGGCCCGCAAGGCCGCCGCCGCCCTGAAGTTCCACCGGCTGATCCTCGGCATCGAGGCGTCCCTGCTGATCCTGGTGCTGGCGATCGTCGACCAGGTCCGCGGCGACCTCTTCTTCTCCCGGCTCGGCGTGGCGGTCATGGCCGGCATCGCGCTGGTGCAGACCCTGCTGCACCTCGTGTCCATCCTGGCCTCCAGCAGGCTGAAGTGAGCGGCATGAAGGTCGGCGCCGTCATCATCACCATGGGCAACCGGCCCGAGGAGCTGCGTGCCCTGCTCGACTCGGTCGCCAAGCAGGACGGCGACCCGGTCGAGGTGGTCGTCGTCGGCAACGGCTCGCCCGTCCCGGACGTCCCCGAGGGCGTCCGGACCATCGAGCTGCCCGAGAACCTCGGCATCCCCGGCGGACGCAACGTCGGCATCGAGGCCTTCGGCCCGGCCGGCCGGGACGTCGACATCCTGCTGTTCCTCGACGACGACGGCCTGCTCGCGAGCCATGACACCGCCGAGCTGTGCCGGAAGGCGTTCGAGGCGGACCCGAAGCTCGGCATCGTGAGTTTTCGCATAGCCGACCCCGAGACGGGTGAGACGCAGCGCCGCCACGTGCCCCGGCTGCGCGCCTCCGACCCGATGCGTTCCTCGCGCGTGACCACCTTCCTCGGCGGCGCCAACGCCGTCCGCACCCGTGTCCTCGCCGAGGTCGGCGGCCTCCCGGACGAGTTCTTCTACGCCCACGAGGAGACCGACCTGGCGTGGCGGGCCCTCGACGCCGGCTGGATGATCGACTACCGGTCCGACATGGTGCTCTACCACCCGACCACCGCTCCCTCGCGGCACGCCGTCTACCACCGCATGGTCGCCCGCAACCGGGTCTGGCTGGCCCGCCGCAACCTCCCCGCGCCGCTCGTCCCGGTCTACCTCGGGGTGTGGCTGCTGCTCACCCTCGTACGCCGTCCGTCCCGCCCGGCGCTGCGTGCCTGGTTCGGCGGATTCCGTGAGGGCTGGACCACCGAGTGCGGGCCACGGCGGCCCATGAAGTGGCGTACGGTGTGGCGGCTGACCCGACTGGGCCGGCCCCCCGTCATCTGACAAGCTCGTATCCGGGAGTGCCCGGGAGCACCCGGGAGGGGCCGTACGCTGGCCCCCGGCTCATGCGGGCCCGCACAGGCCGCGCATCTCGAAGACGAAAGTTTCCACTAGTGAGTGAGACAACGCACGACGCCACGGTCGCGGTGAACCCGCCCGCGGCGCCCGACGAGGGCCTCACGGCGACCGAACTGGCCGCCAAGCACGGGCTGAGCGTCAGCGGCGCCCGGCCGTCCCTCATCGAGTACGTCCGTCAGCTCTGGGACCGGCGGCACTTCATCCTCGCCTTCTCCCGCGCGAAGCTGACCGCCCAGTACAGCCAGGCCAAGCTCGGCCAGCTGTGGCAGGTGGCCACGCCGCTGCTGAACGCCGCCGTGTACTTCTTCATCTTCGGCCTGCTGCTGGAGGCCGACCGGGGCATGTCCCGTGAGGTGTACATCCCGTTCCTGGTCACGGGCGTGTTCGTGTTCACCTTCACGCAGAGCTCGGTGATGGCGGGCGTGCGCGCGATCTCCGGCAACCTCGGGCTGGTCCGCGCCCTGCACTTCCCCCGGGCCTCCCTGCCGATCTCCTTCGCGCTGCAGCAGCTCCAGCAGCTGCTGTTCTCGATGGTCGTGCTGTTCGCCGTCGCGGTCGGCTTCGGCAGCTACCCGGACCTGTCCTGGGTGCTGATCGTGCCTGTGCTCGTCCTGCAGTTCTGCTTCAACACCGGCCTCGCGATGATCATGGCCCGGGCGGGCGCCAAGACCCCCGACCTCGCGCAGCTGATGCCGTTCGTGATGCGGACGTGGATGTACGCGTCCGGGGTGATGTTCTCCATCCCGATCTTCCTCAGGGACAAGCCGGACTGGATCGCGAACCTCCTCCAGTGGAACCCGGCGGCGATCTACATGGACCTGATGCGCTTCGCCCTCATCGACGGCTACGGCTCGGAGAACCTGCCCGACCACGTGTGGGCGGTCGCGGGCGGCTGGGCCGCGCTCTTCGCCCTCGGTGGTTTCGTGTACTTCTGGAAGGCGGAGGAGAGGTACGGCCGTGGCTGAGCAGAAGCAGGACGCGCGGATTCCCACCGTCATCGCGGACGACCTGCACATCGTCTACCGCGTCAACGGCGCCAAGACCGGCAAGGGCAGCGCCACCGCCGCCCTGAGCCGCATCCTCAAGCGAGGCGAGGAGCGGGGCGTGCGCAAGGTGCATGCCGTGCGGGGCGTCTCCTTCGTGGCCTACCGCGGTGAGGCCATCGGCCTGATCGGCTCCAACGGCTCCGGCAAGTCGACCCTGCTGCGTGCCATCGCGGGCCTGCTGCCCGCAGAGCAGGGCAAGGTCTACACCGACGGCCAGCCCTCGCTGCTCGGCGTCAACGCGGCCCTGATGAACGACCTCACCGGCGAGCGGAACGTCATATTGGGCGGGCTGGCCATGGGCATGTCCCGTGAGGAGATCAAGGCGCGCTACCAGGACATCGTCGACTTCTCCGGCATCAACGAGAAGGGTGACTTCATCACCCTGCCCATGCGCACCTACTCGTCCGGCATGGCGGCCCGGCTCCGCTTCTCCATCGCCGCGGCCAAGGACCACGACGTCCTGATGATCGACGAGGCCCTCGCCACCGGCGACCGGAAGTTCCAGAAGCGCTCCGAGGACCGCATCCGGGAGCTGCGCAAGGAAGCCGGCACGGTGTTTCTGGTCAGTCACAACAACAAGTCGATCCGCGACACCTGCAACCGTGTCCTGTGGCTGGAGCGCGGCGAGCTGCGCATGGACGGCCCGACCGACGAGGTGCTCAAGGAGTACGAGAAGTTCACGGGCAAGTAGCCGGGTTCGTTCAGGGCCCCGACGGAACTGTTCCGGCGGGGCCCCGCGTCTGCAAAGGAAACGTCAACTCCGGCCCATCTCAGGAATCTTGGGGCCAATCGGTGCGTTCTCGTGATGCGCGGGACACCCTGGCGAACCGCGACACGTTGTACAACGTAAGCTGTACCGGTCCCGAAACACGGCAATCAGGGCGATAATGCGCGACACCGCTCGTCGGACCACCGTGCGGACGGCTGGGCGGCGTGTCCGAAATAGTGTGTATTGGGTCGGCAGTGTAGAACGGGAGATGTGACGGCGATGGCTACGGAAACTCCCCAGCTCCACGCAGCACGTGCCGTCCCCGCTCCGGGCAGTCGGCGGTGACGGGAACCGGCACGGCGCGCGCCCTCGATCCGGAGCGCGGCACCCTCGACAAGGCCGCGGGAGAGAACTTCCCCGTAGCCCCGTTCTTCCTGCCCCGGGCCTGGCGCGAGGACCTCATGGCCGTCTACGGCTTCGCCCGCCTCGTCGACGACATCGGCGACGGCGACCTGGCTCCCGGCGGCGCCGACGCCCGGCTGCTCGGCCTGTCCCCCGAGGAGGCCGCGGACCGGCTGGTCCTGCTGGACGCGTTCGAGGCCGACCTGCGCAGGGTCTTCGGCTCGACCACCCCGCACCACCCCCTGCTGCGCCGCCTCCGGCCGACCGTCCGCCGCCGCTCGCTCACCCCGGAGCCGTTCCTCGGCCTGATCGCCGCCAACCGTCAGGACCAGCAGGTCAGGCGGTACGAGACCTACGACGACCTCGTCGCGTACTGCGAACTGTCCGCCAACCCGGTCGGCCGTCTCGTCCTCGCCGTCACCGGCACGTCCACGCCCGAGCGGATCCGCCGCTCCGACATGATCTGCACGGCCCTCCAGATCGTCGAGCACCTCCAGGACGTGGCCGAGGACCTCGGCCGTGACCGTGTTTACCTGCCCGCCGCCGACATGAAGCGTTTCCATGTCCAGGAGGCGGATCTCGCCACGAAATCCGCCGGAGCGTCGGTCCGTGCGTTGATTGCGTACGAAGCGCAAAGGGCCCGGGACCTCCTGAATGAAGGCGCCCCCTTGGTGGGTAGCGTCCACGGCAGGCTGAAGCTGCTGCTCGCAGGGTTCGTGGCAGGGGGAAGGGCGGCCGTCCGCGCGATCGCCGCCGCCGACTACGACGTACTTTCCGGCCCGCCCGAGCCCGGCAAGGTCCAGTTGCTGCGTGAGGTGGGCGTGACTCTGCGAGGGAAGGGGTGATCCGGACCGTGGAGTCGGAACCACACGCGTCCCCACCGGTACTCGCCGCCTACAGCTACTGCGAGGCCGTCACCGGGCGGCAGGCCCGTAACTTCGCCTACGGCATCCGGCTGCTGCCGGCGCCCCAGCGCCGCGCGATGTCGGCGCTGTACGCGTTCTCGCGGCGGGTCGACGACATCGGCGACGGCGCGCTCGCCGACGACGTCAAGGTCCCCAGGCTGGAGGAGACCCGGGCGCTCCTCACCCGGATCCGCGAGGGCGAGGTCGACGAGGACGACACCGACCCGGTCGCCGTCGCCCTCGCGCACGCCGCCGGTCACTTCCCGATCCCGCTCGGCGGACTCGACGAGCTCATCGACGGCGTCCTGATGGACGTCCGCGGCGAGACCTACGAGACCTGGGACGACCTGAAGGTCTACTGCCGCTGTGTGGCGGGCGCCATCGGACGCCTCTCGCTCGGGGTGTTCGGCACGGAACCGGGGGCGCGCGGCGTCGACCGCGCGCCCGAGTACGCAGACACGCTCGGCCTCGCGCTCCAGCTCACCAACATCCTCAGGGACGTCCGCGAGGACGCCGTGGGCGGCCGTACCTACCTGCCCGCCGACGACCTCGCCAAGTTCGGCTGCTCGGCCGGCTTCACCGGGCCACGGCCACCTCAGGGCTCCGACTTCGCGGGCCTCGTGCACTTCGAAGTGCGACGGGCCCGCGCTCTTTTCGCCGAGGGCTACCGGCTGCTCCCCATGCTCGACCGGCGCAGCGGCGCCTGCGTCGCCGCCATGGCCGGCATCTACCGCCGCCTCCTCGACCGCATCGAGCGCGACCCGGAGGCCGTCCTGCGCGGCCGCGTCTCCCTGCCCGGCCGGGAGAAGGCCTACGTCGCGGTACGCGGCCTGTCCGGCCTGG
Organism: Streptomyces sp. NPDC006372; assembly: GCF_040612515.1. Taxonomy (NCBI): domain Bacteria; kingdom Bacillati; phylum Actinomycetota; class Actinomycetes; order Kitasatosporales; family Streptomycetaceae; genus Streptomyces; species Streptomyces sp. NPDC006372. The sequence goes on along the minus strand of NZ_JBEXQJ010000003.1, from coordinate 208,708 downwards.
ACGCCCGGCATGTGACCCGACGGGTCGTCAGGAGGCGTGCGTGACGGACGAAAGTGCCGCCCTCGGCGGAAAGCGGTGGGCAACCCTCCGACATGGTGTCGCGTCCCTGTCGGAGACGGCGGGTCGTGCTCCGTTCGAGCAGTACGCCCGCGGCGCAGGGGAGGGGGCACGATGACCCACGGCACGCGGTCCCAGGGGCCGGACGGGCGGCACGTCGTCGTGGTGGGCGGCGGGCTCGCCGGCACCACCGCCGCGCTCGCGCTCGCCGACGCCGGAGTGCGCGTCACCCTGCTGGAGGGCCGGCCGCGACTCGGCGGCCTGGCCTTCTCCTTCCAGCGCGGCGAGCTCACCGTCGACAACGGACAGCACGTCTACCTGCGCTGCTGCACCGCCTACCGCTGGTTCCTCGACCGCGTCGAGGGCGCGGCACTGGCCCCGCTGCAGGACCGGCTCGACGTACCCGTCCTGAACGCCGCGCGGCCCGCGGGACGCCGGCTCGGCAGGCTGCGGCGCGACCCGCTGCCCGTGCCCCTGCACCTGGGACGCAGCCTCGCCGCCTACCCGCACCTGTCGCTCACCGACCGCGCCAGGGTGGGGCGGGCCGCGCTCGCGCTCAAGGGGCTGGACCTCGCCGATCCGGCCCTGGACACGCAGGACTTCGGCAGCTGGCTGGCCGCGCACGGCCAGTCCGCGCGGGCCGTCGAGGCCCTGTGGGACCTGGTCGGAGTCGCCACCCTCAACGCGGTCGCCGGCGACGCCTCCCTGGCACTCGCCGCGATGGTGTTCAAGACCGGCCTGCTGTCCGACCCGGGCGCGGCCGACATCGGCTGGGCGCACGTCCCGCTCGGCGACCTGCACGACCGGCTGGCCCGCAAGGCGCTCGACTCCGCGGGCGTCCGTACCGAGCTCCGTGCCCGGGTCACCTCCGTCTGCGGGGACGGGAGCGGCGGGTGGCGCGTCCAGGTCCCCGGCGAGATGCTGGAGGCCGACGCGGTGGTGCTCGCCGTACCGCAGCGCGAGGCCCACGACCTGCTGCCCGCCGGTGCCCTCGACGCCCCCGAACGGCTCCTGGAGATCGGCACCGCGCCCATCCTCAACGTCCATGTGGTCTACGACCGGAAGGTGCTGACCCGGCCGTTCTTCGCCGCGCTCGGCAGCCCGGTGCAGTGGGTCTTCGACCGCACGGGGGCGTCCGGGCTGCGTGACGGGCAGTACCTCGCCCTGTCCCAGTCGGCGGCCCAGGACGAGATCGACCAGCCCGTGGCCGTGCTCCGCGAGCGGTACCTGCCCGAACTGGAGCGACTCCTGCCGCTGACCCGCGGCGCCGAAGTGAGGGACTTCTTCGTCACCCGGGAGCGCACGGCGACGTTCGCTCCCACCCCCGGCGTCGGGCGCCTCAGGCCCGGCGCCCGCACCAAGGCATCCGGCCTGTACCTGGCCGGAGCGTGGACCGCCACAGGGTGGCCCGCGACCATGGAGAGTGCGGTCCGCAGCGGAGTCGGTGCGGCGGACGCCGTGCTGGGCGCCCTGGGCCGGCCTCGCCCTCGTCACCTCTTCGAGTTCGAGGAGGCGGCGTGATGCTCGATCAGGGCAGCGCGGCAGACGGCTCCCGCACTTCCGGTACCGCAACAAGAGGAGAGACTGTGCCCACTGTGCCCCCGGCCTCGAAGGCCGCTCGAGAGACCGCGGTGGACGTGACCGCGCTCCTGGAGCGCGGCCGGACCCTGGCCATGCCGGTACTGCGGGCGGCCATCGACCGCCTGGCACCTCCCATGGACACTGTTGCCGCCTACCACTTCGGATGGATCGACGCCCAGGGCAGGCCCGCGGCGGGTGACGGCGGCAAGGCCGTACGCCCCGCCCTCGCGGTGCTGTCCGCCGAGGTCATGTCAGCCGCCCCCGAGACCGGCATCCCCGGCGCCGTCGCCGTGGAACTCGTCCACAACTTCTCCCTCCTCCACGACGACCTGATGGACGGCGACGAACAGCGCCGTCACCGTGACACGGTCTGGAAGGTGCACGGCCCCGCCCAGGCCATCCTGGTCGGCGACGCCCTCTTCGCCCTCGCCAACGAGATGCTCCTCGAACTCGGCACCGTCGAGGCCGGCCGCGCCACCCGCCGTCTGACCACCGCCACCCGCGCTCTGATCGACGGTCAGGCCCAGGACATCTCCTACGAGCACCGCGACCGCGTCACCGTCGAGGAGTGCCTGGAGATGGAGGGCAACAAGACCGGCGCTCTGCTCGCCTGCGCCAGCTCCATCGGCGCGGTCCTCGGCGGCGCCGACGAGCGCACCGCCGACACCCTGGAGAAGTACGGCTACCACCTGGGCCTCGCCTTCCAGGCCGTCGACGACCTCCTCGGCATCTGGGGCGACCCGGACTCCACCGGCAAGCAGACCTGGAGCGACCTGCGCCAGCGCAAGAAGTCGCTGCCGGTCGTGGCCGCGCTCGCGGCGGGCGGCAGCGCCTCCGAGCGGCTCGGCGAGATCCTCGCCGCCGACGCCAAGAGCAGCGACTTCGAGAACTTCTCCGAGGAGGAGTTCGCGGCCCGAGCCGCCCTCATCGAGGAGGCCGGCGGCCGTGAGTGGACCGCCGGGGAAGCACGCCGTCAGCACACCATCGCCCTCGAAGCCCTCGATGCCGTGGACATGCCCGACCGGGTGCGGGCGCAGTTCGCGGCACTCGCCGACTTCGTCGTCGTACGGAAGAGATGATCACTATCGGCCGAATAACCCTCGCGTAGTCGCCGACCGGTGCCGCGAGCCACCACGCACCGGCCGACGGCGGACCCACAGCAGCTGCACTGCCTTGCACCACTGCACGAAGGGGAAGCCATGACAGCGACGACCGACGGAAGCACCGGGGCCCTGCCACCCCGCGCCGACGCGGCCAGCGAACAGGACATCGACACCCCGGTGGCGGCCGGGGTCCGGGAAACCGCCGCACGCGCCGCGCAGCGCGCCACCCACTTCCTGCTCTCCCGCCAGGACGCCCAGGGCTGGTGGAAGGGCGACCTCGAGACCAACGTCACGATGGACGCCGAGGACCTGATGCTGCGGCAGTTCCTCGGGATCCTCGACGAGAAGACCGCTCGGGCCGCGGCGCTCTTCATCCGCGGCGAGCAGCGCGAGGACGGCACGTGGGCCTCCTTCTACGGCGGACCGGGCGAACTCTCCACCACCATCGAGGCGTACGTCGCCCTGCGCCTGGCCGGTGACGCGCCCGACGCGCCGCACCTGGCGAAGGCCTCCGCCTGGATCCGCGAACAGGGCGGCATCGCCGCGGCCCGGGTCTTCACCCGGATCTGGCTGGCCCTCTTCGGCTGGTGGAAGTGGGAGGACCTGCCCGAACTCCCGCCGGAGCTCATCTGGTTCCCCAAGTGGGTGCCCCTCAACATCTACGACTTCGGCTGCTGGGCACGGCAGACCATAGTGCCGTTGACGATCGTCTCGGCGAAGCGGCCGGTACGCCCCGCGCCCTTCCCGCTCGACGAGCTGCACACCGACCCGGACCGGCCCAACCCGCCCAGGCCCCTCGCGCCGGCGTTCAGCTGGGACGGGGCCTTCCAGCGCATGGACAAGGGCCTGCACGCCCTGCGGAAGGTGGCGCCCCGCAGACTGCGCAGAGCCGCCATGAACGCCGCCGCCCGCTGGATCATCGAGCGGCAGGAGAACGACGGCTGCTGGGGCGGCATCCAGCCCCCCGCCGTGTACTCGATCATCGCCCTGCACCTGCTCGGCTACGACCTCCGGCACCCCGTGATGCGCGAAGGCCTGGCGTCCCTGGACCGCTTCGCCGTCTGGCGCGAGGACGGGGCCCGGATGGTCGAGGCCTGCCAGTCGCCGGTGTGGGACACCTGCCTCGCCGCGATCGCGCTGGTCGACGCCGGACTGCCCGCCGACCACCCGCAGTTGGTGAAAGCGGCGGACTGGATGCTGGGCGAGGAGATCGTCCGCCCCGGTGACTGGTCGGTGCGCCGGCCCGGACTCCCGCCCGGCGGCTGGGCGTTCGAGTTCCACAACGACAACTACCCCGACATCGACGACACGGCCGAGGTGATCCTCGCGCTGCGCCGGATCACCCACCACGACCCGGTGCGGGTGGACAAGGCCGTCGGGCGCGGGATGCGCTGGACCCTCGGCATGCAGTCGAAGAACGGGGCGTGGGCCGCCTTCGACGTCGACAACACCAGCCCGTTCCCGAACCGGCTGCCGTTCTGCGACTTCGGCGAGGTCATCGACCCGCCCTCCGCCGATGTCACCGCGCACGTCGTCGAGATGCTCGCGGTGGAGGGTCTCGCCCACGACCCGCGCACCCGGCGCGGCATCGAGTGGCTGCTGGCGGAGCAGGAGCCGGACGGCTCGTGGTTCGGACGCTGGGGCGTCAACTACGTCTACGGCACCGGATCCGTCGTACCCGCCCTGGTCGCGGCCGGCATCCCCGCCGCACACCCGGCGATCCGGCGGGCGGTGACCTGGCTGGAGTCGGTCCAGAACGACGACGGCGGCTGGGGCGAGGACCTGCGCTCCTACAAGTACGTCAAGGAGTGGAGCGGCCGAGGCGCCTCGACCGCCTCCCAGACGGCATGGGCCCTGATGGCCCTGCTCGCGGCGGGGGAGCGGGACTCCAAGGCCGTCGAACGCGGCGTCGAGTGGCTCGCCGCCACCCAGCGGGAGGACGGCTCCTGGGACGAGCCGTACTTCACGGGGACGGGCTTCCCGTGGGACTTCTCGATCAACTACCACCTCTACCGGCAGGTGTTCCCGCTCACCGCGCTCGGCCGGTACGTCCACGGGGAGCCCTTCGCCGACCGGCGCGAGGCCGGCTGATGAACACCCGGTCCGCCCCGGCCCCGCTGCTGATCGCCTGCGCGCTCGGTATCGAGCAGCTCGCCCTGCGGGCGGGGGAGCGCGACGGCGCGGGCGGGCCGGTGACCGTGCTGCGCACGGGCATGGGACCGGCGGCGGCCGAGCGGTCCGTCACCCGGATGCTCGCCGACCCGGCCCTGCGCGACGCCGCCGTCCTGGCCACCGGCTTCTGCGCGGGACTCGCCCCCGGTATGCACCCCGGGGACCTGGTCGTCGCCGAGGAGACCCGCGACCCGCACGGCACGACCGCCTGTGTGGGGACCGAGCGGCTGGTCAAGGAGCTGGCCCGGGTCGTGCCCGGACGGACCGTGCACACGGGCCCGCTCACCGGCTCCGACCACGTCGTGCGCGGCCCCGAACGGTCCGATCTGTTCGCAACCGGAGCGATCGCGGTCGACATGGAGTCCGCTGCCACGCTCCTGAGCGCCGTGCGCGCGGGCGAGCGCCCGGTTGCGGCCGTCCGGGTGGTCGTGGACGCTCCTGAACATGAACTCGTCCGGATCGGCACGGTGCGCGGTGGAATATCAGCTTTCCGTGTCCTTCGCTCCGTCCTTCCCGCTTATCTCGAATGGCACCGTTCCTTGCTGCTCCCCAGGAGGTGAGCCAGATGGCCATGCCGCTCCGACAGTCCATCAAGGTCGCTACGTACTTGGCTGAACAGAAGCTGCGCCGACGGGACAAGTTCCCGCTCATCGTCGAGCTGGAGCCGCTGTACGCCTGCAACCTCAAGTGCGAGGGGTGCGGCAAGATCCAGCATCCGGCCGGGGTGCTCAAGCAGCGGATGCCGGTCGCCCAGGCGGTCGGGGCGGTGCTGGAGTCCGGCGCCCCGATGGTGTCCATCGCCGGTGGCGAGCCGCTGATGCACCCGCAGATCGACGAGATCGCACGTCAGCTGGTGGCCAGGCGGAAGTACGTCTTCCTGTGCACCAACGCACTGCTCATGCGCAAGAAGATGGACAAGTTCGAGCCCTCCCCCTACTTCGCCTTCGCCGTGCACATCGACGGGCTGCGTGAGCGGCACGACGAGTCGGTGGCCAAGGAGGGCGTGTTCGACGAGGCGGTGGAGGCCATCAAGGAAGCCAAACGGCGCGGCTTCCGGGTGACCACCAACTCGACCTTCTTCAACACCGACACCCCGCAGACCGTCGTCGAGGTGCTGAACTTCCTCAACGACGACCTCAAGGTCGACGAGATGATGATCTCGCCGGCCTACGCCTACGAGAAGGCCCCCGACCAGGAGCACTTCCTGGGCGTGGAGCAGACCCGCGAGCTGTTCAGGAAGGCCTTCGCGGGCGGCAACCGGCGCCGCTGGCGGCTCAACCACTCCCCGCTCTTCCTGGACTTCCTGGAGGGCAAGGTGGACTTCCCGTGCACCGCGTGGGCGATCCCGAACTACTCGCTCTTCGGCTGGCAGCGCCCCTGCTACCTGATGGCCGACGGGTACGTGCCGACGTACCGCGAGCTGGTCGAGGACACCGACTGGGACAAGTACGGCCGCGGCAAGGACCCGCGCTGCGCCAACTGCATGGCGCACTGCGGCTATGAGCCGACCGCCGTCCTCGCCACCATGGGGTCCCTGAAGGAGTCCCTGCGCGCCATGCGCGAGACGGTCTCCGGAAACCGGGAATGACGCCATGACCGCCGTCCCCCTGGGGGTCCCCGAGGTACCGGCCCGGCCGATCGCGGAGCGGCGCGTCTCGCGCCGGATCCAGGTCGGCCCGGTGGCGGTCGGCGGCGGGGCCCCGGTGTCGGTGCAGTCGATGACGACGACCCGTACGTCGGACGTCGGCGCCACGCTGCAGCAGATCGCCGAGCTCACCGCGTCCGGCTGCCAGATCGTCCGGGTCGCCTGCCCCACGCAGGACGACGCGGACGCGCTGGCGACCATCGCCCGCAAGTCGCAGATCCCGGTGATCGCCGACATCCACTTCCAGCCCAAGTACGTCTTCGCGGCCATCGAGGCGGGCTGCGCCGCAGTCCGCGTCAACCCCGGCAACATCAAGCAGTTCGACGACCGGGTCAAGGAGATCGCGCAGACCGCCCAGGACCACGGGACCCCGATCCGGATCGGCGTCAACGCCGGGTCGCTGGACCGGCGCCTCCTCCAGAAGTACGGCAAGGCCACCCCCGAGGCCCTGGTCGAGTCGGCCCTGTGGGAGGCGTCCCTGTTCGAGGAGCACGGCTTCCGGGACATCAAGATCTCCGTCAAGCACAACGACCCGGTCGTGATGATCGAGGCGTACCGGCAGCTCGCGGAGAGTTGTGACTATCCGCTGCACCTGGGCGTGACGGAGGCCGGGCCGGCGTTCCAGGGCACGATCAAGTCGGCGGTGGCGTTCGGGGCGCTGCTGTCGCGGGGCATCGGCGACACGATCCGGGTGTCGCTGTCGGCGCCTCCGGCCGAGGAGGTCAAGGTCGGCATCCAGATCCTCGAGTCCCTGGGGCTCAGGCAGCGCAGGCTGGAGATCGTCTCCTGCCCGTCCTGCGGCCGTGCCCAGGTCGACGTCTACAAGCTGGCCGACGAGGTCACGGCCGGGCTCGAAGGCATGGAGGTGCCGTTGCGCGTCGCCGTCATGGGGTGCGTGGTCAACGGCCCCGGCGAGGCGCGGGAGGCCGACCTGGGGGTGGCCTCCGGCAACGGCAAGGGGCAGATCTTCGTGAAGGGCGAGGTCATCAAGACCGTCCCCGAGTCGAAGATCGTCGAGACGCTGATCGAAGAGGCGATGAAGATCGCCGAGCAGATGGAGCAGGACGGCGTGGGGTCGGGGGAGCCGGCCGTCACCGTGAGCTGAGCGGCACGGAATTGAAGGGGGCCCGAGCGTGACGATTCTGGAGAGCATCCGTGGACCACGCGACCTGAAGGCGCTGTCCGGGGCGGAGCTGGGAGAACTGTCCGAGGAGATCAGGGAGTTCCTGGTGCACGCGGTCGCAAGGACCGGCGGGCACCTGGGACCCAACCTGGGCGTGGTCGAGCTGACCGTCGCCCTGCACCGGGTCTTCGAGTCACCGGTCGACCGCATCCTGTGGGACACCGGCCACCAGAGCTACGTCCACAAACTGCTCACCGGACGCCAGGACTTCTCCAAACTGCGCGGCAAGGGCGGCCTGTCCGGCTACCCCTCGCGCGAGGAGTCCGAGCACGACGTCATCGAGAACAGCCACGCCTCCACGGCGCTCGGCTGGGCCGACGGGCTCGCCAAGGCCCGCCAGGTACGGGGGGAGAAGGGCCATGTCGTCGCGGTGATCGGCGACGGCGCCCTGACCGGCGGCATGGCCTGGGAGGCGCTGAACAACATCGCGGCGGCCCGGAACCGCCCCTTGATCATCGTCGTCAACGACAACGAACGCTCCTACGCCCCGACCATCGGCGGCCTCGCCAACCACCTCGCCACCCTGCGCACCACCGACGGCTACGAGCGGGTGCTGGCCTGGGGCAAGGACGTGCTCCAGGGCACACCCCTGGTCGGCAACACCCTCTACGAGGCCCTGCACGGAGCGAAGAAGGGCTTCAAGGACGCGTTCGCCCCGCAGGGCCTGTTCGAGGACCTGGGCCTGAAGTACGTCGGGCCGATCGACGGGCACGACATCGGGGCCGTGGAGTCCGCGCTGCGGCGGGCGAAACGCTTCCACGGGCCGGTCCTCGTCCACTGCCTGACGGAGAAGGGCCGCGGCTGTGAACCCGCCCTGGCCCACGAGGAGGACCACTTCCACACCGTCGGCGTCATGAACCCGCTGACCTGCGAGCCGCTCGCGCCGTCGGGCGGCCCTTCCTGGACCTCCGTGTTCGGCGAGGAGATCGTGCGGATCGGTGAGGAACGGGACGACGTGGTCGCGATCACTGCCGCCATGCTGCACCCGGTCGGCCTCGGCGGGTTCGCCGAGCGGTTCCCGGACCGGGTGTGGGACGTCGGCATCGCCGAGCAGCACGCAGCCGTCTCCGCGGCCGGCCTGGCGACGGGCGGCCTGCACCCGGTCGTCGCCGTCTACGCCACCTTCCTGAACCGCGCCTTCGACCAGCTCCTGATGGACGTGGCCCTGCACCGCTGCGGGGTGACCTTCGTGCTGGACCGGGCCGGTGTCACCGGCGTCGACGGCGCCTCCCACAACGGCATGTGGGACATGTCCGTCCTCCAGGTCGTCCCGGGCCTCAGGATCGCCGCGCCCCGCGACGCCGACCAGTTGCGCCTGCAGTTGCGCGAGGCCGTCGCCGTCGACGACGCGCCCACCCTGCTGCGTTTCCCGAAGGAGTCCGTCGGCCCGTCCATCCCGGCTGTCGACCGGGTGGGCGGCCTCGACGTGCTGCACCGTTCCGCTCAGCCGGAGGTCCTCCTGGTGGCCGTCGGTGTCATGGCGCCCGTCTGCCTCCAGGCCGCCGACCTGCTCGAAGCCCGCGGAATCGGCTGCACCGTCGTCGATCCCCGCTGGGTCAAGCCCGTGGACCCGGCACTCCCGGGCCTCGCCGCCGCACACCGCCTGGTCGCCGTCGTCGAGGACAACAGCCGGGCGGCCGGGGTCGGCTCGGCCGTCGCGCTGGCCCTCGGCGATGCCGACGTCGACGTCCCCGTACGGCGGTTCGGCATCCCCGAGCAGTTCCTCGCGCACGCCAAGCGCGGCGAGGTGCTCGCCGACATCGGCCTGACGCCCGTCGAGATCGCCGGACGGATCAGCGCGAGCCTGACCGTCAAGGAAGAGCTGTCCAAGGAGCCACAGGAATGACAACCGCCGAACCCGCGTCGGAGTCGTCGCAGGCTGGGGCGTTCGACCTCGGCAGACTGCTGACCGAACGCGGAGCCGAGCGCTACGAGCTGCACACCCGGTACCTCAACCACCAGCTCCCGCGCATGCTGCACACCATCGGCTTCGACAACGTCTACGAGCGCGCCGAGGGCGCCTACTTCTACGACGCGGACGGCAACGACTACCTGGACATGCTCGCCGGCTTCGGGGTGATGGGCCTCGGCCGCCACCACCCCGTCGTGCGCAAGGCGCTGCACGACGTGCTGGACGCCGGTCTCGCCGACCTCACCCGTTTCGACTGCCAGCCGCTGCCCGGCCTGCTGGCCGAGAGGCTCCTCGCGCACAGCCCGCACCTGGACCGGGTGTTCTTCGGCAACAGCGGCACGGAGGCGGTCGAGGGCGCGCTGAAGTTCGCCCGGTTCGTCACCGGCCGGCCGAGGATCCTGTACTGCGCGCACGCCTTCCACGGCCTGACCACCGGCTCCCTCTCCGTCAACGGCGAGTCCGGCTTCCGCGACGGCTTCGCCCCGCTGCTCCCCGACACGGCCGTACCGCTCGGCGACCTCGACGCACTGGAGAGGGAGCTGAGGAAGGGCGACGTCGCCGCCCTGATCGTGGAGCCGATCCAGGGCAAGGGCGTGCTGGCGGCCCCGCCCGGGTACCTTCGGGCCGCCCAGGAGCTGCTGCACCGGCACAAGGCACTGCTCATCGCCGACGAGGTGCAGACGGGCCTCGGCCGGACCGGCGACTTCTACGGCTACCAGCACGAGGAGGGCGTGGAACCCGACCTGGTGTGCGTGGCCAAGGCGCTCTCCGGCGGCTATGTGCCGGTGGGCGCCACGCTCGGCAAGGACTGGATCTTCAAGAAGGTCTACTCGTCGATGGACCGGGTGCTGGTCCACTCGGCGAGCTTCGGGTCCAACGCGCAGGCCATGGCGGCCGGACTCGCGGTGCTGTCGGTGATGGAGAACGAGCAGATCGTCGCGGGCGTCCGCAGCACCGGGGAACTGCTCAGATCGCGGCTCGCGGCGCTGACGGACCAGTACGAGATGCTCGCCGACGTGCGCGGCCGGGGCCTGATGATCGGCATCGAGTTCGGCCGGCCGAAGTCGCTGAAACTACGCGGCCGCTGGGCCATGCTCCAGGCCGCGCGCAAGGGGCTCTTCGCCCAGATGGTCGTGGTGCCGCTGCTCCAGAAGCACCGGATCCTGACCCAGGTCTCCGGCGATCACATGGAGGTGATCAAGCTGATCCCGCCGCTGATCATCGGCGAGCGGGAGGTGGACCGGTTCGTCGACGCCTTCACCGCCGTGATGGACGACGCGCATGACGGCGGGCTGGTCTGGGACTTCGGGCGGACGCTCGTCAAACAGGCGGTGGCGAACCGCTGAGCTTTTGCCTGTGAGACAAGAAATTTGCCGCTGAGGCAAGCGTGCGGCTCAATGAGGACATGAGCCTTTCCGAGCCCGAGCGCTCCTCCGGGCCGAACGCCGAGGCCGATCCGCCCACCGGCCCCGCCGGTGCGCTGCCCGCCGTCGCGCCGCAGCTGCGGGCGCTGCGGCGCCAGGCCTCCCTGACGCTGGAGGCCGCCGCCCGCGCCGCCGGGCTGTCGCCCGCGCACCTCTCCCGGCTGGAGACCGGGCAGCGACAGCCCTCGCTGCCGATGCTGCTCGCACTCGCCCGTGTCTACGGTACGACCGTCTCCGAACTGCTCGGCGAGACGGCCGCCGACCGGGAGGCCGTGGTGCGCGCGGCCGACATGGAGCCGACCACGGCGGGCGGCTGGACGTACTGGCAGGCCGGCGCCCCCGGGCGCGGGATGCAGGCGCTGCGCGTCCACGTCCCGTACGGCTCCCAGGGCGACATCGTGCGCGTCCATCCGGGCGAGGAGTGGCTCCATGTACTGCGGGGACGGCTGCGGCTGCGCCTCGGCGACACCACGCACCGGCTGGCGCCCGGCGACAGCGCCCACTTCGACTCGCTCACCCCGCACCGGATCGCCGCCGAGGACCACGACGGCGTCGAACTGCTCTTCGTCCACACCCTGCTGCAGAGCCCCACGGCCGCACTGTGCCTGGGCCCCACCCCTGGAGACCTGTCATGACCGACATGGAGGAGAAGTTTCCCCGCGCCCTGTGGGTGCGCTTGTTCATCTACCTCGTGGCGGGGCACCTCTTCGCCGCGTTCGTGTGGTTCCTGTTCGAGGCGGGGGCCCGTTAGCCGAGGGCCTCAGTCGAGAAGCCGCTCCCGCAGGCGCTTGCGGGCCTGGGGAGTGAGCCCGAGGCCCTCCTCCAGGTAGGCGTCGACGCCGCCCCACTTCTCGTCGATGGTGTCGAAGGCCGCCGTCAGGTACTCCACGCGCGCGTCGAACAGGGGGCTGAGCAGGTCCATGACCTCGGGGGAGTAGGCCGAGGCGGCGGAGCTGCTGCGGTGCACCTTGTAGCGGCGGTGCTTGGCGTTCGACTTCAGGTAGTCGTCGACGATCGCCTCGCGCTCGACGCCCAGGGCGAGCAGTGTCACCGCCATGGACAGGCCCGCGCGGTCCTTGCCCGCCGCGCAGTGCATCAGCGCCGGGACGCTGTCCTCGGCGAGCGCGTGCAGCACCTGGGAGTGCTCGGCGGTGCGGTGCTTGATGATCGTGCGGTAGGAGGCGATCATGCGGCCCGCGCCCTTGCCGTCCGAGAGGATCGCGCGCAGCTGGTCCAGGTCGCCGTCGCGGACCATCTTCCAGAACTCGGCGCCGTCGGCCGGGTCGCTCAGCGGCAGGTTCACATTGCGCACGCCCGGCAGCTCGACGTCCGGCCCTTCGAGTTTCTGGTCGGCCGCGTTGCGGAAGTCGAAGATCGTGTGCAGGCCCAGACCGGTCAGGAAGGCGGCGTCCTCCCCGGTCGCGTGGGCGAGGTGCCCGCTGCGGAACAGCACGCCCTGCCGCACCCGCCGTCCGTCCACGGTCGGCAGCCCGCCCACGTCACGGAAGTTGCGCACTCCGGCCAGCTCGGGTTCGGTCGACGGGACCTGCTGTGTCACGGGGGCTCCTCCCAGTCGGCGCCCGCCGACGCGGTTCGTCGACAGGCACCACTCGACGATACGACATGGCTGCCAGGGGCAATCAGTTGTCCACAGGCGTTGCCCGGAGCCCCCGAAGCCGTCGATGATGTTGGGGCCTGGTCGCACCTGGTCGGGCTTGTTCGAATCTGTGAGGCCTTGATGCTGGACATCTCCGAAGACGGTCGTACGTGGGTCCTCTCGGGGCCGGCCAGCAGCTACGCCGTCCACGTCACCGACCGGGACGAGCTGCTGCACCTGCACTGGGGCCCGCGGATCGGCCTCGCCGACGCCGAGGCCCTGGCGGTCCGCCCGCTGCCGGACTACTGGCCCTTCGAGTCCCCGCTCGACGGACGCGAGGAGTACCCGGTCGAAGGCGGCCCGCGCTTCGTCCGCCCCGCCCTGTCCCTGCGCACCGGTGAGCGGCGCGGCACGGAGTGGGCCTATGAGGGGCATGACACCGGGGGCGGCGAGCTGCGGCTCCGCTTCCGCGACGGCGAACTGACCATCACGCTGCACTACCGGATGCGTGAGGACGTGATCGAGCGCTGGGTGACCCTGGAGAACCAGGGCCCGGCCGTCGAGGTGCTGCGCGCCGACTCCGCCACCTGGACCCTGCCCGACCGCGACAGCTGGCGGCTGTCCCAGTTGCACGGCCGCTGGGGCGCCGAGTCCCGCCTCGAGCGCTCCCCCCTCACCCACGGCGAGAAGGTCATCGGCAGTCGCCGCGGCCACACCTCCCACCAGCACCTGCCGTGGGTCGCGCTCGACACCGACGCGACCGAGGAACGCGGCGAGGTCTACGGATGCGCGCTGGGCTGGTCCGGGTCCTGGCGGATCGCCGTGGCCCAACTCCCGGACGCGCGCGTGCAGATCACCGGCGGGGCCGGGTACGACGACTCGGGCCTGCTGACGCTGGGCGCGGGAGAGTCGTACACGACGCCCGTCTTCGCCGGACTCTGGAGCGACGGCGGTTTCGGCGGGGCCAGCCGTGCCTGGCACGCCTATCAGCGGGCCCATGTCGTCCCGGACGCGGACCGGGACCGGCCGGTGCTGTTCAACTCCTGGGAGGCCACCGAGTTCGACATCTCCGAGGAGCAGCAGCGGGCGCTCGCCGAGCGGGCCGCCGCCATGGGTGTCGAGCTGTTCGTGGTCGACGACGGCTGGTTCGGCGCGCGTACGAGCGACCGGGCCGGGCTCGGTGACTGGACGCCGAATCCCGACCGCTTCCCCGGCGGGCTCAGGCCGCTCGCCGACCATGTGCACGGCCTGGGCATGCAGTTCGGGATCTGGGTCGAGCCGGAGATGGTCAACCCGGACAGCGACCTGTACCGCGCCCATCCGGACTGGGTGCAGTACCAACCGGGACGAAAGCGGACGGAGTTCCGCAATCAACTCGTACTGAACCTCGCCCGCGAGGACGTCCAGGAGTACCTCTGGGAGCGGCTCGACGCGTTGCTCTCCAGCGCCCCGATCGACTACGTCAAGTGGGACTTCAACCGCTGCTTCTCCGACGCCGGCTGGCCGGACGACCCCTATCCGCAGCGGCTCTGGGTCGACCACGTCCGGGGTCTGTACGCGCTGCTGGACCGGCTGCGGGCCGCCCACCCGGGGGTGGCCTTCGAGTCCTGCTCGGGCGGCGGAGGCCGGATCGACCTCGGTGTGCTGAGCCGTACGGACCAGGTGTGGACCTCCGACAACACCGATCCGCTCGACCGGCTCGCCATCCAGCACGGCTTCAGCCAGGTCCACCCGGCGCGGGTCATGGCCGCCTGGGTCACCGACAGCCCGAACGTCATGCTCAACCAGCGGGCCAGCTCCCTGCGGTTCCGTTTCGTCAGCGCCATGGCCGGTGTGCTCGGGGTCGGCGGCGACCTCACGAAGTGGACGGAGCAGGAGCTGGCGGAGGCGCGGGACTGGGTGGGGCTCTACAAGGAGATCCGGCCCGTGGTGCAGCACGGCGACCTCTACCGGCTGCGCGCGCCGGAAGGCGGTCTGAGCTCGGTGCAGTACGTCCTCGGCGACGAGACCGTCGTCCTCGCCTGGCTCCAGGCGCAGCGCTACGGCGAACCCCTCCCGGCGCTCAGGCTGCGTGGCCTCGACCCGTCGGCAACGTACGAATGCCTCGAATCGGGCGAAGTTCACCGAGGTGCCGTCCTGCTCCATCACGGACTGCGGGTCGGGCTGCGCGGGGACCTGGACGCCACGGTCGTCCGCCTTAAGCGGAAGTAGCCGTTCTGTCCGAATAGGGGATTTAGGCCGCTTCGACATAACGTGCCCCAAAAGTAAAGGAGATGGGGTCCACGTGTGTGGGCATCGTCATATTCGTGACGATGTGTTGTCGTCATGTTCACGTAATTGTGCCGATATTCAGGGCCTTTGAGGAAAACCGGAGATCGGTAATCCACGCTCGGTGACGGGAAATGTGCCGACGCGTCAAGGAAAAGGCCGTCATGCGCAACCGCAAGCTTGTCCCATTGCGTCTTGGTCGCTTACGTTCCACACCAATCCGGACGGACGCCTAATCCTGCCGCCGACCGGAGCCCGCACACACTGACCCGACGTACGGCAGGAGCGGGGGACCCACAGGTAAGACGCCTGTTCCGGTTCCCGGAACGGCTTGGGGTTAAGCCGCACCTCGGCGCGGCCGGGCATCTCCAGCCCGAACCCGACAGCTCACCTCGCAGGCGCCGGAGAGGAATCCGCCATGCCCGCGAAGGGTAAGCACCGCCGCCCGAAGACCCAGCGTTTCACCCGCTCCATAGCCGTCGCCGGAACCGGCGGGGCCGCCCTCGCCCTTCCCCTCATGGGGGCCGCCGGCGCCCACGCCGCCACCCCGCAGTCGGCCCCGGAAAAAGCCGCCCAGTCCGCTCCGGCCGCCGGAAAGAAGGCCGCCGAAAAGGCCACGGGTGCCCACACGTACACCGTGAAGGCCGGTGACTGGCTCGCGAAGATCGCCGACGACCAGCACGTCAGCGGCGGCTGGAAGAAGCTCTACGCGGACAACCGCGACGCCGTCGGTGACGACCCGTCGCTGATCCACCCGGGCCTGAAGCTCTCGATCGGCACGAAGGCGGCGAGCGCGCCCGAGGCGCAGCCCGCGCCGAAGGCGTCGGCCGAGAAGTCGTCCGCCGCCGAGTCGTCCCCCAAGGCCGGCACCCCCGCGAAGCCGGCTGCCGCCAAGCCGGCCGCGGAGACCGCCGCCTCCGGCTTCACCCTCCCCGTGGACGGCGCCACCATCGGCACCCCGTACCACATGGCCGGCAGCATGTGGTCCAGCGGCTACCACACCGGTGTCGACTTCGTCGTCCCGACGGGCACCTCCCTCAAGGCCGTCGGTGCGGGCACGGTCGTCTCCGCGGGCTGGGGCGGCGCGTACGGCAACCAGGTCGTCATCCAGCTCGAGGACGGCAAGTACGCGCAGTACGCCCACCTGTCCCAGCTCTCCGTCTCGGCCGGCCAGACCGTGACGGCCGGGCAGCAGGTCGGCCTGTCCGGCGCCACGGGCAACGTCACCGGACCGCACCTGCACTTCGAGATCCGCACCACGCCGGACTACGGCTCGGACGTGGACCCGGTCGCCTACCTGCGCGCCCACGGCGTCTCCGTCGGCTGACCGACCCGCACGCCCCTTGCCTGACACGCCTCCGAAGGCCGGACCCCGATCCCCGGGTCCGGCTTTCGGTGTGTGCGGCGGCCGGCGATCGCACTCAAGGGATCGACAGCGGACGGCAGTTGGGACACAGTGATCCCGTCGTGAGTGCAAGCGCTTTCTGAAGGAGCTGTGTCCCGTGCCGACCACCCGCAGAACGTTCGGAGCCCTGGCAGCCGGAGCCGCGCTGGCTGCCCTCGCCCCGACCGGGAGCGCGAACGCCGCGCCTCGGCATCGCCGCCTCATCGCCCACGACGACTTCTGTCACGGCCTCGGCCAGTGGGTGACCGAACTGCAGGACGGCGGCACCGTCAGCGCCTCCCGCGGTGTGCTGGAGATCGACGTCCCCAGCGGGGCGACCGTCTGGTTCAAACGGCGACTCCAAGGTCCGTACGTGCTCGAATACACCGCCACGCCCGTCGCCGAGGGCGGGGTCAACGACCGGGTCTCGGACCTCAACAACTTCTGGAACGCGACCGACGTCCGCTCCCCGGACGATCTCTTCGCGACGCCGCGCGGCGGCGCCCTCGACGAGTACGACCACCTCACCACGTACTACGCCGGCTACGGGGCCAACTACAACACCACGACCCGGCTGCGGCGTTACGTCGGTGAGGCCGGAGTCCGCCCCCTGGTCTTCGACTACACCGAGCCGCTGCTCGTGCCGGGCGAGCCGAACCGGGTCCGGATCGTCTCCGACGGTTCGACGGTGCGGTGGTGGAACAACGGGCGGCTCGTGTTCGACTACCGCGACCCGCAGCCCTACACGAGTGGGCACTTCGCCTTCCGGACCGTGTGGAGCCACTTCCGCATCACGGGCTTCCGGGTCTGGTCGACACTCCAACGTTCCTGACAAGCGGCCTATTCCGGAGTTGGTGAACACTTTAGGAGTGGCTTATGTCACCGCCCGTCAACCCCTTCCTACGGTCGCGTAGGTCACATTCCAAGGTGAATCATGAGCGGCTGTGGCAGACGATTCGAAGAGTGACAGCAGAGCAGTGATCGGGTCGTACGTGGCGGTGGGGGACAGCTTCACCGAGGGCGTCGGTGATCCCGGCCCCGACGGGGCGTTCGTCGGCTGGGCCGACCGGTTCGCCGTCCTGCTCGCCGACCGCCGGCCCGAGGGCGACTTCCACTACACCAACCTCGCCGTGCGCGGAAGGCTCCTCGACCAGATCGTGGCGGAGCAGGTTCCGCGGGCCGTCGACATGGCCCCGGACCTCGTCTCCTTCTGTGCCGGCGGCAACGACATCATCCGGCCCGGCACCGACCCGGACGAGGTGGCCGAGCGTTTCGAGCGAGCGGTCGCGCAACTCGCCGCGGTGGCGGGCACGGTGATGGTGACGACCGGCTTCGACACCCGGGGCGTGCCCGTGCTCAAGCACCTGCGCGGCAAGATCGCCACGTACAACGGGCATGTCCGGGCCATCGCCGACCGGTACGGCTGCCCGGTCCTCGACCTGTGGTCCCTGCGCAGTGTCCAGGACCGCAGGGCCTGGGACTCCGACCGGCTGCACCTGTCCCCGGAGGGGCACACACGGGTGGCGCTGCGCGCGGGGCAGGCGCTCGGCGTCGATGTACCGGCCGACCCCGAGCAGGAGTGGCCCCCGCTGCCGCCCCGCGGCACCCTCGACATCCGGCGGGACGACGTCCACTGGGCACGGGAGTTCCTGGTGCCGTGGATCGGGCGGCGGCTGCGCGGGGAGTCGTCGGGGGACCATGTGACGGCCAAGGGCGCGCTGTCGCCGGACGACATCAGGATGCGGATCGCTTCGGTGGCGTGAGGGGGCCGGCACACCGGCCCTGGGCTCGTTCCCCGGCTTCGGGGAGCCGTGCCCGGGCTGGACGGAGGGCGGACCCAGCCACTTCAGCGTCCTGTTCAGGCGTGCGACAGGGCGAAGGAGACCAGGAAGCCGCTGACGGTGACCAGCCCGATCGCCAGGTGGGCTTCCTCGAACGCCTCCGGGATCATCGTGTCGGCGACCATGGCCAGGATCGCGCCGGCGGCCACGGCGGTCACCGCGGCGACCACGTCCGTGGAGAAGCCCCCCACGACGGTGTAGCCGAGCACCGCGGACAGGACGCTCGCGACGGCGATCGCCCCCCACACGCCGAAGACGTAGCCCTTGCCGCGTCCGGCCTTCTTCATGCCGGCCGAGCTGGACAGTCCTTCGGGGACGTTGCTGATGAACACCGCCGCGACGGTGACCATGCTGACGGCCCCGCCGTCGAGCAGGCTGACACCGATGACGGCGGACTCGGGGACGCCGTCGAGCAGTGCGCCCAGGGCCAGCGCCAGGCCGGAGCCATTGTTCTCCTCCTCCGAGGGCTGCGCCTGAGCGGGGCGATGGCCGGATCGCTTGCGGTGGCGGGCGCCGCGGCCCGCCAGCCACAGGTTGCCGGCCGTGTAGGCCGCCGCCCCGGCCAGCGTTCCGACGACCGCCGGGGCGAGTCCGCCCTCCTCGTACGCTTCGCCGACCAATTCGAAGGAGACCGCTGAGAGCAGTACACCGGCACCGAAGGCCATCACCAGCGCGATGACCTTCTGCGGGACGCGCAACCGGTAGCCGACCACCGCTCCCAGCAGCAGCGCGGATCCGGCCAGCAGCCCCCAGCCGCCTGCTTGCATCACTTCTGGCATGGTGCGCCGTCTACCCGCGGCGAGCGTGCCCACCCCCCACGGCCGACCGGGCCGGCCTACCCCACGGCCGGGCCGGTCAAGCCGGCCGGCCTCAGACCCAGTTCGCGCGTCAGCAACTCGTCCACCCACTCCTGGGCACGGGTTAGCGGCACCGCCTCGTAGGACGTCAGCTGCACGGCCAATCCGTCGAGGAGCGCGGTGAGGCGGAGGGCCGTGCCGTGCGGGTCGGGGCAGCGGAACTCGCCGGCTGCCACGCCCTCCGAGATGACCTCGGCGATGGCCGCCTTCCACTCCCGGTCGAGCTCCTGGGTGACCTCCCGCAGCGCGGGCTCGCGCAGCGCCGCCGCCCAGCCCTCGATCCACAGCCGCCAGCCCTTGGCCTGGCCCGTGGGGGCGTACCACCGTACGGCCGACCGCAGCCGGCGCAGCGCCGAGGTACGGCGGCCGAGCAGCTTGCGCAGATGCGCGAGGTCGCCCTCCGCCGCGTGCCGGAAGGCGGCTGCGACCAACTGCTCCTTCGTCGAGAAGTGATAGAGCACCAGCGCGTTGCTCACCCCGAGCGCCGATGCCACGTCGGCGATCCGCACCGCCGCCACGCCCCGGGCCTCGATCTGCTCGACGGCGGCCCGCAGCAGTTCCCCCCGCCGCTCCGCCACGCTCAACCGGACTCTCGTCACGCCGTCACCCTACACACGCGCGTGCGCCCCATCGACGGGGTGATCCGGCCGGTCCGGCACGGTCCGCGGGACCTTCAGCGGTACCAGCCGAACCGGTCCGCCAGCTCCGGCAGCCGGTCCGCGGCGATCGCGTGGGCGGCGGCCCGAGGGGTCGTCCCGTCGGCCCGCGCACGGGCGAGCATCCGCTCCACCAGGGCCCGCATCGAGCGGCGCACGTGCGCCAACGCCTCCTCCGCGTCGGCGCCGACGTCCCCGAACAGCGTCCACCACCACCAGGCGTTCGTCCCGGAGTTGACCACGACGTCCGGCAGCACGGTCACCCCGCGGGCGGACAGCAGCAGCTCCGCCTCCGGCCGTACCGGCATGTTGGCCGCCTCGACCACCCAGCGGGCGGTGATCCGGTCCTGGTTGCCGGCGTCTATCGCGTACGAGACGGCTGCCGGGACCAGGACGTCCGCGTCGGCCGACAGCCAGGCCTCGCCCGGCAGTTCGCGGTCGTCGGACCGCAGTGCGGAGCGGTCCACGGTCCCGTACCCGTCCCGGGCGGCGAGCAGCGCCTCGACGTCGAGGCCGGCCGGGTTGGCGATCGTGCCCTTGACGTCGGCGACGGCCACGACGGTGAGCCCCGCCCGGGTGAGGAAGCGTGCGGTGGCTCCGCCCATGGTGCCCAGCCCCTGGAGGGCGACCCGCGTCCCCGCGTACGGCACGCCGGCCCGGTCCAGGGCCGTGAGGGTCGCTTCGGCGACACCGCAGCCGCCGGCCAGCTCGTCCAGCCCGATGCCGTCCACCTCGACCGCGAACGCGTCCGCGAGCCGCCGCCGCGCCTCCGCCTCGTCGTCCAGCAGCGGATACACGGCCTGGACGGAGGAGACCAGCCCCGCCTCGGCCGCGGCGCGGTCCACCAGGTCCTGGGTGAGGCCCAGGTCCTCGCCCGTCGTCCAGAGGCTCTCGACGTACGGCCGCATGGCGCGCAGGTAGCGCACCAGCAGCGGGTAGGCCTCGGGGTCCCGCGGGTCGCAGTCGATGCCGCCCTTGGCGCCGCCGAGCGGGACGTAGCGGCTGTCGGGGTCGTAGTGCAGCGCCTCCTTCATGGTCATGCCACGGGCCAGGCCGGTGACCTCCTCCAGGGTGCAGCCCGCCCGCATCCGCAGACCGCCGCTGGCGACGCCGCGCACCAGCCGGTCGACGACCAGAAAGCCCTGGTGGCCGGTGAGATGGTCGGTCCAGGTGAGGGACAGCAGGGGGGCGGCCATACGGGCTCCTTCGCCGGATTACTGAATCATCGGTCAGTATGGCCTCCGGTGGGACACCTGCGCCCCGCTGTTGTAGGAGGGGCCGACCATAATGGAAGGCCTGACCGACTCCACCTGGAGGTACCGTGGCCGGTTTCCGTTCCCTGAGCTCCGGGCTCCGTGCGCTGCGGCCCGGGGCGTTCGGCGCGGACCCGCGCGGTGAGCGCATGGCGCGCATCCGCAGATCGCCCCACTTCAAGGACGGGGTCTTCCAGAACCCCGGCGGCCCCGCGCGCACCCGCCCCTCGGGCTCGACCCTGGACTTCGCGAAGGTCTTCTTCGACAAGGAGACCCGGCCCCGGCGCAGCCCGAAGGGCACCGTGCCGGTGCACGCCACCACGCTCGCCGACCTCGCCCGGCCCCCGGCCACGGGGCTGCGGCTGACCTGGATGGGGCACTCCAGCGTGCTCGCGGAGATCGACGGCACACGCGTCCTGTTCGACCCGGTGTGGGGCGAGCGCTGCTCCCCGTTCGCCTTCGCCGGCCCCAAGCGGCTGCATCCGGTGCCCCTGCCGCTGGCCGCGCTCGGCCCGGTCGACGTCGTGGTCATCTCGCACGACCACTACGACCACCTGGACATGCCCACGATCAAGGCCCTGGCGGGCACGGACACGCTGTTCGCCGTGCCGCTCGGCGTCGGGGCGCACCTGGAGCACTGGGGCGTGGCCGAAAGCCGGCTGCGTGAACTGGACTGGCACGAGGCGACCAGGATCGGCGGCCTCACCCTGACCGCGACCCCCGCCCGGCACTTCTGCGGCCGCGGGCTGCGCAACACCCAGCACACCCTGTGGGCCTCCTGGGTCGTCGCCGGTGACGAGCACCGGATCTACCACAGTGGCGACACCGGCTACTTCGACGGTTTCAAGGAGATCGGCGCCGAGCACGGGCCGTTCGACGCCACGATGATCCAGATCGGCGCGTACTCCGACTTCTGGCCCGACATCCACATGACCCCCGACGAGGGCATGCGCGCCCACCTCGACCTCCAGGGCGCGCCGGAGCACGGCCTGATGCTGCCGATCCACTGGGCCACCTTCAACCTGGCGACCCACCCGTGGGCGGAACCGGGCGAGGGGACGATCGCGGCCGCCGGCGCTGCGGGGGCCCGTGCCGCCCTGCCCCGCCCCGGCGAGCCTTTCGAGCCCACGGCCGAGACCGTCCCGTCCGAGCCGTGGTGGCGTGGGGTGGCGCTCGCCCCGGCGGGTGGCTTCCCGGCCGGGGAGGTCCTCGCCGACGCCACGATCAAGACCGCCTCGGACGCGGCAGCCGTGGCCCAGGCCGACACGGTGAGTGACGGCGGGTCCGGTGTGGAGAAGGGCACCGGGGACCCGGAGACGCTCCCGGCGAGCTGACCGGAGACGGACGGAAGGCCGACGGCGAGGGCCGGGGAGCGAGAGGCTCCCCGGCCCTCGCCGTCTGCGTATGACCACTTCTGACCAGGTCGGATCGAACCGGCTTCGAGCGCGGCCGGACGTGGGAAGGGATTATCGATCTGTCGTGCGAGACCTCATACCAGAGCAGGACGCTTGCCGTATGAGTTTGTCAACTGCCCACCGCACATGATGCGCTGACGACTACTGTCAGTGTCCGTCGGTGAGCAGGCGGACCAGGGAGTGGGGACCGGCACGTGCAGGTGCAAGGCGGACGAGGGAGTCGACGCGAGGGGGAGCCCCGCTGCCCGCGCACGACGGACGCCGGCGACCGGCGGAAGCGACCGCGTGATCCCGGTCGTGCCCCCGCGAGCCCCACTGGCGACCAGGACCGACGGACCAGTACGAGGACACCGATGTCTCACCTCCGTGCCCCGGCCGCACGCGCAGACCGCCGTGAGGGCGGGCGGCACGGGCGGCCGGCCTCGCGCACCGCACCCGCGCTGCCCGAGACCCACATACGGCCCCAGCTGCTGCGGATCGCCGTGCTGCCTCCCGTCGCCGTCGCTCTGAGCGGCTGCGCGGCCGTCCTCTTCACCGTCCGGTCCACCGGAGCGCGGCCGGGCCCCACACTGTGGGCCGTCCTCGCCGGGGCGTTCTCGGTGACCTCGGTCGGCATCATCGTGGCCGCCGTGGCCGCCAACCGTGTCGCCCGGTCCGTGCACGACCGCGTCGGCGTCCTGCGCCGCACCACCGCGCGGCGCGAGGCCGACCTGCGCACCCTGGTCGAGACGCTGCGCCGCGGCGACGGACCACCGCAGCAGGTGCCGCCGAGCAACCCGCGCGGCGGCGACCCGGACGACGCCGACGACTTCGAACTGCTCGCCGCCGACCTGACCCGGGCACACGACGGTGCCGTCACCGCGGTCGTCCAGGCCTCACAGCTGTCCAGTCAGGCAGGCAGCGAACAGAAGCTCGACGTCTTCGTCAATCTGGCCCGCCGCCTGCAGTCACTGGTGCACCGCGAGATCTCCCTTCTCGACGAGCTCGAGAACGAGATGGAGGACCCCGAGCTGCTCAAGGGGCTCTTCCACGTCGACCACCTCGCCACCCGCATCCGCCGCCACGCCGAGAACCTCGCCGTGCTCGGCGGTGCCCCCTCCCGCCGCCAGTGGAGCAACCCGGTCCCCATGACCGAGGTGCTGCGTTCGGCCATCGCCGAGGTCGAGCAGTACTCGCGGGTCAAGCTGGTGCCGCCGATCGACGGCACCCTGCGGGGACACGCCGTCGCCGACGTCATCCACCTGCTGGCCGAACTCGCCGAGAACGCCACGGTGTTCTCCGCCCCGCACACCCAGGTGCTGCTGCGCGCGGGCCTCGTCACCTCGGGGCTCGCCGTCGAGGTGGAGGACCGGGGGCTCGGCATGCCCCTGGAGGAGCAGACGCGGATGAACGCGCTGCTCGCCGACCCCGACCAGGTGAATGTCGCGCGGCTCCTCGCGGACGGCCGCATCGGACTGTTCGTCGTCTCGCAGCTGGCCCGGCGACACGGCATCACCGTCCGCCTCCAGAGCAACATCTACGGCGGAGTGCAGGCGGTGCTCGTCGTGCCGCAGGCGCTGCTGGGGACCGAGGCGAAGGCGCCCGGGGGCGACGCGGGCCTGCCGGAAGGTGCGGCGACGGGTGCCGAGGGTCCGGCTGTGCCGGTGCGTCAGCACGTACAGCAGCCCGGGCGTGCCGGGAGGGATGGGCTGGACGGGCCGGTCGTTCCCGAGTCCCACGCGGAGACCGTGCCCGGGTTCCCATCGACCGCGTCCGACTCGCCGTCGCCGGTCCCGCTCGCCACGCCCGTCCCACCTCCGGGTCTCCAGCGGGAGTTTCAGCCGGCCCGGGGCGCAAGCCCGTCGAGCGGCCGGCCCGCGCCCCTGCCCGTCCGCGGAACCTGTCGGGAGCGTCCCACCCCGGCTGAGGCGAGGCCCGGCATCAGACCCGACGACCGGCCCGCCCTCGCCGAGAACGTGACCGAGCTTCCCACCGCGCGGGGCGGCGTGCGCGGCACCATGGGCAAACCCCGACTGCCCCGCCGCCGCGCCCAGGAACACATCGTGCCCCAGCTGCGGGACGGCCCGGCACCCCGCCAGGACTCCGACCACCTCGTCGGCCACGACCCGGGCCTGATGGCGGCCTTCCAGCGCGGCATCAGCCTCGCCGAGGCCCAGCAGCACATCGAGGCCGCGAACGCCGGGACCACCGACGACGCGAAGTGGGTCGCCACCCACATGGAACCGGCCCACACAGAGCCGGCCCACACAGAGCCGGCCCACACGGAGTCGTTCCCCACAGAGCCGTCACCCCAGAACCACCTCACCACCCGGCACGACGGGAGCGCGCCCGCCGGATGACCACCCCCGTTTCCACCCCTGCCCCCAGCGCTCCCGCAGACCTTCGTACCCCAAGGAGTCGATCCACCATGGCGAGCGATGCGCCGACCGCCCAGGTATCCGATCTCGACTGGCTGATGAGCGGCCTCGTGCAGCGCGTACCGCACACGACCGCCGCCGTGCTGCTGTCCTGCGACGGACTGGTGAAGTCCGTGCACGGCCTCGACCCGGACAGCGCCGACCACATGGCCGCCCTGGCCTCCGGCCTGTACTCCCTCGGCCGCAGCGCCGGTATCCGCTTCGGCGACGGCGGCGACGTACGGCAGGTCGTGGTCGAACTCGACTCGACCCTGCTGTTCGTCACCACCGCCGGCTCCGGCACCTGCCTGGCCGTGCTCGCCGGCCGCGAGGCAGACGCGGCGGTGCTCGGCTACGAGATGGCCATGCTGGTCAAGAGCGTCCGTCCGTATCTGGTGACCGCTCCCCGCCAGCAGTCCGTCGAATCCCCTGCGATGAGGCCTTGAACGTGGCGGCGGCCGGCGACGGGCCCTGGCTCGACGACGCGGCCGGGCGGCTGGTGCGCCCGTTCACGGTCAGCGACGGCCGCACCCGTCCGACCGTCGCGCTCGACCTGATGTCGCAGCTGATGGCCACCGGGGCGACCCCCCTCGGCTACCTCGGCCCCGAGCACACCCAGGCGCTCGACCTGTGCCGCGCGCCCGTCCCGGTCGCCGAGGTCGCCGCCCATCTGAAACTGCCGGTGGCCGTCACCAAGGTGCTGCTGGCGGACCTCGTCGACTGCGGGGCGCTGACCACCAAGCCCCCCGCGTTCCACCACAACCCGACGGACCGGGCCCTTCTGGAGGCAGTGCTCGATGGACTACGACGACAGCTCTGACTACACCGACGGACCCGGCCACGGCGCCGACCCGTTCCCCACCGCACTGAAGATCCTGGTCGCGGGCGGGTTCGGAGTGGGCAAGACGACCTTCGTCGGCGCGGTCAGCGAGATCGCGCCGCTCAGCACGGAGGAACTCCTCACCACCGTCAGCGCCGCGACCGACAACCTCGACGGCATCGAGAACAAGGTCGAGACGACCGTGGCCATGGACTTCGGCCGCATCACGCTCGACCCCGAACACGTGCTCTACCTGTTCGGCACCCCCGGCCAGGAACGGTTCTGGTTCATGTGGGACGAGCTGTGCGAGGGCGCCCTCGGGGCGGTCATCCTCGCCGACACCCGACGGCTCCAGGAGTGTTTCGCGGCCGTCGACTTCTTCGAGCAGCGCGGCCTCGGCTTCATCATCGCCGTCAACGAGTTCGACGGCGCCTACCGCTACGACCCCGAGGAGGTGCGCGCCGCCCTCGATCTGACCGCGGAGATCCCCGTCGTGTGCTGCGACGCCCGGATCTCCAGCTCCGGGGTCCAGACCCTGCTGACGCTCGTACGCCATCTCATCGCCCACACGCCGGCCCCTGCGACGGGATACGGCGCCCACATGTGACACCTCAACACCCCTCAGGGAGCCCCTATATGACACATGCCCACAACCCAGGAGCACGCCCATGAGCTACGACCCGCCCCGCCCGGCCGGTCGTCTGCTGCTCACACCCGAGGACAAGGAGGCCCCCGTCCGCGTGCGCCGCCTGCGGGAGCTGGGCCTGGGGGAGCACCCCGAACCCGCGCTCGACGCCTTCGCGCACGGCCTCGCCGAACTCACCGGGGCGCCGTACGCCATGGTCAACTTCCCTCACGAACAAGGGCAGTTCTACGCCGGCCTGCACGTCCCGGACGTCCTGCCGGTGGTACGGAGCGACGGCACCAGCCCCCGGGTGGGCCGTGCCCTGCCCCGCGATCACGGGTTCTGCCCCCATGTGGTGGTACGACGCAAGGCCCTGGTCCTGGAGGACGTCCGCGACTACCCGCGATTCGCGGGCAATCCGGTGGTCGACGAGTTCGGCGTCCACTCCTATCTCGGGGCCCCCCTCATCGACGGCACGGGTCTCGTCCTGGGCACGGTCAGCGTCGCCGACGTCGCCCCACGGGCGTGGGGGAAGCCGGGCCTGACCGCCATCAAGGAACACGCCGCGCAGCTCGCCCTGCACCTGGAGGGCTGGGACGGCCGGCTGCCCTGCTGACCGCCCCGTTCCCCACGGCACGCCCGTGCGGGCGTGAAGCGGAGCTGAGGCGGCGCTTAAGAAATCCTCGATGGACCGGTGCCGCCGCCGTACGGCAGATTGCAGTGCGATCCCACTCCACTCCCGGCCCAGGGGTTTCTTCGGCATGCCCGGAGCCGGGACTCACCCCCAGGAGCCGTAGCGGTGAAGGCGCTGGTCAAAGAGAAGGCGGAGCCCGGACTGTGGCTCACGGACGTCCCGGAGCCCACCGTCGGGCCCGGCGACGTACTGATCAAGGTGCTGCGCACCGGCATCTGCGGCACCGACCTGCACATCAGGGCCTGGGACGGCTGGGCGCAGCAGTCGATCCGCACGCCGCTCGTGGTCGGGCACGAGTTCGTCGGCGAGGTCGTCGAGACCGGACGGGACGTCACCGACATCGCCGTCGGCGACCGGGTGAGCGGTGAGGGCCACCTGGTGTGCGGCAAGTGCCGGAACTGTCTGGCCGGCCGCCGTCACCTCTGCCGTGCCACCGTCGGGCTGGGGGTGGGGCGGGACGGGGCGTTCGCCGAGTACGTGGCCCTGCCCGCCGGCAACGTCTGGGTGCACCGGGTGCCCGTCGACCTCGACGTGGCCGCGATCTTCGACCCGTTCGGCAACGCCGTGCACACCGCGCTGTCGTTCCCGCTCGTCGGCGAGGACGTCCTGATCACCGGCGCGGGCCCCATCGGCCTGATGGCCGCCGCCGTGGCCAAGCACGCCGGCGCACGCCACGTCATGATCACCGACGTCAGCGAGGAGCGGCTGGAACTGGCCCGCAAGATCGGTGTGAGCCTCGCGCTCGACGTCTCCGGCGCCGGCATCGCCGACGGGCAGCGCGCGCTCGGACTGCGGGAGGGCTTCGACATCGGCCTGGAGATGTCCGGCCGCCCCGAGGCGATGCGCGACATGATCGCCAACATGACACACGGTGGCAGGATCGCGATGCTCGGCCTGCCCGCCGAGGAGTTCCCCGTCGACTGGGCCCGGATCGTCACCTCGATGATCACCGTCAAGGGCATCTACGGCCGCGAGATGTTCGAGACCTGGTACGCCATGTCCGTGCTGCTGGAAGGCGGCCTCGACCTCGCCCCCGTGATCACCGGCCGCTACGGCCACCGCGACTTCGAGGCGGCGTTCGCCGACGCGGCGAGCGGCCGCGGCGGCAAGGTCATCCTCGACTGGACCGCGTAATCCCCTTCACCGCAAGCACCTTTAGGAGCCCCCCTCATGTTCGACTCCGTACGCGACGACCTGCGCGCCACCCTCGACGAGATCCGGTCCGCCGGTCTGCACAAGCCCGAGCGCGTGATCGGCACCCCGCAGTCCGCCACCGTGAACGTCACCGCGGGCGGCCGCCCCGGCGAGGTCCTCAACTTCTGCGCCAACAACTACCTCGGCCTCGCCGACCACCCCGAGGTCGTCGCCGCCGCCCACGAGGCCCTGGACCGCTGGGGCTACGGCATGGCGTCCGTCCGCTTCATCTGCGGCACCCAGGAGGTGCACAAGGAACTGGAGGCGCGGCTGTCGGCGTTCCTCGGCCAGGAGGACACGATCCTGTACTCCTCCTGCTTCGACGCCAACGGCGGCGTCTTCGAGACGCTGCTCGGCCCGGAGGACGCGGTCATCTCCGACGCGCTCAACCACGCGTCGATCATCGACGGCATCCGGCTCTCCAAGGCCCGCCGTCTGCGCTACGCCAACCGTGACCTCGCCGAGCTGGAGGCCCGGCTGAAGGAGGCCTCCGACGCCCGGCGCCGGCTGATCGTCACGGACGGCGTGTTCTCCATGGACGGGTACGTGGCCCCGCTGCGCGAGATCTGCGACCTCGCGGACCGCTACGACGCCATGGTGATGGTCGACGACTCGCACGCCGTCGGCTTCGTCGGCCCCGGCGGCCGCGGCACGCCCGAGCTGCACGGCGTCATGGACCGCGTCGACATCATCACCGGCACCCTCGGCAAGGCCCTCGGCGGCGCCTCCGGCGGCTATGTCGCCGCCCGCGCCGAGATCGTCGCGCTGCTGCGCCAGCGCTCCCGGCCGTACCTCTTCTCGAACACCCTCGCCCCGGTCATCGCTGCGGCCTCCCTGAAGGTCCTGGACCTGCTGGAGTCGGCGGACGACCTGCGCGTCCGGCTGGCCGAGAACACGGCCCTCTTCCGGAGCCGGATGACCGAGGAGGGCTTCGACGTCCTCCCCGGCGACCACCCCATCGCCCCGGTGATGATCGGCGACGCGTCGGTCGCCGGGCGCATGGCGGAGCTGCTGCTGGAGCGCGGCGTGTACGTGATCGGCTTCTCGTACCCGGTCGTGCCGCAGGGGCAGGCCCGGATCCGGGTGCAGCTGTCGGCCGCGCACTCCACGGACAACGTCAACCGCGCGGTCGACGCCTTCGTGGCGGCACGGGCGGAGCTGGCCGGCTGAGAGACGCCGGGGACCTGAGAGAATCGATCGCATGATCGAAGCGCGGCGGCTCCACATCCTCCGTGCGGTGGCGGACCACCGTACGGTGACGGCGGCTGCCGCCGCGCTGTACCTGACCCCGTCGGCGGTGTCCCAGCAGCTCGCCGCGCTGGAGCAGGAGACCGGCCACCGGCTCGTCGAACGCGGCGCCAAGGGCGTACGGCTCACGGCCGCCGGAGAGATCCTGCTCGGTCACACCAACGCGGTCCTCGCCCAGCTGGAGCGGGCCGAGGCCGAACTGGCCGCGTACGGCTCGGGTGAGGCCGGCACCGTCACGGTCGCCTCCTTCGCCACCGGCATCGCCCTGGTCGTCGCGCCGGCGGTGGCCCGGCTCGCCGAGTCGGCGCCCGGGATCCGCATCCGCGTCCAGGACGCCGAGGGCGACGCGAGCCTGCCGATGGTGCTGGACCGGCAGCTCGATGTCGCCGTCGCCGTCGAGTACCGCGGCGCCCCGCCCGCCGACGATCCGCGACTGACCCACGTACCGCTGTACGCGGAACCCTTCGACGCGGTCGTCCCGGTCACCCACCGTCTGGCCGATGCGGCGGAGATCCCGCTCGCCGAGCTGGCCAAGGACCCGTGGATCGGCCCGTACCCCGGCAACCCCTGTCACGACGTGGTGGTCCTGGCCTGCGAGAACGCCGGCTTCCAGCCCCGCATGGAGCACTCCTCGGACGACTTCCGCGCGGTCGTCGCCCTCGCCGCGGCGGGCGCCGGCGTCGCCCTGGTGCCGCGCTCGGCGCTGCGCGGCATGGACCTCACCGGGGTGCTCGTCCGCCCCGTCGACGGCACGGCTCCCACCCGGCGGGTGTTCGCCGCCGTACGCCGGGGAGCCGAGGAGCACCCCCTGATCCGCCCCGTGCTGGACGCGCTCGGCGCATCGGCCCAGACGCAGCCCCTGCCGGTGTGAGGACTCCGAAACAAGCGTGATTCACATCTGGGATACCGTCCCGGATATGAGAACAACGGACGGCGTGGACCCCGTCGACACCCGGCTCGGCCTGCGCCTGGCCGAGCTGCGGGCCGAACGCGGCTGGTCTCTGGGCGAGTTGGCCGAACGCAGCGGCGTGAGCCGGTCCACCCTGTCCCGGGCCGAGCGCGCGGAGATCAGCCCCACGGCCGCGCTCCTGAACCGCCTGTGCGCCGTCTACGGCCGGACCATGTCCCAGCTGCTCAGCGAGGTCGAGGCCGAACCGGCAGCCGTGACGCGCGCAGCGGACCAGCCCGTGTGGCAGGACCAGGCCTCCGGCTTCGTACGGCGGTCCGTGTCGCCCCCGCACCCCGCCCTGCGCGGTGAACTCGTCGAGGGACGGCTGACGGCCGGCGCCGACATCGCCTACGACCGTCCGCCCGTGGCCGGCCTCGAGCAGCACATCTGGATCCTTGAAGGGGCACTTGTGGTGACCGCTCAGGACACCGAGTACCAGCTCGCCACCGGAGACTGCCTGCGGATGCGGGTGTGGGGACCGACCCGGTTCCGGTGTACCGCTCCTGACGGCGTCCGGTACCTGCTGGCGGTGGTGCGGCCGTGATCGTCGACCGGCTCGACCAAACCCGACTGGCCGCGAGCGCGGGCGCCTTGGCGGATCTGCTCGTCGACACCGTCGACGCCGGCGCATCGGTCGGCTTCCTCGCGCCCCTCGACCGCGCGGAGGCGCTCACCTGGTGGGAGGAGCGGTCCGCGGACGTGGCCGCCGGCCGGATCGCCCTCTGGGCGGCGTACGACGGGGACCGGGTACTCGGCACCGTGAGTCTGGCTTTCCCCGGCAAGGCCAACAGCCGCCACCGTGCCGAACTCGTCAAGCTCATGGTGCACCGGGACACCCGTGGCCGGGGCCTCGGACGCAGACTCCTGGGCGTCGCGGAGGACGCGGCGGCGGCCGCCGGAATCACCCTCCTGCACCTCGACACCGAGACCGGCAGCCCCGCCGAGCACCTGTACCGGTCCGCCGGCTGGACCGCGATCGGCGCGATCCCCGACTACGCGGCGAGCCCCGACGGAGAGCTGCGGCCGACGACGATCTACTACAAGCACATAGCCACAGACGCTCTCACCAGGTGATTGTCAGTGACAGCGGCTACCGTGCCTGCCATGCCGGACGCCGAAGACGTACGCCGTATCGCCCTGTCCCTGCCGGACACCACGGAGAAGATCGCCTGGAGCATGCCCACCTTCCGGGTCGCGGGAAAGATGTTCGCCACGCTGCCGGAGAACGAGACGTCCATAGCCGTGCGCTGCCCCAAGGTCGAGCGGGACGAACTGGTGCTCGCCGAGCCGGGGAAGTTCTGGATCGCTTCCCACGAGGCGCAGTTCGCCTGGGTGCGGGCCAGACTCGACGCGCTGGAGGACGAGGGCGAACTGCGGGACATCCTCGCCGACTCCTGGCGCCAGGCGGCCCCGCCCCGGCTCCTGGAAGCGCACCCCCGGCTGGGCCTCCCGGAGGAGGAGTGACGGCCCCCGGTTCTTACGCGGGGGCGACGACGGCCGCGCCCGCCCCGAGGAAGCTCCCGATGCGCTCCCGCAAGGACCGGGCGTCGAGGCCATGGGCGGCGACATGCTCCTCGATCTGCCCGTACCGGCGCAGTTCGCGACGGCCCACGCCCAGCCCCAGGACGCGGTGGGGGACCTCGGCCAGCGCGTCGTTCGCGGCGGCCGTCGAGGTGCCCGCCAGATAGGGCTCGACGAGCACGACGTCCGTGCCGGCCGCCCGGGCGGACCGGCGCAGGGCGGCCCCGTCGAACGGGCGGACGGTGGTCGCGTACAGGACGGTGACGTCGAGGCCCTCGGTGGCGGCGAGCACGGTGTCGAGCATCGGCCCGACGGCGACCACGACACCGGACCGTCCCTCACGGACGGTGCGGAACCGCTCCCCGTCGACGGGCAGGGCCCGCCCGTTGGCCTGGATCGACAGCCGCACGTACACCTTGTCGTCGCCCGCGGCGACCGCCTGCCTCAGCAGCGTCTCGGCCTCGTCCGGGTGGCCCGGCACATGGACGGTCCAGCCGTCCAGGGTGTCGAGCAGCGCCACATCGCCCGGCGCCATGTGGGTGTACCCGCCGGCGGGCCAGTCGAAGGAGGCGGCGGCGCTCACCAGCACCGCGCCCGCGTCCTGATGACCGAGGTCCAGCTTGATCTGCTCGAAGGGCCGCTCGACGAGGAAGCTGGCGAAGGTGTGCACGACGGGACGCAGCCCGGTCAGGGCCAGCCCGGCCGCCGCCCCGACCAGGAGCTGCTCGCGGATGCCGACGTTGACGACCCGTTCGGGATGGCGACGGGCGGCCTCCTCGAAGCCGGCCGCGCCGATCTCGGCGAGAACGACGGCGACCCGGGGGTCCTCGTCCAGCAGCCGGGAGACGACAGGGGCGAAACGGTCACGCATGGTGTCCATGGAGTTCGAGTTCCTTTCGGGTGGGGCGTTCAGGCGGACTTGGGCTCGACCCGGGCCACGACCACGTGCGGGCGGCCCGGGTGCGGCGCGGTGAACGCGGCGTACAGCGCCTCGTGGTCACGGCCGTCGACGGTCAGCGCGGACCAGCCGGCCGCCTCGAAGCGGGCGGCGATCCCGCCGGGCCGCGCGTAGGACGCGGAGGAGTTGTCGACCACGACGGTGTGCAGCCGGTCGAGCCCGGCGGGTCCCGCATAGGCGATCGCCTCGTGATTGCTCCCCTCGTCCAGCTCCGCGTCCCCGATCAGCGCCCACACCCGCGGCCCGTCGAGCCCCTGGGCGCGCAGCCCCAGCGCGGTCCCCACGGCGATCGGCAGCCCGTGCCCCAGCGAGCCGCTGCCGATCTCCGCACCCGGCACCAGCGTGCGGTCGGGGTGGTGGCCGAGCGGGGAGTCGTACGAGCCGAAGCCCGGCAGCCACTCCACCGGCACGAACCCCCGGGCGGCCAGCACGGCGTAGTACGCCATCGGGCCGTGCCCCTTCGACAGCAGGAAGCGGTCCCGCTCCGGGTCGGCCCACCGCTCCGGGCTCACCCGCAGCACCCGGTCGTAGAGCACCCACAGGACGTCCAGCGTGGAGGTCGCCGCCGGGCCGTGTTTCTCGTCACCGGTCATCAGAGCCATCAGCCCCGGCAGGTCGGCGTAGGTGTACGTCGTGTCCGGCGTGTCGGTCGTGCCCGTCGCGTTCGTCATGTCCACGAGCGTGCAACCTCAACCAAGATTGAGGTCAAGTGAAGACCGCCCGGAAACGGATGCGCGATCACCAGCGTGAGTGCGGTATTGTTTCCCTGCGCGTTCGGCCGGGGGAATCCCCAGGTCAGACGGGTAACGGGACGTGGCGCAGCTTGGTAGCGCACTTGACTGGGGGTCAAGGGGTCGCAGGTTCAAATCCTGTCGTCCCGACAGTATCGACAGCGGGTCTGCCGGAATCGGCGGACCCGCTGACGTTTTCCGGGTCAGCCGCCGCCGTCCAGGTCGTCACGCCGGCGCCGCACCGTCAGCTCATGACCCTGCAGGTCCATCTCGTAGAGCTTTCCGCGGGCGTTCTCGAACGGCCGGTGGAGGATCATCATCAGGCGGCCGTCGAAGGTGTGGAACAGCATCCCGTGGCCGCTGTCGTCGCGGACCAGCGGGCGGTGCTGCTGCCAGGGCCCGGTGAGTTCTCCCGAGCGGGACACCGCGTACGTCTGCACGTAGCCGCCGCTGACGGTGCCGTCCTGGCCGGCCGTGTTCTTCTCGTAGGTCGACCAGAGCATGAGCAGGGACCCGTCGGGGGTGCGGTACAGCTGGGGGCCGTCGGTGATGTACGGCGGGAGCTGGTGCGGTACGCCGGCCGGGATCTGCTCGGCGGTCCAGGGGGCGTCCGAGGCCTTGAAGAGGTAGACCGGGTCGCCGATGGCCCGGGACAGGTCAGGGGCCAGCCGGACGGCCTCCATGGTTCCGTCGATGGTCTGCAGCCACTCGTGCGCGTACACCATCCAGGGCTGCCCGGACGAGTCGACGTACAGGGTGCCGTCCAGGGTCATGAGGTGTTCCGGCGGGACCGGGCGTGCCGGGTCGAGGACGGTGAAGGGCCCGAGCAGCGAGTCGGAGACGGCGCTGATCGTGCCTCGCATGTGGGTCGGGGTGCGGAACGGCACCCCCCACCGGTTCGGCGCCGGGACCGGGAGCGGCCGGTTCTCGTCGTGCAGCGTGGTGAACAGGTAGTACCTGCCCTGCCAGGCGTGCACCTCCGGCGCCCACGCGCCGTCCCTCGCCCAGATGCCCTCCTGTGCAGAGGTCAGGAACACCACGACGGGGCGGGTCCAGTCGCGCAGGTCGTGGCTGCGGTAGACCATCGTGCCGGTGCCGTCCACGCCCGACACGGACGGGACATTGGACGTGTAGAGGTGGTAGGTGCGCGTCGATTCGTCGGCGAGGACGAACGGATCGTGCAGCGGCATGTCCACAAGCCGCATCGGCTCACCCCTTCGTGAGGGCCCGCCCTCGGTCAGATCACGCAGCCCGCGTGCGCCAGCGCCTGCTTGAGCAGCACCCCGTGGCCGCCCGGCATCTCGCTCTGCACCGCTTCCGACACGGCGTCCTGCGGGCTGAACCACACCAGGTCGAGGGCGTCCTGCCGGGGCCGGCAGTCGCCCGTCACCGGCACGATGTAGGCGAGGGACACCGCGTGCTGGCGGGGGTCGTGGTACGGGGTGATGCCCTGCGTCGGGAAGTACTCCGCGACCGTGAACGGCTGGAGCGACGCCGGGACGCGGGGCAGGGCGACCGGGCCGAGGTCCTTCTCCAGGTGGCGCAGCAGGGCGTCGCGAACGCGTTCGTGGTGCAGTACGCGGCCGGAGACCAGTGTCCGGCTGACCGTACCGTCCGGCCCGATGCGCAGCAGCAGGCCGACACTGGTGACTTCGCCGCTGTCGTCGACGCGGACCGGGACGGCCTCGACGTACAGGATCGGCATGCGGGCACGTGTCATCTCCAGTTCGTCGGAGGACAGCCAGCCGGGCGTGGTTTCGGTCATGTCAGACATTGATTGATCATACTTTCAGCCGTTCGGACTTCCTGGATAGCCGCTCCCCGAGAACTGTGACCGGCCACACGTCGTTCCATCGTCATTCAGTGGCTCTCCGGAGGACCGGCCGGCAGCCGGTAGACCCGCAGGGCGTTCTCCCGTCCGGCCCACCGGGCGAACCGCAGCGCGTCCGGCAGGGACATCTCGTCGGCGTCCACCCGCTCCTGGAGCAGCCCCGCCAGGCCCTGCCGGAAGGCGAGCGCACCGAGGTGGTGGAACTCGGCCACACCGTAGGCGTCGGAGCTGTACAGCAGTTTGCGGAACGGTGTGATCTCCAGGGCCTCGGCGAGCACCGCACCCGCCCGGGCGGGGCCGACGTGGTGGAGGGTCAGCCCGACGTCGACGTACACGTGCTCGAAGACGGCGGACAGGTAGGCGGCCTGCCGATGGTAGGGCCAGCAGTGCAACAGCAGGACGGGGATCGTCCCGGCGGTCAGGTGCAGCCAGTCCGTGAGGAGGGCCGGGTCGGCCCGGTGCAGCCGGATGTCGTTGTCGCCGAACCCGGTGTGCAGCTGGAGCGGCAGGCCGAGGTCGACGGCGGTCCACAGCAGGTGTCGTACCAGGACCGGGTCGTCCAGCCGGCCGCCGCGGAGAAGCCAGTGCCGGGCGGCCTCGGTGACCTCCGAGTGCGGCGGGCGGGCCGGGTCCAGGCCGAAGCCGGTGCGGTAGGCCGCCACCGACTTCACGGCCACCGTGCCGGGCCGCCGCACGGCGTCCAGCGCCGCCGCGCGGAAGGCGTCCGCGTAAGCGTCCGGCTCCACCCCTGCGGCCCGCACCGACTCCGCGACGCTCTCCAGCCGTACGACCTCGTACGCGGACCCGCCCGCCGCCCCGGCGATCTCGGCGGGGGTGGTCAGCGGGTCGGGGGAGTAGCCGGTGTCGACGCAGAAGACGTCCGTGCCCGAGGCCCGCAGGAAGCGCCGTTGCACCTCGCGCCAGCCCAGTTCGGAGCGCCGGGCGAGGTACTCCTCGGCGGGGGCGTGCCGCGGCAGGTCCAGCACCGGGGCGCAGTGGCGGCGCACGGCCACGCCCACGGGGCTGTCGAAGGGCGAGACGCCCGGCCAGGCGTCGCCCTCCGTGAGAAGCGGCTCGAAGGTCTCCCGGCCGAGGTCGGCGGTCACCGTGCCGTGGCAGTGGTGGTCGACCAGGCCGAGGGCGTCGAGCGCTTCGCGGACCGGGCTCACGTCAGTACTTCCAGCGGTACGCCGCCGCCACCTGGTCGTCGTCCAGCCCGGCGACGGACGCCAGCTCCCCGCGCCGCACCGCGATCACCGCGTCGGCCAGGACCGGGCCGAGGGCCGCCCGCAGCGGCTCGTCCGCGCGGAACTCCTCCACGGCCCGCTCCAGCGAGACCGGCAGCCGCCGCACGCCCCGGGCCGCCGCCTCCGCCTCGGTCAGCCGCGCCGGATCCCCGGTGATCTCCCCGGGAAGGGCGGCGGACGACGCCAGGCCATCCAGCCCGGCGGCGATCAGGCAGCCGAGCGCCAGGTAGGGGTTGGCGGCCAGGTCGACCGGCTTGACCTCCAGATTGGCCGCCTGGTCGCCCAGGCCGGCGGTGCCGGTGACGACGCGCAGGGCGGTCTCCCGGGTCTCGCGGCCCCAGGCGGTGAACACCCCGGCCCACTGGGAGGGCCTGAGCCGCAGATAGCTGGCGGGACTCGGCGCGGTCACCGCCGTGAGGCCGGGCAGATGAGCCAGCAGGCCGGCCGTGAACGACTCGGCCTCGGCCGTCATGCCGTACCGGCCCTCGCCCCCGGAGTGCAGATTGACTCCGTCGCGCCAGACGGAGAGGTGGACGTGCCCGCCGTTGCCGACTCCTTGCCCGACGACGGCCGGGGCGAAGGAGACGCGCAGCCCGTGCCGCTGGGCCACCGCCCGGACGGTCTGCCGCACCAGCACGCTGCGGTCGGCCGCCGCCACCGGATCGACGGCACCCACCGAGATCTCGAACTGCCCGGCCGCGTACTCGGGATGGACCTGCTCGACGTCGAGGCCCTGGGCCGCGCACGCCGCCAGCAGGTCGGCGGTGTAGTCGCCGAGTTCGATCTGACGGACCGCCCCGTACGCCGGTCCGGTCGTCGCCGGCACGAACGCGTCGCCGGGCGCGTCAGCCCGGGCCACGGTCCACTCCACCTCCACGGCCGCCTTGAAGGTCAGGCCGTGCCGCTCGGCCGCCCCGGTGACGACGTGGCGCAGGAACGTGCGCGTGCAGCCGGGGTGCCGTTCCCCGTCCTGGGTGACCCGGTCGACCGGCGCCCACGCCCAGCCGGGCTGCCCGGCCAGCACCACGAGCTGGTCGAGGTCCGGGTAGAGACGCAGGTCGCCGTCGGGGGAGCCGAGCACGTCGGTGGTGACCACGGAGTCGTTCGCCAGGAACGTGTCGAACACCGGGGACATGCCGACGCCCCAGGCCGCGGCGGAGGCGAGCCTGGCCGTCGGGACGGTCTTCACCCGGCCGATGCCCGCGGTGTCGACGTAGGCCAGGACGACGCCGTGCACGCCCCGCCCGGCGAGCTCGCCGCCCGCCGCGGTGGCCCGCTCGACATCGCCGGGACGGCCGCCGGGCACGGGATCGGCCAGGGTGGTCATGCGTCCTCCTCGACGAGCGGGCTCTCAGGGCTTCACGGCCACCGCGCCGTACTGCGGCACCAGCACGGCGGAGCCGGGCTCGGCACGCCACTGCCCGCACGACACCATGCCCGGCTCCAGCAGCTCCAGGCTCTCGAAGAAGGCGGCGATGTCGGCGCCGGCGCGGGCGGTGATCGGGGGAGTGGCGTTCTCGTTCCAGAACTTCATGGCCGGGATCTGACCCGCGCCGCCGAGCTCGTCGTCGAAGGTCGGGTGGGTGAGGACCAGGAAGCTGCCGGAGGGGACCGCGGCCATCACGCGGCGCACGATGTCCCGGGCCTTCTCGGCGTCCAGGACGAAGTTCAGGATGCCCAGCATCATCACGGCGACGGGGCGGCCGAGGTCGAGGGTCTGCCCGGCCCGTTCGACGATGGCGTCCGGGTCGTGCACGTCCGCGTCGATGTAGGCGGTGACGCCCTCGCTGCTGCCGGTCAGCAGGGTGCGGGCGTGCACCAGCACGATCGGGTCGTTGTCGACGTAGACGATGCGGGAGTCGGGCGCGATCCGCTGGGCGATCTCGTGGGTGTTGTCCGCCGTGGGCAGTCCCGTGCCGATGTCGAGGAACTGCCGCACCCCGCGCTCGCCGGCCAGGAACGACACGGCCCGGCCCAGGAACTCCCGGTCCGCCCGGGCGATGTCCCGGATGATCGGGAACATGCCGGCGACGTGCTCGCCGACCTGCTGGTCGACCTCGTAGTTGTCCTTGCCGCCGATCCAGTAGTTCCACACCCGCGCGTTGTGCGCCACACCGGTGTTCAGCCGCGCCGAGCCGCTCGGCGGGGTGTGGCTCTCACTCACGTCTCTTCCTCTCCTCGCACGAGCGACCGACGCCGGTCGTCGCCGCCCATTGTGCCGCTCCGGTGATCACGCTGTCCCGGGAATCGGCGGAGCCGGCGGGGCCGCTGGCCGCGCTGCGGGGAGAGGCGCGGGGCCGGGTCAGTCGAACAGGCTGGGATTCGACGAGGGAGTCTTGCCGGCCAGTACGTCCTTCAGACGCTGGGTGCCGAGCTTCACCGCCTGGTCGACGGAGTCCTGCTCACCGCCGTCGAGCCCGCCCGCCGTGACGGTGATCGCGTCGTCGCCGACCCGGACGGCGGCGACGTCCAGGGTCAGCGTGGCCTGCGTGCCCCCGGCCGTGCCCTGCACCGTCACACGCAGACCCTCACGGGCGTCGCCCACCTCGGGCAGCGGCGTCTCGATGACCTGGACGGTGCGCTGTTCGCCCTTCGCGGTCGCGGTGAACTGGGCGCACTTCTGCGGCAGGCTCGCCATCCAGTTCAGGGAGTCCTGCGAGTCGGTCCGGTCGTAGGAGGCGACCTGGTACAGCAGCCGCGAGTCGCCCTGGGTGAAGCCGCGCAGGGCGGACACGCCCGAGGGCCTGCCGAGGAGGTTGTCGCCGAACAGCGCGTCGAGGAGCCGCTGGCAGTCGGCGGCGTCGGTCCTGGCGGTGAGGAAGTCGGAGACGTCGACCGTGCCGATGAGCAGGTTGTCGTGCCAGTCCTCGGCCTCGGTCTGCTTGACCTGGGTCCAGTCGTCCTCGATGTCCGCCTCGGTGATCAGCGCGCTCCGTGCACCGTCCTCGGTGAGGGTGGCGGTGGGGGAGGGTGAGGGGGTCTGCCGTTCCCCGGCCACCTGCGACGCGGTGACCTCCGAGACCCGCGAGCCGTCCCGGTCGCCGTCCTCCGACGAGCAGGAGGCGGTGGTCAGCAGCGCGCCCGCCACCAGGGCGCAGGACAGGACGCCGGCGAGCCGGGGTGAACGACGGGTCATCGCAACTGCCTCCTGAGAACGTGACGCGTGTCCTCAGCGCACCACCGGCCCCGACGCCCCACCACCGGCACCGGACTGTTCGGGTGAGCGCGGTGCCGCCCCTCCGTCCCCTGGCGTGGCGGGCCGCACGGACTGTTCAATGAAGCTGCACACATGCCACTCGGGAGAGGAGCCGCCCGTGTCATCCGCCGTCGTGCCGCCCGTCGGGGCGCGTATCCGGCAGGCGCGGCTGGAGCGCGGGACCAGCCTGCGCGCCCTCGCCCGGGAGGTCGGCGTGTCGGCGAGCCTCGTGTCCCAGATCGAGACCGGGAAGAGCCAGCCGTCCGTCAGCACGCTGTACGCCATCACGACGGCCCTGGGGATCTCCGTCGAGTCGCTCTTCGACGCCCCGGCCTCCGTGCCCGTGGCCGGCGCGAGCCCACCCGGCACCGTCCTGCACGCCCTGGCCGCCCTGGCCGCCGACCCCGGCCGGCGCATCGGCCCGCTGGTCGGCGCCGCAGGACGCGAGACGCTGGAGCTGGACTCCGGGGTGGTGTGGGAGCGGCTCGGGCGGGTGCCGGGCGTGGACGTCGACTTCCTGCTGGTGACCTACCGGCCCGGCGGCTCCTCCTCCGGCTCCGGCGGCCTGATGCGGCACCCGGGCGCCGAGTACGGCTATCTGACCTCCGGCGAGCTCGTCCTCACCCTCGGCTTCGACGAGTACACCGTGCGGCCGGGCGACGCCGTCAGCTTCGAGTCGACGACTCCCCACCGCTACCGCAACGATGGAGAGGTACCGGCCGTGGGTGTCTGGTTCGTGTCGGGCGACGTTCAGTGACACTTGACACCCGTACGGCCCGGGCGTTCACTCCGAAGTGGGGGTGGTCGTCATGGCGATCCGCACATACGGCCCCAACGCCGTCGACTGGGAAGAACGCATCGACCTGGACCGGCTGCGCGGACAGCGGCTGGCCCGGCTCCACGAGTCCCTGAACCGCTCTGCGCTCGGCGCGGTGCTCAGCTTCGACTTCGCCAACATCCGCTACATGACCGCCACCCACATCGGCACCTGGGCGATGGACAAGCTGATCCGCTTCGCCCTGCTGGTGCGCGACGGCGAACCGGTCGTCTGGGACTTCGGCTCCGCCGCCCGCCACCACCAGCTGTACAACCCCTGGCTCGACTACAGCGACGGCAAGGGCGGCCCGCCGACCGGCGCCCGCGCCGGCATCTCCACCCTGCGCGGCGCCTTCCACCCGGACGCGGGCGTCGCCGAGGACGTGGCTGCCAAGATCGCCCACGAGCTGCGCGAGCACGGACTGGCGAACGAGCCCCTCGGCGTCGACGTCGCCGAGATGCCCGTCCTCACCGCCCTGCGCGCCGAGGGCATCGACGTGGTCGACGGGCAGCAGGTCTTCCTGGAGGCCCGCCGGATCAAGACGGGCGACGAGATCGCCCTGCTCACGCAGGCCTGCGCCATGGTCGACGCGGCCTACGAGGAGCTGTACGGGTACCTGCGGCCGGGCGTCCGTGAGAACGAGTGCGTCGGTGTCGTCAGCAAGGTCCTGTACGACCTCGGCAGCGAGTACGTCGAGGGCGTCAACGCCATCTCGGGCGAACGCTGTTCACCGCATCCGCACGTCTACAGCGACCGCCTGATCCGCCCCGGCGATCCCGCCTTCTTCGACATCCTGCACAGCCACCTCGGCTACCGCACCTGCTACTACCGCACGTTCGCGGTGGGCTCCGCCTCCCGCGCGCAGCGGGACGCCTACGTGCGCTGCCGCGCGTACATGGACCAGGCGATCGCCCTCGTCCGGCCGGGCGCCACCACCGCCGACATCGTCCGGGTCTGGCCGCGTGCCGAGGAGTTCGGCTTCGCGGACGAGACCGCCGCCTTCGCCCTCCAGTACGGCCACGGCGTCGGACTGTCGATCTGGGAGAAGCCGATCTTCAGCCGGCTGGTCTCCCTCGACCACCCCGAGGTCCTCGAAGAGGGCATGGTGTTCGCCCTGGAGACCTACTGGCCGGCCGCCGACGGCTGGTCCGCCGCCCGGATCGAGGAGGAACTGGTCGTCACCGCCGACGGGTGCGAGGTCATCACCAAGTTCCCGGCGGAGGAACTGCTGGTGGCGGGCCGCAAATACTGGACGGTGGGCGGGGAGCTGAACACCCGGCGCGAGTCGCAGTCCCACCTCAACACCTCGCACACGGACGGGGCGCCCTGATGGACGGGGCCGGGCTCCTCGCCGCCTACGAGCGGATGGCCGTCATCCGCCGCACGGAGAAGGCCGCCCACGACCTGTTCCTCCAGGGCCTGGTGAAGGGCACCACCCACCTCGCCGCCGGACAGGAGGCCGTCGCGGTGGGTGCGAGCGCCGCCCTGCGCCCGGACGACTACGTGTTCGCCACCTACCGGGGCCATCACCACGCCCTCGCCCGCGGCGCCACCCCGCAGGAGTGCCTCGCCGAGCTGATGAGCCGGGCCACCGGGCTGTGCAAGGCCAAGGGCGGCTCCATGCACCTGACCAAGGCGTCGACCGGCATGCTCGGCTCGTACGCCATCGTCGGCTCCCACCTGCCGATGGCGGTCGGCGCGGCCTGGTCGGCCCGGCTGCGGGGGACCGACCAGGTCGCGGTGGCCTTCTTCGGTGACGGCGCCACCAACATCGGCGCCTTCCACGAGTCGCTCAACCTGGCCGCCGTGTGGAAGCTGCCTGTGCTGTTCGTGTGCGAGAACAACCTGTACATGGAGTACACGCCCATCGCCGACGTCACGGCGGTACCCCGGCCCGCCGCCGACCGGGCACCCGCCTACGGCATCCCGGGCGAGGTCGTCGACGGCAACGACGTCGTGGCCGTCGAGGAGGCGGTGGAGCGGCTCGCACGGCGGGCCCGGGCCGGGGACGGGCCCGCCGTGCTGGAGGCCGAGACCTACCGGCACTTCGGGCACAGCCGCGCCGACCCGGCGACCTACCGACCGGCCGAGGAGGTCGAACGGTGGCTCGAGCACGATCCGTTGGACGTCGCGAGGGGACGGCTCGCCGAGCTGGGCGTGCCGGAGGCGGCGGTGGCCGAGGCCGGCGAGCGGGCCCGGGCCGTCGTGGAGCGGGCCG
Source organism: Streptomyces sp. NPDC006372 (assembly GCF_040612515.1). Classification (NCBI taxonomy): domain Bacteria; kingdom Bacillati; phylum Actinomycetota; class Actinomycetes; order Kitasatosporales; family Streptomycetaceae; genus Streptomyces; species Streptomyces sp. NPDC006372. The sequence goes on along the minus strand of NZ_JBEXQJ010000003.1, from coordinate 165,915 downwards.
TCGAGGCGGCGAAGGCCGCGCCACCGCCCGAACCGAGGGAGGCACTCACCGACGTATGGGCCGACGGAGGTGTCGCATGGCGGACGTGATCACCTACCGGGAGGCGGTCGCCGAGGGCATCGCCCGCGAGATGCGCCGGGACCCCACGGTCGTGTGCCTGGGGGAGGACATCGGTGCGGCCGGCGGAGTGTTCAAGACGACCACGGGACTGCACAAGGAGTTCGGTCCCGAGCGGGTGTGGGACACGCCCATATCCGAACAGGCCATCGTGGGCGCCGCGATGGGTGCCGCCATGACCGGGATGCGGCCCGTCGCCGAGATCATGTTCTCCGACTTCCTGGCCTGCTGCTGGGACTACCTCGCCAACGAGATCCCCAAGGTCCGCTACATGACCGGCGGCCAGGTGACCGTGCCGCTCGTCGTGCGCACCGCCAACGGCGGCGGACTCGGCTTCGGCGCCCAGCACTCCCAGGCCACCGAGAACTGGGCCCTGACCGTCCCGGGCCTGAAGATCGCGGCACCGGCGACACCCGCCGACGTCATCGGCATGATGGCGGCGGCGATCCGCAGCGACGACCCCGTGGTCTTCTTCGAGCACAAGGCGCTCCTCGCGACCAAGGGGACGCCGCCGCCGCCCGGCCACGTCGTCGAGCTGGGCCGGGCCCGCGTCGTCCGCCCGGGCGACGACATCACGCTCGTCGCGCTCGCCACCACGGTGCCCCTGGCCCTGAAGGCCGCCGAGGTGCTGTCGGGGGAGGGGATCGAGGCGGAGGTGGTCGACCTGCGCTGTCTGGTCCCGCTGGACGCCGCCGCCGTCCTCGGCTCGGTGCGCACGACCTCCCGGCTCGTCACCGTCGAGGAGAACCCGTACCAGGGCGGCTGGGGGGCCACCGTCGTCTCGATCGTCGCCGACGAGGGCTTCGGCCTGCTGGACGCGCCCGTGCGGCGGGTGACGGCGGAGTGTGTCCCGCTGCCGTTCGCCGACGCGCTGGAGCAGCAGGTCGTCCCCACGGTCGACAAGGTCGTCACGGAGGTCCGCAGACTCGCCGCCTACTGAGCCGTCCACCGTCACCAGCACCCCATGGGAGGAAGCGCGATGACCACCAGGAAACTGCTGCGCTCCGGTCACGTGATCTCGATGGACCCCGCCGTCGGGGACCTGCCCCAGGGGGACGTCCTCGTCGAGGACGGCAGGATCGTGGCCGTGGAACCGGAGATCGGCGCCGATGCCGAGGTCCTCGACATGACCGGCCGCATCGTGATCCCCGGCTTCGTCGACACCCACCGCCACACCTGGGAGGCCCCGATCCGGGGCGTCGCCCCGAACGCCACCCTCGACGACTACTTCGTCGACATCCTCGACACCTTCGCGCCCCTGTACACCCCGGAGGACGTCTACGCGGCCAACCTCGCGGGCGCGCTGGAGTGCATCAACGCCGGCATCACCACGCTCGTCGACTGGTCGCACATCAACAACACCCCTGACCATCCGGACGCCGCGATCCAGGGTCTGGCGGAGTCAGGGATCCGGGCGCAGTACGCGTACGGCAGCGCCAACACCTCCCTCGCCGACTACTGGTTCGAGAGCAAGCTCGCGATCCCGGCGGACGACGTGCGGCGGATCCGCGCCCGGTACTTCGCGTCCGACGACGGCCTGCTCACCATGGGCCTCGCCACGCGCGGACCCGGCTTCTGCGTCAACGACGTCGTCGCCGCCGAGTGGGCCCTCGCCCGTGAACTCGGCCTCCCGATCACCGTGCACGTGGCCATGGGACGGCTCGCCGGTCGCTTCGGCATGGTCAAGCAGCTCCACGGCCTGGGCCTCCTCGGACCGGACACCACCTACGTCCACTCCTGCCACCTCAGTGAGGAGGAGTGGCGGCTGGTCGCCGACAGCGGCGGCACGGTGTCCGTCGCACCACAGGTGGAACTCCAGATGGGGCACGGCTGGCCGCCCGTGATGCAGGCCATCGAACACGGCCTGCGGCCGTCCTTCAGCATCGACGTCGTCACCACCGTGCCCGGCGACATGTTCACCCAGATCCGCGCGGCCTTCGGCGCCGAACGCGCCCGGGTCAACGCCGACTGCTGGCAGGCCAACCTGCCGGTCCCGAGCACCATGCTGACAGCGCGTCAGATGCTGGAGATCGCCACCCTCAACGGGGCCCACGTCGCGGGCCTGGAGGACCGTACCGGCTCCCTGACCCCCGGCAAGCGCGCGGACATCGTCGCGATCGACGCCACCGCGCTGAACGTCGCACCCGTGCACGACGCGGCCGCCGCGGTCACCCTGTGCGCGGACGTGTCCAACGTGGACGCCGTCCTCGTCGACGGCGTGGTCCACAAGCGCGACGGCAGGATGCTCACCGACACCGGACACGCCCTGCGGCTCCTCGCGGAGGCCCGCGACCGGCTCGTCGCCGCGAAGGAGGCGAAGGCGGCGACCGCGAAGGGCGAGAAGGCCACCGCATGACGAACCACCTGGTGCGCCGCGCCGCCGACGTGCCCGAGCCGCCGTACGACGGTCACGGACACCGCCGGCGGGCCCTGGTCGGTGAGGACGACGGCAGTGTGCACACCGGCTTCGGCCTGTGCGAACTGCGACCGGACGGCCGCGTGCCCGCGCATGTGCACTCCTACGAGGAGAGCTTCCTCATCCTCGACGGTGCGGTGGTCCTCGACGCGCCCGAAGGGTCGTACCTGCTTCAGGCGGGGGACTACGGACTGCTGCCGGTCGGCGTCCCGCACGCCTGGCGGGGCGCCGGAGGCACCGGCGGCCGCTGGGCGGACATGCTGGCGCCGGTACCGCGGGCCCGCTACGGACACGACACCCAGGCGGTGCCGGAGCTGCCCGTCCGTGAACCGGCCCGGATCGACGTCCGCGACCCGCGCACCCGCTCCTTCGGCCACTTCGAGCCCGACCAGATGGACCCCGCCAAGCAGTCCCAGGACCTGCTGGCCGTCACGGCGAGCATGCGCACCGCGCTCCTGGTCTACAGCGGCATCACGGTGAAGATGATGGTCGACCGCGACCTGGGCGCGGTCGGCTCGACGATGTTCATGGTGCGGTACGCGTCCGACGGTGTCATCGGCACGCACGACCACCCCTTCGAGGAGACGTACCTGATCCTCGAGGGCGTGGCGGAAGCGACGCTCGACGGCGAGCGGTACCGGCTGGAATCCGGTGACCTCGCGTGGGCGGGCGCCGGTTGCGTGCATGGCTTCGTCAACGCCGGGCAGGGGCCCCTGCGGTGGCTGGAGACACAGGCGCCGCAGCCGCCCGCACGGCACTCCTACCGGTTCACCAGGGACTGGGACTACCTGCGCCAGGCGCTTCAGGAGGGCTCATGAGCAACGTCCTTGTCGTCGGCGGCACCTCGGGGATCGGCCGCGAGTTCGCTCGCACCCGCGCCGAGCGCGGGGACGAGGTCGTCCTCACCGGCCGTGACGCCCACCGCGCCGGCACGGTGGCCAAGGAGTTCGGCGCCCGGGGCATCGCCCTGGACCTGGCGCGGCCGCTGGAGATCGCGGCGGCCGTGGCCGACGTCGGGCGGGTCGACCATCTGGTGATCGCGGGCGTCTCCCGGGACGACAACAAGGTGACCGAGTACGACATCGGCGCCGCCCTGGACCTGGTCACCCTCAAGCTCGTCGGCTACACCGAGGTCGTGCACGCGCTGCGCCCCCGGCTGCACGACGGCAGCGCGGTCGTGCTGTTCGGCGGCCAGGCCAAGGAGCGTCCCTACCCGGGCGCGACGACGGTCGCGACGGTCAACGCGGGGGTACGGGGCCTGATGAACTCCCTCGCCGTGGAACTCGCCCCCATCCGGGTCAACACCGTGCATCCCGGGGTCGTCGGCGACAGCCCGTACTGGCAGGCCAAACCGGACAAGGTGCTCGCGGCCCTGCGCACCGAGACACCCACCGGGCGGCTCGCCACGATGGCGGACGTGGTGGACGCGGTGGACTTCCTGCTCCGCAACGGCTCGGTCAACGCCGTCGAACTGACCGTGGACGGAGGGTGGTTGCTGGGCTGACCCGGTTCGTCCACGCGGCGCGCCCTCGTCACCCGGCACGCCGAAGCGTGTCCTCGGCCACCTCTTTGTCCACCGCCGCCCGCACGAGCGCCGCGGCGAGAACGGCCGGACCGGTGCTCCCGGCCAGGCCGACGAGGCGTTCCGGGTCCGTCGGCAGGTTCAGGCGCTCGGCGCCCTGGAGGGCCTTGGCGTCCAGGTAGGGGGCCGCCTCCGGCCATACGCCCTGGGCCTCGCGCAGGAAGATGTCGGTACCGGCCGGGCCCATCCCGGGGAACTCCCGGAGCAGACGGCGTAGTTCGGAGACCTCGCCGTCCGCCTCGCGGCGCAGCCGCCGCAGGTCTCCGCCCCACCGCTCGGTCAGCAGTTCGGCCCCCTCGCCGAGCTGTGTGGCGGTGCGTTCGTCGTAGCGCCGGTAGCCGCCCCGGCCGAGCGCGTCGACGCGCTCCTGCCAGGCGGCCTCGGTCATGCGGCGCGGATCGCGCAGCCCCGCCTCGTGCAGGGCGCGGGCGGTGGCCAGCGCGATCGAGCCGCGGATGCGGGCACTGAGCAGATGGGACAGCACCAGCAGCCGGTACAGCGGCTGCGGCGTGTCCTTGAGCCGGATGCCCGCCTCGTCCGCGTAGGTCCGGCCGTGCGCGCCGACGAGTTCGCGGACGACGCGCTCCTGCCGGTTCAGGGCTAGCCCTTCAGCGGGTCGTGGCCGACGGTCATCAGCCGGCGCCGACGGCGGGTGTCGGCCTCCGTCACCTCGGGCTCCGGCTCGTTCTCCACGTCCACCTGCGAGGTGACCGTGTCCACGACCTTCCGCATCACCCGCAGGTCGTCCTCGGTCAGATCGGTACGCCGCTTCTGGAGGATCGCGAGGACGTGCTGTCCGGTCTGCGAACCCGCCTGCTCGGGCAGCGGCTCCGTGTCCTCGTCGGCGTCCCGCACCCGCAGCCAGGCCGCGAGCTCCTGCGAGGTCATGTTCACCACGCGGTGGAAGTCCTCCCACAGCGCGTCGAGTTCAAGGGCGTCGGTCATCGGGTGCCCCTTCCGTACGTACGTACGTGCGTGCGCCGGTCAGCCCTCGCCGGGGACGTTCTCCGCGTCGAACATCCACCGCTGCTTCTCCAGCTCGGCGGTGATGGCGATCAGCAGGTCCTGGGTGACCGGATCGGCCTTCTCGGTCGCGTCGATGCGCTCGCGCAGCCGGCCGACCGCGTCCTGGAGCGACTCCACCATCACCTGCACGGCGTCCGAGTCACGCACCCAACCCTCCTTGGGGGCGGGCAGGGCGAAGGCCTTGGCGACGGTCTCGGGCCGGCCGTCCGGCGGGACACCGAGCGCCGCGGACCGCTCCGCCACCGTGTCGGCGAAGTTGCGCGCGGCCGAGACCACCTCGTCGAGCTGCAGGTGGATCGACCGGAACCGCGGTCCGACGATGTTCCAGTGCGCCTGCTTACCGATCAGCGAGAGCCCGAGAAGATCCACGAGGGTGTCCTGCAGTGCCTCGCAGGCGACCTTCCGGGCGTCGTCGGGCAGCGTGCTCCTCACAGGCGTCATAGGGTGCTTCTCCTTCCCGCGTCGTTCGTGGTCCGGAGCAGTGCGTCGCGCTCCTCCTCGCAGGTCCCGCCCCACACACCCGAGGTCCGGCCACTGCTCAGCGCGAAGCTCAGGCACTGGTCGGTCACCGGGCAGCGGGAGCAGATCCGCTTCGCGGCCGAGATGTCCCGCAAGGACGGGCCCGTGGTGCCCACGGGGAAGAACAGCTCGGGGTCCTCGTCCACGCAGGCGGCGCTCCGCAACCACTCCATGAACGCGCGGGTGCCCCGGGCGCACGGGTGCAAACCCTGAGCGGAACGCGTAAACCGGTCCCCCTGGCCTGCGATAACGCGCTCAATGGACACCGGGACCCAGTGAAATCTTCCCCGGCGGCGACGGACGGGCTATAGTCCGAAACTAGCAGTGCTAATTAATGTGTGGTGTGAGGAGTCCTCTCGTGCGTCCCGTCCACTTCGCGGCCGCCCGCCGCACCCCCATCGGCAAGCTGAGGGGCTCGCTCTCCTCGGTACGGCCCGACGACCTCGCCGCGACCGTCGTCCGCGCCCTGGTCGCCGGCGTGCCCGCGCTGGACCCCGCCCGCGTCGACGACGTCTACTGGGGCGCCGCCAACCAGGCCGGCGAGGACAACCGCAACGTCGCCCGCATGGCCGCACTGCTCGCCGGCCTCCCCGAGTCCGTGCCCGGCGCCACGGTCAACCGGCTCTGCGCGTCCGGCCTGGAGGCCGTGACGACCGCCGCCCGCACCATCGCCGCCGGCGAGGCCGACATCGTGATCGCGGGAGGCTCCGAGTCGATGAGCCGCGCCCCCTTCGTCCTGCCCCGCCCCGACGAGGCCCTGCCGCACCGCATCGAGACCGCCGACACCCGCCTCGGCTGGCGCCTGGTCAACCCCGCCATGCGGGACCTGCACGGCCTGCTCGCCATGGGCGAGACGGCGGAGGAGGTCGCCGCGCGGTACGGCATCCCGCGCGAACGCCAGGACGACTTCGCCCTGCGCAGCCACCGGCAGGCCGCCCTGGCCCGAAAGAACGGTCACTTCGACGCCGAACTCCTGCCCGTCGAACGCCCCGACGGGGTGGTCGTCGACACCGACGAGTGCGTCCGCGAGGACACCTCCCCCGAGAAGCTGTCCCGGCTGAAGCCGGTGTTCCGGGAAGGCGGCACGGTCACCGCGGGCAACGCCTCCCCGATGAACGACGGCGCCGCCGGTCTCCTCCTGGTCAGCGAGGAGGCCCTGAACGAGCTGGGCCTCGAGTCCCTGGGCCGCTACGTCGCAGGCGCCTCCGCCGGAGTCCACCCCGACGTCATGGGCATCGGCCCGGTCCCCGCCACCCGCAAGGCACTCACCCGCGCCGGCTGGAGCATCGGTGACCTGGAGGAGGCCGAGTTCAACGAGGCCTTCGCGGCCCAGGCCCTGGCCTGCGTCGACCAACTCGGCATCGATCCCGACCTGGTCAACCCGAGCGGCGGGGCGATCGCCCTCGGCCACCCCCTGGGCTGCTCGGGCGCCCGCATCCTGACGACGCTGCTCCACCGCATGCGGCGCACCGGCGCCGGGCGGGGCCTGGCCACGATGTGTGTCGGGGTGGGGCAGGGGAGCGCGCTGCTCGTCGAGCGGGCGTAGGAACAGCAGGGGAGGGCCACCGGGCGGAACGACGGGGCAGGACAACCACCAGGCGAGACGGCCCTGCACGCCCCGGTTCGTTGCACATAGCATCAGTGTTCGCATGAACACCGTGACGCTCTGGCACATCACCGGCTGGGAGTTCGCCGCCCTCGCCTTCGCGGCCCTGCTCGTCGGCTTCTCCAAGACCGCCGTGAGCGGGGCCAACACCGTGAGCCTCGCCGTCTTCGCCGCGGTGCTGCCCGCCCGCGCCTCCACCGGCATCCTGTTGCCGATCCTGATCGCCGGGGACCTGCTGGCCGTCGCCACCTACCGGCGGCACGCCCACTGGCCCACGCTGTGGCGGCTGTTCCCGGCGGTCGCCGCGGGCGTCGTCGTCGGCACCGTGTTCCTGATGTGGGCGGACGACGCGATCGTCCGGACCTCGATCGGCGCGATCCTGCTGCTGATGGCGGCGGTGACGGTGTGGCGCAGGCGTACGGCGGACAAGGAGGAGGAGCCGGAGTCGGTCACCACCCGGGCGGGCCGCCTCAAGGCCCGTGCGTACGGCGTCCTCGGCGGGTTCACCACCATGGTCGCCAACGCGGGCGGCCCCGTGATGTCGATGTACCTGCTGTCCGCGGGCTTTCGAAAGCTCGGTTTCCTCGGCACCTCGGCCTTCTTCTTCCTGATCGTCAACGTCTCCAAGCTGCCCTTCAGCGCCGGGCTCGGCCTGATCGACGCCCGTTCGCTCCTCCTCGACCTGGCGCTCGTGGTGTTCGTCGTCCCCGGCGCGCTGCTCGGCAAGTGGGCCGTGCACAAGATCAACCAGCGGCTGTTCGAGCAACTGGTCATCGCGGCGACCGTCGTGGGCGGTCTGCAACTACTGCTGCGCTGACTCCCGCAACAGCCCGGGCAGGTCCGCGAACGAGTCGATGACGTGGTCGGGCGTGCCGTCGGCGTCCCGGAGCGCCTCCGGCTGGAACTTGCCCGTCCGCACGAGGATCCCGGTGATCCCCGCCCGCTGCGCCGCGAGCACATCGGACTCGACGTCGTCGCCGACCATCACGGCCTCCCCGGCACCGGCGCCCAGCCGCGCGAGCGCCGCCTCGAAGAACGCCCGCGCCGGTTTGCCGGTGACCTCGGCCTCCACCCGGGCCGCCCGCTCGAGACCGGCCAGGAACGCCCCGGAGTCCAGCCGCAGCCCCTCGGCCGTACGCCAGTACAGGTTCCGGTGCATCGCCACCAGCCGGGCCCCGCGCTGCAGATGCCCGAAGGCCCGGTCCAGTGCCTCGTACCCGAACTCGGGCCCCGCCCCGCCGACGAGCACGACATCCGGCACGGCACCGGTGTCCGCCGCGTCCACGACCGTCACACCCTCGAGGTCCTCCTCGATGTCGCCGCTGTTCAGCAGGGAGCACCGGGCGCCGGGACAGCGCTCGGCGAGATACGCGGCGGTGGCTGCGGGCGCGGTCAGGATGTCCTCGGCCGCCACCGGGAACCCCGCATCGCCGAGGGTCGCGGCGATCGACGCCCGCGTACGGGAGGTGGTGTTCGTGACCAGCAGGACGGCGAAACCGGCCTCCCGGACCTCCCGCAACGCCTCCACGGCCCCCGGCAGGGGCCGCCAGGACACGGTGAGCACCCCGTCGATGTCGACGAGCACGGCACGCACGGACTCCATGTCCGGACGATAGCCAACCGCGGCCGGTCAGTCGCGGTGGTGCCGGCGCAGCAGGTACGTGTCCATGACCCAGCCCTTGCGCTTTCGGACCTCGGCACGCAGCCGCTCGATGCGGGGCGCGACCTCGGCGAGCGGACCGGAGACGAGGATCTCGTCCGGGGTGCCGAGACAGGCGCCCCAGTAGATGTCGACGTCCTCCCGCGCGTACCGCCGGAAGGTCTGGTGGGCGTCGAGCATCACCACCACGTCGTCCACGCCCTCCGGAAAGCCCTCGGCGAGCCGCCGTCCGGTGGTGATCTGCACCGGCATGGCCACCCGGTTCAGCGCCGTGCGGTGCCGGGCGGCGAGTGCCGAGACGCTGGAGATGCCCGGCACGACGTCGTACTCGAAGGCCACCGAGCCCCGCTCCAGCACCTCCTCCAGGATCCCCAGCGTGCCGTCGTACAGCGAGGGGTCTCCCCACACCAGGAAGGCGCCGGTCTCGTCCGGGCCGAGCTCCTCGCCGATCAGCCGCTCGTAGAGGCCGGCCCGGGCGCTGCGCCAGTCCCCGACGGCGGGGGAGTAGGCGGCGCCGTCGGCGGTGCGGTCCCGCTCCGGGTCGCGCGCCTCCACGACCCGGTACGTCCTGTCCGGCAGGTGCGTGTCGAGCAGGTTCATGCGCAGCCCGGTGAGGTCCGCCTTGGCCTCGCCCTTGTCCAGGACGAAGAACACGTCCGTGCCGCGCATCGCCCTGACCGCCTGCAGGGTCAGCTGGTCGGGGTCGCCCGCGCCGATACCGATGACATGAATCCTTCGCACGCCCCGAGTCTGCCGCACAGCGCCGGCAGCGCCTTCACCGCGCCCCAGGTCAGCGCCCCGAGTCCGCGTCCCGCAGCCGGGGCGACCGCGCCGCCGCGTCCACGGCCCGGCCGCTGCCCTCCACGTCCAGCGCCAGCTCGCGCGCCCAGACGGCGACCCGCTCGACGTCGATCCCGTACGGGAGTGCCCGCCCTGAGCCGGACACCCACGCCTCGGCCGCGCCCGCGCCGCGCCGCAGCAGCCGCGCCCCGCCCGTGAGGTTGCCGCGGGCGGCGTGCGTCAGGCCCACGGCGAGCTGGGCGAGCCCGCGCCAGAGCTCCCGCTCCTCCTCGGGCCCCGACTTCCAGGCGTCCTCGAAGACCTCGTGCGCGTGGAACGGCTTCCCCTCGTCCAGCAGCCGCTGCGCCTCGGCGACGGTCTCCTCCGGCGCGCGCACGACGCCCTCGGGCTGCCGGGGCACGCCCTGCGCGTCGTACGGCAGGGGCCGTCCGAGGCCGTCCCGCGGCCGGGCGTTGCGCGCCCGGCCTTCGTCGTCCCGGTCCCGCGCGCCGCCCGGCCGGTCCTTCGACGTGCCGTCCGTGCTTCCCCTGCTGCCCATGTTGCCCATACGCCGATTGTCCCGCCCGGGCCGTTTTCGGCGTGGCCAGGGGTGTGGGGTAAAGTGCTGTTCGCGCGATCACGCGGCCCACCGCGGCTGACCGCGCACCGGGACGTGGCGCAGCTTGGTAGCGCACTTGACTGGGGGTCAAGGGGTCGCAGGTTCAAATCCTGTCGTCCCGACTTGCGAAGCAGCAGGTCGGAGGTCATTTCCGCGCAAGCGGAAGTGGCCTCTTCGTCGTTCTCGGGCCGGGCCACCACCGTGACATAGGCCACCCCCACGCATTGGCGCCGTGCGGGTTTGGCGTCGCGTCGGCGGGAAAGCGGCTCTGTAGTCACCGGACATGACAATCCGGTGGAAAGTGGCCCAAAGCCGGAAAGAGGAGGTTCGATGTCCTCGAAGCGACGTCGCAAGAAGAAGGCCCGCCGCAAGAACGGCGCGAACCACGGCAGCCGTCCGCAGTCCTGAACAAGTCCTGCGGGCGCGCCGACGCATCGGGGTGGGTGGCACGCGCCGCCCACCCCGACGCGTTCGCTGCGCATCATTGACGAGCCGTGTCCCCGACCGTCCGGTCGTCCTCGTCGGCGGGCAGGGCTGGGCGGCGGTCACTGGTGGAGACCATGGTGACCATCGAGGCGAGCTGTCTGCAGGCCAGCGCAATCTCCCTTTCCGCCTGGGCGCGTTCGCCGACCGCTGCTGCGAGCAGGAGGGCGGTCAGCGAGGCGGAACCGTTGAACGCCTGCAGGGTGATCATGTTGGTGAACAGGTCGTGGCCGGCGAACGGGCCCGCCTTCTGGCCGGCCGAGATGATCGCGAAAGTGGACACGGCGAGGGCGCAGGGTGCGGCCCCGGCCAGCTGGAAGCGGAAGGCCGCCCAGATCAGCAGCGGGAAGCCGAGGAACAGCAGGGGCGTGCTGCTGGTCTCGACGGTGCCGACACCGACCGTGGCCGCGAGCAGCAGGACCCCCTCCGCCCAGCGGGCCGGCGAGGCGCCCCCGGGCCACCGCGCCGAGCGGAGGACGAGCAGGACCGGGGTGACCGCCAGCACGCCCATCGCGTCACCGGTCCACCAGACCGACCACGTCGGCCAGAAGTCGCCGGCGTCCAGCACACCGGTGAGGACGAGCGTCCCGGTGCCGACCGTGGAGCTGACCAGCATGCCGGTGAAGGCGCCGAGGAAGATCAGGGCGAGGGCGTCGCGCAGGCGGTTCATCTCGTGACGGAAACCGACACGGCGGAGCAGGGCGAACGAGCAGACGGGTGCGAGCGTGTTGCCCGCCGCGATGGCGAGGACGGACAGGACCGATGGCCCCAGCCAGACGTTGGCCAGGAACGCGCCGATCGCGATCCCGGGCCAGACCCGCCGCCCGAGCAGGAGCAGACTGGCCACCGCGATACCGCTCGGCGGCCACAGCGGCGTGACCTGGCCACGCACCAGCTGCTGGAGCAGTCCGAGCTCGGCCGAGCCGTAGTACAGCGCGGCGACGGCGCAGATCTCCAGGGCGACCAAGCCGTGGGACCGGGGCCAGGTATGCCGCGCGACAGTCATCGGGGCCTCCGCATGGACATCCCCTCGACCATCATCCACCGGATCCGCCGCAACCTCCACGGAACCGTCGGGCGAGTGGCGTCAGACGGGCGGGGTGCGCAGGGCGAGGACGGCCATGTCGTCGTGGCCGTCGCTCGGGTGGTCATCGGCCAGGGCCCGCACGAACTCGGGCAGGGGCCGGGACGCATGGGCGGTGGCGAGATCGGCGAGCGCGTCCAGGCTCTCGTCGATGGAGTGGGCGGGGTGTTCGACCAGCCCGTCGGTGAAGAAGACCACCGTGGAGCCCGGGGCGAGGAACCGGGAGTGGTCGGGGCGGGGTTCGTCGAGGTCCACCCCGAGCGGCAGTCCGGGCTCGGCGTCCAGGTACTCCGCCGGACCGTCAGGGGGGATCAGCAGGGGCGGTACGTGGCCCGCCGTGCTCCAGTCGATGCGCCAGCCCGGCTCCTCCGGTTCGATGCGGGCCAGGGCGGTGGTGGTGACCGGGTTGGTGGTGATGGCCTGGAGCGTGCGGTCGAGCCGGGCCAGCAGCGCACCGGGTGTGCTGCCCAGGTCGAACAGCAGGGCCCGCAGCATGTTGCGGGTGGAGGCCATGGCGGCCGCGGCCTTCAGATCGTGGCCGACCACGTCCCCGATGACGACCGCCACCACGTCCCCGGACAGGGGGATCGCGTCGTACCAGTCCCCGCCGAGTTTGCTGGGCTCGGCCGCCGGGCGGTAGACGGCCGCCGCGCTGAAGGGCCGCAGGTCGGGCAGCGCGGGCAGGAGGAGCCGCTGGAACTGCTCCGCTCCGATCCGGACCTGCTCGAACAGACGGACGTTCTCGATCGCGATGCCGGCCGCGCTGGCCAGGGCCGTGACGACGTTCTCGTCGTGGATGTCGAAGGGCTCCCCGTCACGCCGCTCGGAGAGGTACAGGTCGCCGTAGACCTCGCCACGGACGCTGATGGCGACACCCAGCAGCGTCCGCAGACGCGGATGGCCGGGCGGGAAACCGGCGGAGGCCGGATGGGCCTCGATGTCGACGATCCGGTGGGGTTCGGGATGGCTGATCAGATGCCCGAGCACACCCAGTCCGCGCGGCAGGTCGGTCCCGGCCAGGTCGGCGCGTTCCCGCTCGGAGAGACCGGCCGTGATGAACTCCTCCAGGTGCTCGCCCGACTCGTTGAGCACACCCAGTGCTCCGTAACGGGCGCCCACCAGATCCATGGCGGTGGTCACGATGCGGTGCAGCACCGCGGTCAGCTCCACCTCCCGGCTGATGGCCACCACCGCGTCCAGCAGCCCCTGCATCCGGTCCATGGTGTCCAGCAGGGCACGCAACTGCTCGTCGATCCGGCCCAGCTCCGTACGCAGGCGCACGTGCAGGTCGGGCAGCTGCGGCTGCCTCGGCCGCTGTCCTCGCCTCTCTCCTGCCATCACGAGCGCCTCGTGGCCGGGTGTCATGCCGCCATGGCGGGGTCTCTCACCTCGTACAGCTTAGTGCGCGCCGAGATCGTGGGATCGTGGAGGGAACCGGACATCCGGACCTCCGGAAGGAGCACCGGCCATGACCACCCACCCGGCGCACCCCGGCGCCCGGTCGATCAGGACCACCCCCGAAGGCCTCATGTGGGAACCCAGCGTGCGCTGGGTGCGCGGCCGCAAGGGCGATGTCACCGTCGTCGACAGCCGGCACCCGGTCCTCGTCTGGGAGCCCCACCTGCCCGTGCCGCAGTACGTCTTCCCGGACGCGGACGTCCGCACCGACCTGCTCCGCCCCGCGAAGAACCCGCCCACCGGCACGCACACCGGTTCCCGGACCTTCTACGACCTCGACGCGGACGGCGAGGTGCGCGCAGGCGCGGCCTGGCGGTTCCCCGCCGACGACCTGGCCGGCCACGTCGCCTTCGAATGGTTCCGGCGCACCGACACGGGCCTCGACCACTGGTACGAGGAGGACGAGGAGATCTTCATCCACCCCCGTGACCCGCACAAACGCGTGGACGCCCTGCCGAGCAGCCGCCATGTCCGGGTCGAGGTCGACGGGCAGCTCGTCGCCGACACCCACGACCCCGTCCTGCTCTTCGAGACCTCCCTGCCCACCCGCTACTACCTGCCCCGCGCGGACGTCCGCCTCGACCTCTTCGACGCCACCGACCACAGCACCGGCTGCCCCTACAAGGGCACCGCCGAGTACTGGTCCTGGCGCGGCGAGGGCGACGTGCCGCCCAACATCGTCTGGAGCTATCCCGACCCGCTGCCCGCGGTGGCGGCGGTCCGGGGGCGCGTCGCCTTCTTCAACGAGGCCGTGGACATCACGCTGGACGGCGAGCGTCTGGAACGCCCGGAGACACCCTTCAGCCGGATGCTGCGCACGAGGTGACCCGCCCCCTCACGGCCTCACCAGCAACTGGAAGTCGAAGGTGTAGCGCGAGGCCCGGTAGATGTGCGTGCCGTACTCGACCGGGCGCCCGGTGTCGTCGTACGCGGTGCGCCGCATGGTGAGCAGTGCCGCTCCCCGCTGCTCGTCCAGGCGGGCGGCCTCCTCGGCGGTGGCCGCGCGGGCGCCGACGGTCTGGCGGGCGCTGTGCAGGGTGATGCCCGCCGCCCGCATCATCCGGTACAGGCCGGTCGACTCCAGGCGGTCGCCGTCCAGGTCCAGCAGCGACGCCGGCAGGTAGTTGCACAAGAGGGCGACCGGCTGGCCGTGCGTGCGGCGCAGCCGTTCCAGGAAGGCGACCTCGCTGCCCTCCGCGACACCGAGGGCGGCGGCCACGTCGCAGGAGGCCGGCACCACCTCGTGGCGCACGACCTGCGTGGTCGGCCCCTGCCCGGCCGCCTCCAGGTCGTCGTAGAGGCTGCTCAGCTCCAGCGGTCGCTTCACCTGGCTGTGCACCACCTGTGTGCCCACCCCGCGCCGCCGGACCAGCAGCCCCTTGTCGACGAGGGACTGGATGGCCTGGCGGACGGTGGGGCGGGACAGGCCGAGGCGCACGGAGAGGTCGACCTCGTTGCCCAGGAGGTTGCCCGGCGCCAGGACCCCGTGCTCGATCGCCGCCTCCAGCTGCTGAGCCAGCTGGTAGTACAACGGCACGGGGCTGCCCCGGTCCAGGGCGAAGTCCAGCGAGCCGAGGGCGGGAGCGGGCGCGGTGCGGGCCCGGTCGCCGGTCTTCGCCATGGTCGAACCCCCCCTACGGGTGTCAGGAGTTGCTCGGGAAACCGAGGTTGATGCCGCCGTCGGACGGGTCCGGCCAGCGGGTGGTGACGACCTTGCCCCGGGTGTAGAAGGCGATGCCGTCGTTGCCGTAGATGTGCAGGTCGCCGAAGAGCGAGTCCTTCCAGCCGCCGAAGGAGTGGTAGCCGACGGGCACGGGGATCGGCACGTTGACGCCGACCATGCCCGCCTTGACCTCCAGCTGGAAGCGGCGGGCCGCGCCGCCGTCCCGGGTGAAGATCGCGGTGCCGTTGCCCCAGCGGGAGTCGTTGATCAGCTTGATGGCCTCTTCGTACGTCTCCGCGCGGACCACGCACAGCACCGGGCCGAAGATCTCGTCCCGGTAGGCGTCCGCCGTCAGCGGCACCCGGTCCAGCAGGGAGACGCCGAGGAAGAAGCCGTTCTCGTGGCCGTCGACCGAGTAGCCGGTGCCGTCCACGACGACCTCGGCACCCTGCTCGGCCGCGCTCGCCACGTACGACGCCACCTTGTCGCGGTGCTCGCGGGTGATCAGCGGGCCCATCTCGCTCGCCGGGTCGTTGCCCGGGCCGATCCGGAGGTTCTTGGCGCGCTCGGTGATCTTCCCGACCAGCTCGTCACCGATGTCGCCGACCGCGACCACGACCGACACGGCCATGCAGCGCTCGCCCGCCGAGCCGTACGCCGCGTTGATCGCCTGGTCGGCGGCGAGGTCCAGGTCGGCGTCGGGCAGCACCAGCATGTGGTTCTTGGCGCCGCCCAGGGCCTGCACCCGCTTGCCGTGCTCGACGGCCGCTCGCTGGATGTACTTGGCGATCGGGGTGGAGCCGACGAAGGAGACCGCCTCGATGTCCGGGTGCTCCAGGATGCGGTCCACGGCCGTCTTGTCGCCCTGCACGATGTTCAGGACGCCCTCCGGCAGACCGGCCTCGGTGGCCAGCTCGGCGAGCTTGAGGGACGCCGACGGGTCCTTCTCGCTGGGCTTGAGGACGAAGGTGTTGCCGCAGGCGATGGCCAGCGGGAACATCCACATCGGCACCATCGCGGGGAAGTTGAACGGCGTGATGCCGGCGACCACGCCCAGCGGCTGCCGGATGGAGGCCACGTCGACCCGGGTGGAGACCTGGGTGGACAGCTCGCCCTTCAGCTGGACGGAGATACCGCACGCGAGTTCCACGATCTCCATGCCGCGCGCGACCTCGCCGAGCGCGTCGGAGTGCACCTTGCCGTGCTCGGCGGTGATCAGCTCGGCGATCTCGTCGCGGTGGGCGTCCAGCAGCTCGCGGTACTTGAACAGGATCGCCGTGCGCTTGGCGAGCGAGGACTCCCCCCAGGACTCGAAGGCGGTCCTGGCCGAGGCGACCGCGGCGTCCACCTCGTCGACGGTCGCGAACGCGACCTGCTTCTCCTGGGCGCCGGTGGCCGGGTTGTAGACGGGGCCGAACCGGCCCGAGGTGCCCTCGACGGGCTTGCCGTCGATCCAGTGGGTGATGGTCTTCATGGTGCCAAGGGCCTTTCGTGGAGCCGGAGTTCAGCGGGGGAGTGCGGCGGGTGTTCAGAGGTGGTGGCGGCGGTCCGCGACCTGGCGGTCGTAGCGCTCGCGGGCCTCGACGGCGGCCTCCCGGGAGGCGGTCTCGGCCACGGGCACGTCCCACCAGGCCTCCGCCGGGGGAGCCGTGGGCGCCGGGTCGGTCTCGACGTACACGCACGTCGGACGGTCGGAGGCACGGGCCGCGGCCAGCGCCTCGCGCAGCTCGCGCACGGTCTTCGCGCGCAGCACGTCCATGCCGAGGCTGGCGGCGTTGGCGGCGAGGTCCACGGGCAGCGGGGCGCCCGTGAAGGTGCCGTCGGCGGCCCGGAAGCGGTAGGCGGTGCCGAACCGCTCACCGCCGGTCTCCTCCGACAGACCGCCGATGGAGGCATAGCCGTGGTTCTGGAGGAGGACGATGTTGACCGGCAGCCCCTCCTGGACGGCCGTGACGATCTCCGTCGGCATCATCAGATAGGTGCCGTCGCCGACCAGCGCCCAGACCGGTGTGCCGGGAGCGGCCTGCTGGACACCGATGCCGGCCGGGATCTCGTAGCCCATGCAGGAGTAGCCGTACTCCAGGTGGTACTGGCGCGGGCTGCGGGAGCGCCACAGCTTGTGCAGGTCGCCGGGGAGCGAACCGGCCGCGTTGATCACCACGTCGGTGTCGCCCACGGCCGCGTCCAGCGCGCCGAGCACCTGCGTCTGGGTGGGCACCGCGCTCTCGTCGCCGGCGCGGTAGGCGTCCTCGACGACCTCGTCCCAGCGCTCCTTGCCGGCGCGGTACCCGGCCTCGTACGCCTCGCTCACCCGGTGACCGGAGAGACCCTCCAGCAGCTTCTCCAGACCGGACCGTGCGTCGCACACCAGCGTGCGCGCGGCCAGCTTGTGCGCGTCGAAGCCGGAGATGTTGAGGTTGAGGAACCGTACGTCCGGGTTCTGGAAGAGGGTGCCGGAGGCGGTGGTGAAGTCGGTGTAGCGGGTGCCGACACCGATCACCAGGTCGGCGGTGCGGGCGAGTTCGTCGCTGACGGCCGTGCCGGTGTGGCCGATGCCGCCGAGGTCGGCGGGGTGGTCGTACCGCAGCGAGCCCTTGCCGGCCTGGGTGGAGGCGACCGGCACACCGGTGGCCTCGACCAACGCCTTCAGCGCCTCTTCGGCCTCGCTGTGGTGGACGCCGCCGCCCGCCACGATCAGCGGCCGCTCGGCCGCCCGGACCGCCTCGACGGCCGCCGCCAGCTCCACCGGGTCCGGCGCCGGACGCCGTACGTACCAGACGCGCTCGGCGAAGAACTCCTCCGGCCAGTCGTACGCCTCCGCCTGCACGTCCTGAGGCAGGGCGAGGGTGACCGCGCCGGTCTCGGCCGGGTCGGCCAGCACACGCATGGCCTGGAGCGCCGACGGGATCAGCGCCTCGGGGCGGGTGATCCGGTCGAAGTACCGCGACACCGGGCGCAGGGTGTCGTTGACCGACACGTCGGCCTCGACGGGGTGCTCCAGCTGCTGGAGCAGCGGATCGGGGGCGTGCGAGGCGAAGTAGTCGCCGGGCAGCAGCAGCACCGGCAGCCGGTTGATCGTCGCGAGGGCGGCGCCGGTGACCAGGTTGGTGGCGCCCGGGCCGATGGAGGTCGTCACCGCCTGCGCGGACAGGCGGTTCAGCTGCCGGGCGTAACCGACCGCCGCGTGCACCATGGACTGCTCGTTGCGGCCCTGGTGGTAGGGCATCACATCGGCGTACTCGACCAGCGCCTGGCCGACCCCGGCAACGTTGCCATGGCCGAAGATGCCCCAGGTCCCGGCGATCAGCCGGCGCCGCACGCCGTCCCGCTCGGTGTACTGGACGGACAGGAAGCGCACCAGGGCCTGGGCGGTCGTCAGTCTGCGGGTGGCGGCGGTCATACGGAGGTCTCCGGGGCGGTGTAGAGGGGGAGCCGGGCGTCGACCGGCTGGTCCGGCCAGGTGTCGCGGACCCAGGCGTGGTCGGGGTGGTCGCAGATCAGCCAGGCGCGCTCGTCCTCCGGGCCCGCCATGACGTTCAGGTAGTACATGTGGTGGCCGGGCGTGGCCATCGAGGGCCCGTGCCAGCCGTCCGGGATGAGGACGACGTCGCCGTCGCGGACCTCGGCCAGCACGTCGGTGTCCCGGCCCGGCCCGGACGGGGAGACCCGCTGGTAGCCGAGGCCGGGGACGCCGTCGTGGCCGGCGAACTCGAAGTAGTAGATCTCCTCCAGCACGGACTCCTCGCCCGGCCGGTGCTCGTCGTGCTTGTGCGGCGGGAACGACGACCAGTTGCCGCCCGGGGTGATCACCTCGACCGCGATGAGCTTGTCGCACTCGAACACGCCCGCCGCGCCGAAGTTGTTGACCTGCCGGGAGCAGTTCCCGGTGCCCCGCAGCTCCACGGGCACCTCGGAGGCCGGTCCGTAGCGGGCGGGCAGCCGCCGCGAGCAGCGGGCGCCGGTCAGCGCGAACCGCCCGCCCGCGGCGGACGTCACCGTCGCCCGGGCGTCGCGCGGCACGTACGCGAAGTCGCTGACACCGCTGAACACATCGGCACGGCCCTGGAGTTCGAAGGTGTCCTGCCCGAAGTCGTCCGCCGCCGTGACCGTGCAGGCGCCGCTGAGCGGGACGACGATCCACTCGCTGTCGTCGGTGTCGAAGGTATGGGTGCCGCCCGGCGGCAGCTCCAGGATCCGCAGGCTGGAATGGTTCCAGCTTGCCTTCTCGGGCGTGACGTCGACGGTGTAGGGGCCGCCGAGGGCCTTACCGGCGGGAAGGTGATACGTCATCGTGTGCCTTTCGGATCACAGCAGGTGCCGCTTGCGTCACAGGTGCCTTGTGCATCACAACAGTCCGACGGCCGTGTCCACGGCCTGCGCCACGCTGCCCTCGGCCGGGTAGAGCAGCGAGCGCCCGACGACCAGACCCTGGACGGTGGGCAGACGCAGGGCCTTGCGCCAGCGTTCGTACGCGCCCTCCTGGTCCTCGCCCACCTCACCGCCGAGCAGCACCACGGGCAGCGTGGAGGTCTCCAGGACCTCCGCCATGTCGTCCGGGTCGTCGGTGACGGGCAGCTTCAGCCAGGTGTAGGCGGAGGTGCCGCCGAGGCCCGAGGCGATCGCGACGGACCTCGTCACGGCCTCGGCGGACAAGTCGTTGCGGACCTTGCCGTCGATCCGCCGGGAGATGAACGGCTCGACGAACAGGGGCAGTCGCCGGGCCGCCATGGCGTCGATCGCCCGGGCGGTGGACTCCAGGGTGGTCAGCGAGCCCGGGTCGTCGTAGTCGATGCGGACCAGGAGCTTGCCCGCGTCGAAGCGGAGCCGGTCGATGTCCTCGGCGCGGTGGCCGGTGAAACGGTCGTCCATCTCGAAGGAGGCCCCGGCGAGTCCGCCACGGTTCATCGAGCCCATGACGACCTTGTTCTCCAGCACCCCGAGCAGGAGCAGGTCCTCCAGGATGTCGGCGGTGGCGAGCACCCCGTCGACCCCGGGCCGCGACAGCGCGACGCACAGCCTTTCCAGCAGATCGGCGCGGTTGGCCATGGCCAGGCGCCGGTCGCCGACCCCGAGGGCGCCGCGCGCCGGGTGGTCGGCGGCCACGATCATCAGCCGGCCGCTGTCGCCGATCAGGGGCCGGCGCACCCGCTGAGCTGCCGCCTCGGCGACGGCCTCGGGATGGCGTGCTCTGACCGCGGTGAGGTCGGGGATGCCGATGTTCAAGGAAGGCTCCGTTTCAGTGGCTCGTGCTCGGCGACGGCACCCCGGTGAGGAGGTCCTCGACCTCGGACTCGGTGGGCATCGCGGAGGAGCAGGCGAGGCGGGAGGCGACGAGGGCGCCGGCGGCGTTGGCGTGGCGCATGGTCTTCTCGAGGTCCCAGCCGGAGAGCAGACCGTGGCAGAGCGAGCCGCCGAAGGCGTCGCCCGCGCCCAGGCCGTTGACCACCTCGACCGGCACCGGTGGCACCTCGGCCCGGCTGCCGTCACGGTGCACGGCCAGGACGCCCTTGGGCCCCTGCTTGACGACGGCCAGCTCCACACCCGCCTCCAGCAGCGCGTCGGCGCAGGCCTGCGGCTCGCGCACGCCGGTGGCGATCTCGCACTCGTCGAGGTTGCCGACCGCGACGGTGGCGTGGCGCAGGGCCTCGCGGTAGTACGGGCGGGCCTCCTCGGGGTCGCGCCAGAACATCGGGCGCCAGTCGAGGTCGAAGACGGTGAGGCCCGACTTGTCGCGGGCCTTGAGGGCGGCGAGCGTGGCGGAGCGGCTGGGCTCCTCGCTCAGGCCGGTTCCGGTGATCCAGAAGATGCGGGCGCCGCGGATCGCGAAGAAGTCCAGTTCGTCGGTGTGGATCTCCAGGTCCGGCGCCTTCGGGCGGCGGTAGAAGTACAGCGGGAAGTCGTCCGGCGGGAAGATCTCGCAGAACGTGATCGGCGTGGGGTGCGACTCGACCGGGGTGACCCAGCGGTCGTCGACGCCGAAGGACCGCAGCTCCTCGTGCAGGTAGGTGCCGAAGGGGTCGTCGCCGGTCCGGGTGATCACCGCCGTACGGCGCCCGAGGCGGGCCGACGCGACCGCCACATTGGCCGCCGAACCTCCCAGGAACTTCCCGAACGTCTCCACTTGGGGCAGCGGGACACCGGTCTGGAGCGGGTACAGGTCGACCCCGATGCGGCCCATCGTGATCAAGTCGAAATACTGGGCTGGCTCGGCCATGCGCGACCTCCTCGGGAAGCTGGGGATGCGGGTCCCGGGGCGCCCTGACACGGTGGGGGCGTGGATCCATGGACCTGCCGCATCCCAGATTTAGGCCTCCGAGGGCGGCGCTGTCAATAGTTTGTACTTACATTCGGACCTGCTTGTGAAATGATGTCTTAACAAAGTATTGACAGCGAGCGCGGCAGGGACTTGGATCCCGTGGCATCGCAACAGTGTGTTTGCGGCATCATGATCCGGACTCCGTAAGGCTCCGGGACCACGGATCCTCGTGATCCCCTCCCCTTTCCCCCGCAGTAGCACAGTGAGGTGCCAGGAAAGATGGACCGCTCTTCTCACCCCCGCTCTCGCAGGATCGCGCCCGTCGTCGCCGTGGCCGCGGTGGCGGCCCTGACCCTCGCCGGCTGCTCCAGCAGTTCCGGGGGCAAGAAGTCCGAGGAAGGCGCCGCGAACGCCTCCGCCGGCAAGGCGACCACGCCGCGCATGACCGTCGCCCTGGTCACCCACCAGGCGCCCGGCGACACCTTCTGGGACACCGTCCGCAAGGGTGCCGAGGCCGCAGCCGCCAAGGACAACATCAAGCTCGTCTACTCCGCCGACCCGAACGCGGGCAACCAGGCCAACCTGGTCCAGAACGCGATCGACCAGAAGGTCGACGGCATCGCCGTCACCCTCGCCAAGCCGGACGCCCTCAAGGGCGTCATAGGCAAGGCCGAGAAGGCCGGCATACCCGTCGTCGGGCTCAACTCCGGTCTGAGCGACTGGAAGAAGCTCAACATGCTGGAGTTCTTCGGCCAGGACGAGTCCGTGGCCGGCGAGGCCTTCGGCAAGAAGCTCAACGAGGTCGGCGCCAAGAAGGTCCTCTGTGTTATGCAGGAGCAGGGCAACGTCGGCCTGACGCAGCGCTGCGACGGTGTGGCGAAGACCTTCGAGGGCAAGGTCGACCCGCAGAACGTCAACGGCACCGACATGCCGGCCGTGAAGTCGACGATCACCGCCAAGCTGAAGCAGGACCCCTCCATCGACTACGTCGTCACGCTCGGCGCGCCCTTCGCGCTGACCGCGGTGCAGTCGGTCGGGGACGCCGGCAGCAAGGCGAAGGTCGCCACCTTCGACCTCAACAAGGACCTGATCAAGTCCATCAAGGCCGGCGACATCCAGTTCGCCGTCGACCAGCAGCCCTACCTCCAGGGCTACCTGGCCGTCGACGGTCTGTGGCTCTACAAGAACAACGGCAACTACAGCGGCGGCGGTGAGCAGCCCGTGCTGACCGGTCCGGCCTTCGTCGACAAGTCCAACGTGGACAAGATCGGGGAGTTCGCCGCGAAGGGCACCCGGTGATGAGCATGACCCAGCAGGCCACGCCGGCGGTGGACACACCGCCGGCCCCCGGCCCCAAGCAGTCCGACGGCCGGACACGGCAGCGCCCGCTGGCGCTGCGGCTGCTCGCCCGGCCCGAGGTCGGCGTCTTCCTCGGCGCCGTCGCGGTGCTCGTGTTCTTCCTGTTCGCCGCCCCGCCCGTGCGCGACGGCAGCTCGATGGCCAACATCCTGTACCAGTCCTCGACCATCGGGATCATGGCGCTGCCCGTGGCGCTGTTGATGATCGGCGGCGAGTTCGACCTGTCGGCCGGTGTCGCCGTGATCACCTCGGCGCTGACCGCGTCGATGCTCAGCTACCAGCTGACGCTGAACGTGTGGGTGGGTGTGATCGTCGCCCTCGCGGTGTCGCTCGGCATCGGCGCCTTCAACGGCTGGCTGCTGGTCAAGACCGGCCTGCCGAGCTTCCTGGTCACCCTGGGCACCTTCCTGATCCTCCAGGGCGTGAACCTCGCGGTGACCAAGCTGGTCACCGACAACGTCGCCACCGACGACATCAGCGACATGGACGGCTTCACGCAGGCGCAGAAGATCTTCGCCTCGACCTTCAACGTGGGTGGGGTCAACGTAAAGATCACGGTGGTGTGGTGGCTGGTGTTCGCGGCCCTCGCGACCTGGGTGCTGCTGCGCACCAAGTACGGCAACTGGATCTTCGCGGTCGGCGGCAACAAGGAGTCCGCGCGGGCCGTCGGTGTCCCGGTGACCTTCACCAAGATCTCCCTGTTCATGCTGGTCGGCTTCGGCGCCTGGTTCGTCGGCATGCACCAGCTGTTCTCCTTCAACACCGTGCAGTCCGGCGAGGGCGTGGGCCAGGAGCTCATCTACATCGCCGCGGCCGTCATCGGCGGCTGTCTGCTGACCGGCGGTTCCGGCAGCGCGATCGGCCCGGTCTTCGGCGCCTTCATGTTCGGCATGGTGCAGCAGGGCATCGTCTACGCCGGCTGGAACCCCGACTGGTTCAAGGCCTTCCTCGGCGTGATGCTCCTCGGCGCCGTCCTCATCAATCTGTGGGTCCAGCGCACGGCGACCCGGAGGTGACCGCAATGACCAGCAAAGAATCCGGCACCCACGGGGCCGTCCTCGAGGACACCCCGCCCGCCGACGACCCCACCCTCGTGGAACTGCGCGGCGCCGGAAAGTCCTACGGCAACATCCGCGCCCTGCACGGCGTCGACCTCACCGTGCACCCCGGCAAGGTGACCTGCGTCCTCGGCGACAACGGCGCCGGCAAGTCCACCCTCATCAAGATCATCTCCGGGCTGCACCAGCACACCGAGGGCGAGTTCCTCGTCGACGGCGCCCCCGTGCGCTTCTCCACCCCGCGCGAGGCCCTCGACAAGGGCATCGCGACCGTCTACCAGGACCTCGCCGTCGTCCCGCTGATGCCGGTCTGGCGCAACTTCTTCCTCGGCTCCGAGATCACCAAGGGCCCCTGGCCCGTACGCCGTCTCGACATCGAGAAGATGAAGAAGACCGCGGACGAAGAGCTGCGCGCCATGGGCATCGTCCTGGACGACATGGAACAGCCCATCGGCACCCTCTCCGGCGGTCAGCGCCAGTGCGTGGCCATCGCCCGCGCCGTCTACTTCGGCGCCCGCGTCCTCATCCTGGACGAGCCCACCGCCGCCCTCGGCGTCAAGCAGTCCGGCGTGGTGCTCAAGTACATCGCCGCCGCCCGCGAGAAGGGCCTCGGCGTCATCTTCATCACCCACAACCCCCACCACGCCTACATGGTCGGCGACCACTTCAGCGTCCTGCGCCTGGGCACCATGGAACTCTCCGCCTCCCGCGCCGACGTCAGCCTCGAAGAGCTGACCAACCACATGGCCGGCGGCGCCGAACTCGCCTCCCTCAAGCACGAGTTGGCACAGGTCCACGGCGTCGACGTCGAGGAACTCCCCGAAGCGGGAGACCTCACCGCCCCCGTAGCCACGTCTTCGGAAGGAAAGTCCTGACATGGCCCTCGCGCTCGACCGCATCCGGGTCGGCTCCGCCCCCGACTCCTGGGGTGTCTGGTTCCCCGACGACCCCCAGCAGGTGCCCTGGGAACGCTTCCTCGACGAGGTGGCCGAGGCCGGCTACTCGTGGATCGAACTCGGTCCGTACGGCTACCTGCCCACCGACCCGGCCCGGCTCACCGACGAGGTGACCAAGCGGAACCTCAAGGTCTCCGCCGGCACGATCTTCTGCGGACTGCACCGCGGCCCCTCCGAGTGGGACTCCACCTGGGAGCAGGTCAGCAGGGTCGCCGCCCTCACCCAGGCCATGGACGCCAAGCACCTGGTCGTCATCCCGTCCTTCTGGCGTGACGACAAGACCGCCGAGATCCTGGAGGCCCCGGAGCTCACCACCGAGCAGTGGCGCAACCTCACCACCGGCATGGAGCGCCTCGGCCGCGAGGTGAAGGACCGGTACGGCCTGGACATCGTCGTCCACCCGCACGCCGACACCCACATCGACACCGAGGAACACGTCGAGCAGTTCCTCGACTCGACCGACTCCGACGCGGTCAACCTCTGCCTGGACACCGGGCACTACGCCTACTGCGGCGGTGACAGCGTCAAGCTGATCGAGACGTACGGCGAGCGCATCGGCTACCTCCACCTCAAGCAGGTCGATCCGGAGATCCTCGCGGACGTGGTGAAGAACGAGGTGCCGTTCGGCCCCGCGGTGGCGCGCGGTGTGATGTGCGAACCGCCCGCCGGTGTCCCGGAGCTGGGTCCCGTCCTCACCGCGGCCCAGAAGCTGGGCGTGGACCTGTTCGCCATCGTCGAGCAGGACATGTACCCCTGCGAGCCGGACAAGCCGCTGCCGATCGCGGTGCGCACCCGCAAGTTCCTCCGGTCCTGCGGCGCCTGACGACCCGAAAGGACGGCCCATGACTGAGCGCGCCACCCCCACAGCCCTTGGTGTAGCAGTCATCGGTACCGGACGGATGGGCGCCGACCATGTGCGCCGCATCCACCAAGTCACCAGTGGAGCACGGGTGACGGCCGTCGTGGACGTCGACGCGGAACGGGCGAAGGCCGTCGCCTCCCGCGTCGACGGCTGTACCGCCTACACCGATCCGGCCGCCGCGATGGCCGCGGCCGACGTCGACGCCGTCCTGATCGCCTCCCCGGGCCCGGCCCACGAGGCCACGCTGCTCGAAGCCTTCGAGCGCGATCTGCCCGTCCTGTGCGAGAAGCCGCTCACCCCCGACGCGGCCTCCGCCCTGCGCGTCCTCGAAGCCGAACTGCGCCTCGGCCACCGCCGGGTCCAGGTCGGCTTCATGCGCCGCTACGACCCCGAGTACGTGAAGCTGAAGGCCCTGCTGGCGACGGGCCAGCTGGGCCGCCCGCTGATGGTGCACAACCGGCACCGCAACGCGGCCAGCCCGCCCTTCTTCACCAGCTCCATGCTCATCAGCGACTCCGTCGCCCACGAGGCCGACGCGACCCGCTGGCTGCTCGGCCACGAGATCACCGCGGTCACCGTGCTGCGGCCGACCCCGTCCGCCAACGCCCCCGAGGGGCTGCGCGATCCGCAGTTCGTCGTCTTCGAGACCGACGGCGGCGCCCTCTCCGACGTGGAGATCTTCGTCAACTGCGGCTTCGGCTACCAGGTCCAGGCCGAGGTGGTCTGCGAGCGCGGCACCGCCCGCATCGGCGACGGCCACGCCCTGGTCACCAACATGGCCGGCCGCTGGGGCGGCACCATCGCCCAGGACTTCACCGAACGCTTCGAGACGGCCTACGACCAGGAGATCCAGACCTGGGTCGACGCCACCCGCCGAGGCGAGGTCACCGGCCCGAGCGCCTGGGACGGCTACGCCGCGGCGGCGGTGTGCGAGGCGGGGGTCCGCGCCCTGGAGGACGGCGGCCGGGTCGAGATCGATCTGGTCGGCAGACCCTCGCTCTACGAGTGAACCGTGAACAGGGCCCGGGGCCACACCCCGGGCCCTTTCCGTGCGGGTGTCAGATCCTGGTACGCGGCCGGGGCTCGAACCCGGCCGTGCGGTAACAGGCGTCGATGAGCTCCATCGTCGTCACCGCGTCGTCCGGATCCAGCGGCAGCGGCGTCCCGTCCCGCACCCGGGCGGCGAACGCCTCCAGCTGGTACGTGTACGACGAGCGCGTCCCGAGGTGCTCCGTGCGCTCACCCTCCGGGGTACGGACCACGATCCGGTCGTCCTCCTGGGGCAGCACGAAGTTCGCCGCCCTCGCCTCGCCCCGGGAGCCCACGACCCGGATGCTCATGTCCAGCCCGTCGTACGCCATGTGGCAGCGGGCCGAGCCGGTCGCGCCGCCGGGGAACTCCAGGTCGGCGTCCAGCCACTCGTCGACGCCGGGCGCGCCCGCGCGCTCCTCACCCCGGGCCCCGGCCAGGCGTGGCGCGCCGCCCGCCCAGGGCGCGAGCATGCGCAGGGCGTGCAGGCTGTAGCAGCCCAGGTCCATCAGGGCGCCGCCGGCCAGCGGCAGCGACCAGCGCGGGTCGGTGTCCGGCGGCGCGGCGATGGCGACCATCGCCTCGACGTGCCGCAGCTCTCCGAGTTCGCCGGAGTCCAGCAGCTCGTGCAGGCGCCGGGTGACGGGGTGGTAGAGGTAGTGGAAGGCCTCCATGAAGACCGTCCCGGCCTTCTCCGCGGCCTGCCGTACCTCTGCCGCCTCCGCGGCGTTGCTCGCCGACGGCTTCTCCGACAGGACGTGCTTGCCCGCCGCGAGGGCGGCCAGGTTCCACGGGCCGTGCAGGCCGTTGGCGAGCGGGTTGTAGACGACGTCGACCTCGGGATCGGCCACCAGCTCGGCGTACGAACCCGCCACCCGCTCCACACCGTGCTCGGCGGCGAACGCCTCGGCGCGGGCACGGTCGCGGGCGGCCACCGCGACGAGTCGGTGGCCGGTCGCCCGGGCCGGGGCGATCAGGGAGCGTTCGGTGATCCGCGCGGCTCCCAGCAGTCCTATGCGCAGTGGTTCCCGGACTGGTTCGCTCATGTCTGCCATGTCTGCCATGTCTCCTGGATCGTCACGGTACGGTGCTCATGCGTCGACAGTGTGCACAAAGATCCTGGTCGCCCCGCGGGCGGCAGCGGCGTAGCGTGATCAGTGCCTTCGAGGGGAGCCGTGATGGGCACAGCACGCGACCTGATGATCGTGGCGATGGACGCGGCCACGAGCCGGCCGGTGACGCAGGGCGAGCTGTCGCTCGGGCTGGCCGGGGCCGAGGTGATCGACCTGCTCGGTGCGGAGGTGGTGACGCTGGAGGGCGACCGCATCGTGCCCCGCCTGGCACCGCCCCTCGACGACCCGCTGCTGGACCGGGCCGCGACCGCACTCGTGCGCGACAAGCCGTACGAGCCGATCGAGGACTGGCTGTGGCGCAGGGGCCGTGGACTGGCCCGGCAGTACTTGACCGCGCTGGAGGAAGAGGGGCTCGTCTCACGGCCCCGGGCGTCCTGGCTCCCCTTCCGCAGCACCACCTGGCCGACGCCGGTCGAGTCACCTGCCCGGCAGCGCGCCCGGCACCGCCGGGCGACCGACGAGCCGGTGCTCGCCACACTCGCGGCCGCGGTAGGGGTGCGCGACGAGGTGCCCGAGGACCTTCCGGCGCCCGACGAAGCGGCCGAGGCCGTGCTCGCCGCGGTGGTCGACGCCGTGACGGAGCTGGACGCCGTCCGCCGCCGCCGGGCCATCGAGGACGACGCGTTCGCCAACGTCTGGCGCGGTGCGTGAGCCGCGGCGGCCTCCACGTCAGCCCACCCGTACCTCCTCGATGGTCACGGGACGGTGCTCGTGCAGCGACAGGGTGCACGCGTCGGCGATCCAGCCCGCCTCCAGGGCGTCCTCGATCGTGCAGGGGGAGGGGCGGGTACCGGCGACGACCTCGGTGAACGCGATCAGTTCGGCACGGTAGGCCGCGGTGAAGCGGTCCATGAAGAAGTCGTGCGGCGTGCCCGCCGGGAAGGTCACGCCCGGCTCGACCGAGCGCAGCGGCAGCTTGTCCTCGAGGCCGACGGCGATGGAGTCCGTGAAGCCGTGGATCTCCATGCGGACGTCGTAACCACGGGCGTTGTGCCGGGAGTTGGAGACGACCGCGATCGTGCCGTCGTCGAGCGTGAGGATCGCGCCGGTGGTGTCGGCGTCGCCGGCCTCCTTGATGAAGTCGGCACCGCGGTTGCCGCCGATCGCGTACACCTCCGTCACCTCACGGCCGGTCACCCAGCGGATGATGTCGAAGTCGTGCACCGAGCAGTCGCGGAAGATGCCCCCCGAGGCGGCGATGTAGGCGGCCGGCGGCGGCGCCGGGTCCAGCGTGGTCGACCGCACCGTGTGCAGCTTGCCGAGCTCGCCGCTCTGCACGGCGGCGCGGGCGTTGACGAACCCGGTGTCGAAACGCCGGTTGTAGCCGATCTGGATCGGCACGTCCCTGCCGCGCACGGCCTTGAGCACCTCGACGCCCTCGCTCATGGTCTTGGCGACGGGCTTCTCGCAGAAGACCGGGACACCGGCCTCGACCCCGGCGAGGATCAGTGCCGGGTGCGCGTCGGTCGCCGCCGCGACGACGATGCCGTCCACGCCCGCGGCCAGCAGGGCCTCGGGCGAGTCCACGACCTCGGCCCCGAACCGCTCCGCGGCGGCCTTGGCGGCACCCGCGAACGGGTCGGTGACGACGAGGGAGTCGACCGAGTCGAGCCCGGAGAGGGTCTCGGCGTGGAACGCGCCGATGCGGCCGAGGCCGAGAATTCCGATACGCATGAATTGCTCCTTGGTGTGGTGCACGCCCTCAGGGGCGCGGGGAACTGCGCGACCAGCCACGACGGCGCCGCACGCGACAGACGGACAAAGCGCGGCAGATTGCTAGTCGAGTCCTCCCAGCACGTTCTGGTCCCAGTCGATCACCGACCCGGTGACCACCCCGGACCGGTCCGACAGCAGGAAGACCACGAACTCGGCGATCTCGTCCGGCTGGCCCAGCTTGCCCATCGGCAGCTTCGCGGCGGCCTGGTCACGCCAGTCGTCCCCGGCCCCGTGGAACGCCTTCTGCGTGGCGTCCTCCCCCTCGGTCGCCGTCCAGCCGATGTTGAGGCCGTTGATCCGGACCCGGTCCCACCGGTGGGCGTGCGCGGCATTCCGGGTCAGCCCGATCAACCCCGCCTTGGCCGAGACGTACGGCGCCAGAAACGGCTGCCCCCCGTGCGCCGACGACGTGATGATGTTGACGACCGTGCCGGGCGCCCCCCGCGCCACCATGTCCGCGACCGCGGCCTGCATCGCGAAGAACGGCGCCTTCAGGTTGATCGCGATGTGCTGGTCGAACAGTTCGGGCGTGGTGTCCAGCAGCGTCCCCCGGGACGTCAGACCGGCGGAGTTCACCAGGCAGTCGACCCGGCCGTACGCCTCCACGACCCGGGTCACGGAGGCCTTCGCCTGCTCGGCGTCCGACAGGTCGGCCCGTACGTACATGGCCTTGCCGCCCGCGGCGATCACCTCCTCCACCAGGGCCTCGCCGGGCTCGGGACGCCGCCCGGTCACGGCCACGACCGCCCCCGCGCGGGACGCGGCCCGCGCGATGGCGGCGCCGACCCCCTGACTGCCGCCGTTGACCAGGACGACCTTGTCGTCGAGAAGTCCCATGAGTTCCTCAGCTCTCTCGCCGTTCGGTACCGGCCCGCAGCTCCGAACGGAGCGTCTCCGGCGTCCACTCCTCGCGCAGCGCCCGCCGTACGAGGTCCGCCTGCGAGGGCGGGGCCAGGCCCTCGACCGGCGGGTCGCTGTCGAGGTTGGTCGGGAAGGGGTAGCCCTCGGCACTCGCCGCGACCACCCGGTCCAGCCACGCCTGGTCCCGGCCCTCGGCCTTGCGCTTGAGCAGCGCCGGGTAGACGGCGTTCGCCACGGCCTCCCGGTCCACCGTCTCCATCGCCCGCCCGAACGCGGACGACACCTGGAGCAGGTTGGCCATGCGCCGGACGTCCGCCGAGCGGTTGGTGCCGGCGGCGTGGAAGAGGGCCGGGTTGAAGAAGACCGCGTCGCCCTTCGCGAGCGGCAGCTGCACCTGGTGCGCCTCGAAGTACGCCCGGAACTCGGGAAGCCGCCAGGCGAGATAGCCCGGCTCGTACTTCTGCGAGTGCGGCAGGTACATCGTCGGCCCGGACTCGACCGGCATGTCGCAGTGCGCCACGGCGCCCTGGAGGGTCAGCACGGGAGAGAGCCGGTGCACGTGCGCCGGGTAGGCGGCGGCGACCTCGTTGGACAGGAAGCCCAGGTGGTAGTCGCGGTGCGCGGTCTGGGCCGCGCCGCCCGGGTTGACCACGTTCAGCTGGGAGGTGACCTGGTAGCCGGGGCCCAGCCAGGCCGTCGCCACGAGCGCGAGGATGTCGTTGGCGTAGTAGTCGGCGAACGCCTCCGCGTCGTACAGCGCCGCCTTCTCCAGCGCGTTCCACACCCGGTCGTTGGCGCCCGGCCTGGCGAAGTGGTCTCCGGCCGTCGCGCCCGAGGCGCGCTGCTCGGCGATCAGCGCCTCGAACACGGCGGTGGCCCGGTCGACGACCTCCGCCTCGGGGAAGGCGCCGCGGAAGACGACAATGCCCGGCCCGTCGGCGAGGGCGCGCACCAGCTCGGACTGGATCACGCGGTCGCCTTCGAGCAGGCCGCTGTCGTAGACCGGCACGTTGCGCTCCACGGCGGAGGCGTGCGGATAGTCGGCGGGGTCCGTGGCCTGCTCGACCAGCGCGCGGAACGCGTCCAGATCGCAGTGCTGCTCGGACAGCCAGGCGCGGTGGTGGACGGAAGTGAAGGACATCGTCGTCCCTTCGGGGGTCACGGAGCGACGGAGCCCTGTCATTCTTGTCAGTACAAACCCCTCGAACAACCAGCAGCGACCCATCAAAAACCCCTCAAGGAGCCTGCGTATGGGCCACCCGTTCCCGATCCGGGAGATCGCCCGTCAGGCGGGCCTGAGCGAGGCGACCGTCGACCGGGTCCTCAACGGCCGTGGCGGGGTGCGGGAGAGCACCGCGCAGGAGGTGCGCCGGGCCATAGCCGACCTGGACCGGCAGCGCACGCAGGTCCGGCTCGTCGGCCGGACGTTCATGGTCGACATCGTGATGCAGGCGCCGGAGCGTTTCACCACCGCGATCCGGGCCGCCCTGGAGACCGAGCTGCCGTCCCTGCATCCGGCGGTGCTCCGCTCGCGCTTCCACTTCCGGGAGACCGGGCCGGCCGGGGAGCTGGTGCGGATCCTGGACCGGATCGCCCGGCGCGGCTCCCAGGGCGTGATCCTCAAGGCCCCGGACGTCCCCGAGGTCACCGCCGCCGTCGGCCGGCTCGAAGCCGCCGGCATCCCGGTCGTGACGCTGGTGACCGACCTGCCCGCCAGTGCCCGCCAGGCCTACGTCGGTATCGACGACCGGGCCGCGGGGGCGACGGCCGGGTACCTGATGGGCCAGTGGCTGGGCGATCGGCCGGGCAACATCCTCACCAGCCTCAGCAGTGGCTTCTTCCGCAACGAGGAGGAGCGCGAGATGGGTTTCCGCGGTGTGATGCGGGCCCGCCACCCCGCGCGCACGCTGGTGGAGATCGCCGGGGGGCAGGGGCTCGACGTCACCCAGTACGAGCTGGTGCGGGCCGCGCTGGAACGCGATCCGGACATCCGCGCGGTGTACTCGATCGGCGGCGGCAACATCGCCACCCTCCGCGCCTTCGACGATCTCGGCCGTGAGTGCGCCGTCTTCGTCGCGCACGATCTCGACCACGACAACACCCGGCTGCTGCGCGAGCACCGCCTGTCCGCCGTGCTCCACCACGACCTGCGCCAGGACGTCCGCGAGGCCTGCCACATCGTCATGCGCGCCCACGGCGCCCTGCCGCCGGCGGGACCGACCCTGCCCTCGGCGATCCAGGTGGTGACGCCGTACAACATGCCGCCGCAGGCGGCCGTGTGATCAGGGCGGGGTGGCCGGGCGTGGATCCGGGAGGGAACCCGCCCCCGCCCCTACCGTCAGGCCCATGTGGACCTCGCGCCCGGACGGCGGCCCTGAGCGGTTGGTGGCTCTGGTCGACGGTGTGTTCGCCATCGCCATCACGCTGCTCGTACTCGATCTCTCAGTGCCCCGGGATCTCGCTCCCGCCGCGTACCGGGCGGCCCTGCGCGAACTGCTCCCCGATTTCGGGGCCTATGCGCTGAGTGTCGCGGTCCTGGGGAGCTTCTGGCGCGACCACCGACAGATCTTCCAGGACGTCCGGGAGGTCGACGGCCAGGTGATCACCGTCTCCGTGGTCGGGCTCGGCGTCGCCGCGCTCGTGCCCTTTCCGACGAGGCTGATCGCCGAGTACGGGGCTCAGCCGGTGTCGGTCGCCGTCTACGCGGGGGCGGTCGCCGCGCTCGGCGCCTGCCACCTCGGTGTGGCCGCGCTCCTGATGAAACGCCCCTGGCTCCGCCACGACAGGCCTTCCGAGGCGGCGACCGCGCTCTACCTCCTCGACAGCGCCACGTCGGTGGTGGTGTTCGTCGCCACGGTTCCCCTGGCCCTGGTGACCGGGCCGAGCATCATGTGGCTGTGGCTCGTCCTCGTCCCGATCAAGGTCTATCTGGGACGGCGGCTCCAGGGCCCCGCTTGAGGCGCGGCCTCACCCCCGCCCGGGCAGCTCCACCCAGGTGCCGCTCCGCGCCGATCGCGCCATGGCGTCCAGCGCGGCAGCACTGTGCACGGCATCCCGCAGCGTCGCCCCGTGCGGTGTGCCTTCGGCGACCGACCGGAGGAACCGGTACGCCTCGACGACCTTCAGGTCGTCGTACCCCATGGCGTTCGCCGCCCCCGGCTGGAACGCCGCGAACTCACCGTGGCCCGGGCCGACGTACACCGTGGTGACGGACTGGTCCTGGTACGTCGTGCCGCGGCTGACACCCAGCTCGTTCATCCGGCGGAAGTCCCAGAACACCGCCCCCTTCGTGCCGTGCACCTCGAAGCCGTAGTTGTTCTGCTCGCCGACCGACACCCGGCAGGCCTCCAGCACACCGCGCGCCCCGGAGGCGAAGCGCAGCAGACAGCTGACGTAGTCCTCGTTCTCGACCGGGCCGAGCTCGCCACCGGAGGCGCGGCTGTGACCGGCCGTGGCGCCGGTGGGCCGGGCCCGCTCCGGCAGGAAGATCGCCGTGTCGGCGGTGAGCGAGGTGATGTCGCCCAGCAGGTGACGGGCGAGGTCCGCACCGTGCGAGGCCAGGTCGCCCAGCACTCCGCTGCCGCCCCGCTCCCGCTCGTACCGCCACGTCAGCGCACCCTCGGGATGGGCCGCGTAGTCGCTGAACAGCCGGACGCGGACGTGCGTGACCGTGCCGATCTCCCCGGAGGCGATCAGCTCGCGGGCCGCCTCGACGGCCGGTGCGTTGCGGTAGTTGAAGCCCACCGTGCCCTGCACGCCCGCCTCGGCCACCGCGTCCGCCACCGCACCGGCGTCCTCGGCGGTCAGGCCCACCGGCTTCTCGATCCAGATGTGCTTGCCCGCCTCGGCCATGGCGACGCCGATCTCACGGTGCAGGAAGTTCGGCGCGGTGATGCTGACCGCACGCACGCGCGGGTCGGCGACCACCTCGCGCCAGTCCCGCGTCGTCGAGGCGAACCCGAACTGGGCGGCGGCCTCCTCCGCCCGGCCCGGTACCTCCTCGGCGACCGTCACGAGCTCAGGGACGAGGGGCAGCTGCGGATAGTGGTGCCGCACGCGCGCGTAGGCCTGCGTGTGCACCCGCCCCATCCAGCCGAATCCGACGACGGCGACGCCGAGCGTGTCCACCATGAGAGCCCCTCTTTGGACCGTTCCAGAACCTGTCCAGCCCACCCTGGGCGCGGTTTCCCGCGGCTGTCAACCCTTTGACAAGCCGCTGACCCGCATGGAACGGTCCATTCATGAGACCACCGACGATCCGTGACGTGGCCGAACGGGCCGGCGTCTCCAAGTCGCTGGTCTCCCTCGTGCTGCGCGGCTCCGACCAGGTACGCCCCGAGAAGCGGGAGGCCGTGCTCCGCGCCGCCCGGGAACTCGGCTACCGGCCCAACGCCGCCGCCCGCAGCCTCAGCGAACAGCGCACCCGCACGGTCGGCGTGCTCCTGAACGACCTGCGCAACCCCTGGTTCGTCGACCTCCTCGACGGCCTGAACTCCCTGCTGCACGCGGGCGGTCTGCACATGCTGCTGGCCGACGCCCGCCTCAACCGCCGCACCGGCCAGGATCCGGCCGACCCGCTCCTCGATCTCGGCGTGGACGGCCTGGTCGTAGTCGGCACCCTGCCCGACCCGGCGGCTCTCGGCGCGGTCGCCGGGCGGATGCCCGTCGTGCTGGCGGGCACCCGCGAGCCGGTGCCGCCCGGGGTGGACCAGGTCGCGGGCGACGACGAGCAGGGCGCCCGGCTGGTCACCGAGCACCTCATCGCCCTCGGGCACCGGCGCATCGCGCACCTCGCCGGCTACGGAGCCGTCGGCGAACTGCGGCGCCGCAGCTTCGAGGCGACGATGCGGGCACACGGCCTGGCGGACCGGGCCGTCATCGAGACCGGCGACATGACCGAGGAGGGCGGCTACCGCGCGACCGTCCGCCTCCTCAGCCGGCCCGACCGCCCCACCGCCGTCTTCGCCGTCAACGACATCACCTGCGTCGGTGCCCTGTCGGCGGCGGAGGAACTGGGCCTGCGCGTCCCGCACGACGTGTCCGTGGTCGGCTACGACAACACGAGCATCTCCCGCCTGCGCCACCTGTGGCTCACCACCGTCGACAACGCCGGCCACGAAGTCGGCCGCCGGGCCGCCCGCTTCCTCCTCGACCGCTTCGAGAGGCCCGGGGGAGAGGGCCGACTGCATCTGGCGGCGCCGGCGCTGGAGATCCGGGGGACGACGGGGCCGCCGCCCTGACCGGATGTCCGTCGGCTGGGCGCGTCGGCCGAGCGGGCCGATGACTGAGCGGTCCGCCTTTTCGTTTTCCACTGTCGAATCGTCAATCAGTTGCCCGCCAACGAGGATGATTCCGGCGGGATTTCCCAAGTCGCCGGTCCTGAAACCCGGGACTAGACTTTTTCCGTCAGCCCAAATGCGCGTGCGGCAAGGCGGCTTGGAGGAGGCATCATGGATGCGCACCCTGCCGACCAGCAGAGGAACATGCCGGGCCCGGAGGCCGACAAGCCACTGAGAATGGTTCCGGGAGTGGGTGAACACGCCGATTCCGACGGTGTTCTGCGGGCGTACGCGGATCCCGGGGCGACTCTGAACCGCGCGTCCACGGCACGCAAGGCCATCGACCGCTTCATGAAGGCGCGGTCCGACGCCCTGCGGACCGACCGCATCGACCTGCGCGAGGTGGACTCCGCCGAGGGGGCGGCCACACTGCGCGTGCGCTACCAGCAGTTCCACCGAGATCTCCCGGTCGTGGGCGCCACCGTCCAGGCCGTGGCCGATGTGAAACAGGCCGCCGTCATCCAGGTCGACCACTCGGCTGAGGTCGACGTCTCGGACGCCCCCGACCCCGGCACGGCCCGCCCGCTCGACGACGTGCGAAAAAACGCCCTGGCGCCGTTCCAGAAGGATTTCGAATCCGCCGGCGTCATCAGGGACGAACTCGTGTATCTGCGGGACACGTCCCGACCCGCATTGCCTGAGAACGACTACCCCACCGCATCGACCGCCCTGCTGAAGAAGGGGCGGAAGCCCGACGGCGCCCTCCATCTCGTCCACGATCTGCTCGTCGAGACCACCGGCCCCTTCGAACATTTCCGTGTCGTCCTGGATGCCGTCTCCGGAAAGCTGCTCTGGCTCGCCCTCGTGGGAAAATACGTGACGGCCGACCTCAAGGTCTTCCTTCCCGACCCGGTCACCGAGTCCGACGACGGCACTCTGCACGGTCACTCCAGCGCCGCCACCCTCGACGCCTTCCGCCACGACGTGCAGGCCGAGGTCGCTCCGGCCGACGGGGGCGGATTCCAACTCGACGGGGACTGGTTCAGGTGCACCGACTGGGACCCCCCGTCCTTCCCCCAGCCCCAGGAGGCCTCGCCGGACTTCACCTACCGCTCCTACCCCGCCGACCGCGCCTTCCTCAGCGCCAACGCCTACTACTGGCTCGACTGCTTCGCGCGCTACCTGCGCAGCCTGGGCAACGCGACGCTCAACGCCCACATGGTCAAAGTCGAGGTCGACGCCCAGGCCTACAACGGCCAGGACCAGAGCGAGTGGCACGGCACCCTGACCCCACCGCGGATCCGCTTCGGCGAGGGCGGCGCACCCGACGCGGGCGACTTCGGGGTCATCGGCCACGAGTACACCCACGGCGTGTTCGACTGGCTCGACGCCCAGCACGGCGGATCCACCTCGTACGAGCACAGCGTCTGCGACGCGCTTCCCGCGACCTACCGCGACCGGTTCAACCCCGGCGGACACCGGCGCACGGAGACCTTCCCCTTCGACAACAACGCCACCGACCGGTGGAGCACCGAGCGCCGGCTCGACCTCACCGAACGATTCGACGACCCGGCGTTCAGCGACTTCGGATTCAACCTGCGCAACTCGATGCTCGGCACCGCGCTGTGGCGGTGCTACCTGGGCATGGGCGGCGACTCGCCCGACCCCGCCGCCCGGGTCGCTGCGGCCGACGCGATCAACCGGACGATGCTCGAGATGCTGCTCATCGTGCCGGACAGCGACTCCCCGGACGCCGCCCACGCCGTGAGCATGGCCAAGGGCTGCATCGCCGCCGACTCCACGCTCACCGGCGGCCTCTACAGCAAGGTGATGGACGAGGCCTTCGTGCATCAGGGACTGTGGGCTCCGCGGCCGGTGGACGTCTACATCGGCGACAACCCCGCCGACCTAGGCACCCTGCCGAGCGGCGACCAGTTCTGGACGTCGCCCGACATCTGGGTCCGCAACAACGGCCTCAGCACGGGCGACAACCCTGAGCTGGGCCACGAACCGCCCGTCAACGGCCGGCCCAACCACCTCTACGTGCGGGTGCACAACCGAGGGACCCGGGCGGCCGCGAGCGGAGCGTTCCAGGTGGAGGCCTTCCGGTGCGATCCGGGCACGGGGATGCTCTGGCCCACGCACTTCCAGTCGCTGGGCACTCTGGTGGTCGACCAGCCGATCCCGGCGGGCGGATCGGTTCGGGTGGGGCCGCTCGTGTGGACTCCGCAGATCGCCGACCAGGAATGCCTGGTCGCCGTCGTGCACGGGGCCCCCGACCCCGCCGTCACCGCCACCCTCAACGGACCGGTGCCGCTCGGCCGGCTGGTCCGGTTCGACAACAACGTGGGCCAGCGCAACGTGGCGCCACAGCTCGCCGCACCCGGCGGCAAGACGCACACGACGATCACGCTGCACGGCGGTCTCGCCCGAAGCAGCGGTTCCTGGCACCTGGACGCGACCGCCCTGCCGGACGACACACGGCTCTCCGTCCGCACACTGAGCCGCCTCACCGAGGACGCGGCGCTGACGGGGCTCACCGTGACCGAGCCGGGCCCGGTGCGCTCCACGCTGGAGATGTCCGGAGGCGGGAAAGCCGTCGTCGACGGGTTCACACTGGAGCCCGACGACCGGGTGGCGGCGGACCTCACGATCGACTTCTCCCACCACGCGGAACACCTCCAGTCGTATCCGTTCGTGGCCACCCAGTACCAGGACGGGCAGCTCGTGGGGCGGATGACGATCCAGATCACGGCCGTGCAGGAGCTGAAGGACTTCTTCTTCGGCAACCCGCACAGCCATGAACTGCACGTCTCCACCTGCCCGCACTGGTCCAGGCTCGGTGCCGGCAGCAAGGTGCCCTTCCGGCGCGCCGAGGACGCGCTCGTCCGGGGATACAACGGCTGCGCCTCCTGCCTGCCCGCGCTCAACACCGGCTGAGGACGGCCGAGATGAACCATGACGTACTCGCGGCCCTGCCGCTCGCGCCACCGCTCAAGGGGAACCCGCCCAGCCCGGCCGAACGCTTCGTACCGGCGGAACGCCGGGCGACGGGCAAGCGGGCGGACGAGACCGTCGCCGCGCTGGTCGGGGCGGTGTCGGCACCGGCGCTGCGCGACACCGTGGAGACACTGGCCGCCTTCCACACGCGGCACACCTTCTCCCCGCTCATCGGACCGGCGGCCGACGAGGTCGCGGACCGGCTGTCGGAGGCGGGGTACCCGGACGTGACCAGACGGACCTGGACCAACGCCGGTCACAGCGCGGACAACGTCATCTGCACCAAGCCAGGCACGGCGGCGGGCGTGCCCGACCTCGTGCTGTGTGCCCACTACGACTCCCGCACGGCGGATCTGGGCGACGTCATGGCACGCGCGCCGGGAGCGGACGACAACGCCAGCGGGGTGGCCGCGACCCTCGAGATCGCCCGTCTGCTCGCCCCGGTCGCACTGGCCCGCACGGTCCGGTTCGTGGCGTTCTCCGGCGAGGAACAGGGGCTGTGGGGGTCCACGGCGTACGCGGCGGCGCTGCACGCCGCGGGGACCGAACCCTGCCGGGTCGTGAACCTGGACATGGTGGGCAGACCCCCCGCGGACGGCGCCGTGACGGTGGAGCGCGACCTGGGGAACGCCGTGCCCGGCAACGACGCCGCCTCCCTGGCCTTGGGCGCGGTCATGGCGCAGGCGGCGGCGGACCTCACGACGCTGCCGGTGCACCTCGGGCCCATCTACGCCAGTGACTACATGCCGTTCGAAGCGCGGGGCGACGTGGCGATCGGCGCGTACGAAGGGGAGGGGAACCCGCACTACCACCAGTCCTCCGACGAGCCGGCCACGCTCGACTACGAGTATCTCGCCGACGTCACGAGGTTCACGCTGGCGACCGTACTCGCCGAAGCGCTCGACGCCACCGGCTAGGCGACCCACCGGCGTCGGCGGGCGCGCACTGGCTGGGGCGGATCATGTGCGTCTCAACCTGTATGCCCTGGTAGGGAGTTACCGTCGGCCTCGCGTATTGTTTGCGGCATATGCCCGGGGGCGGGAATCCCAGGGCATGGCGATCGCGCGGGCGAAGGGGGACCAGGACGTGGACGAGACGCGGCACCGGCGGTGTGCCGGAGGGGCCGTCACGGCACTCCTTGCCGTCGCGGCCTGTGCCGGTCACGCGACCACGGCGGACATCCCCTGGTGGGCCGTTCTCGCCGTGGCCGTCTCGACAGCGGGCCTCGTCGGCTGGACCGGGGCCCGGACCGGCCGCCGCCGGGGGCCGCGCGACGAGTTCCCGGAAACCGGCGAGCAGTTGTTCGGCACCCACCCCCACGGCGCCCCGCACTCCGAACACCTGTCATCCCGGGGACCGCGAGGCTGAGCCCGCCCTCCCCGTCCCACTCTCCCCATGGGGTAGGGTTGACCTGCGTGATCACGCGGTTCACCCGCGCGAGACGCATCGGGACGTGGCGCAGCTTGGTAGCGCACTTGACTGGGGGTCAAGGGGTCGCAGGTTCAAATCCTGTCGTCCCGACATGTGAGGCAGCAGGCCGGAGGCCGTGTCGGAGTTCGCCGATACGGCCTCCGGCCGTTTCGATCGACGGTGCCTCCGGCGCGCCGTTCCTCCGCGCCCACTCCTTCCGGTGCTCCGCCGCCAGGGCGAGGCCCAGGCGGCGGGCCTCGGCGGGGACCGGGAGACGGCACAGGGCGTCGAGGGTGTGCAGCATCGTCTCGGCGAAGCGCTGCCCGAGTGCCGTGAGCCGCCCGGAGGCCAGCAGGACCTCCGTGGCCTGCCGGGCGCCCGACCGCCAGCGGGCGAAGTGCGCCTCGGCCCGGGCGAGTTCGCCGGGATCCTGTTCCACGGCGCGGCGGCGGTTCCAGAAGTCCGCCACCCCCAGGTGCGCGTACGCCCCGTGGAACAGACCGACCAGCGGGCGCGGATCCGGGCGCCAGGGCGCGTAGTAGCGCTCCGTGCCCTCGGCCTCGAAGAGGTCGAACAGGTGCAGGACGGCGGCGAACTTGCTGTGCTGCAACTCGTGGGCGAGGGACAGGGCGAGGCCGCGACCGGTTCGCGGCCGGGACAACGCCATGGCCCCGAAGGCCTCCGCGCTGCTTCCGCTGAAGCCGCCCGAGCTCCCGAGGGGCACCAACGTCCTTGGTCCGGCGGCGAGTTCGGCATAGGTCTCAGGGTGGTGGGCCCGCAGCAGGCGGCACGCCTCCCGGGTCATGGCCTCCCACCAGCGCAGCTCGTCCGCCGTCAGACCCAGCGGCCGTTCCGGCACGCCGGGGAAGCGCAGCGGGTCGACATCGTCCAGGAACAGCGGCGCGCCCGTGTCCAGCAGTACGAGCCGGTGCGCGGCCCGCCATCGCCCCGCCGGCCCGTAGGGGGCCCGCGGCACCACGACCGGGCCGGGCGTCGAACACCGCCCCGCCACCCCGATCCGGGCCCGCCCGCCCGCGTCGATCTCCACCTCGGCCAGGTCACCGGGCCCTGCGCCCGGGCAGTCGGCACCGCCGAGCGAGGGCAGGAAGACCCGGTCCGTCGTCAGCGGCCAGCACATTCGCGCGGGCACGCCCGCGCGGACCGCGGCGGCCGCCGCGAGGGCGCTGAACCAGCGGATCGGCACCTCACCCGACCCCTCCACCCCGGGGCCCGTGCCCCCGGCCTCGACGGCACGGTCCAGGCGGGACAGCAGACCGGTCAGGGCGGTACCCGCCGACGGATGCCCGAGCACCGCCGACACCGCCCGGGGCTCGGCCCGGTGGGCCGCCGAGAGGAGCTCCCACGCCTGCCCGGCCGCGTCCGCCACACCGCCGCCGACGGCACGCGCGGCCTCCGTGACCGCGTGCGCGCACGCCAGGCGGCGGCTGTACTCCGCGCGGGCCAGCAGGTCCAGGGCCTCGGCCCCGCCCCCGCCCGCCGCGAGCGCGGTGAAGAGCCTGCCGGGCACACGGAGCGGCACCGGCGTCCCCGCCCGCCTCATGCGGCTTCCGCCGGCACGCCGCGCAGCCGGTCCAGGTCTCCCGCCAGCCGCTCCCTGACCCGCAGGATGAGCGCGGACAGATCGGCGCAGTAGACGCTGGGGTTGGCGAACCCGGTGGCCGGCCGGTAGCGGTGGGCGTAGTGCCCGCCGCCGCACACCTGCCGCAGCCGGCAGTCACGGCACTGCGCGGACAGGCCGTCGGCACCCCACTGGCG
Organism: Streptomyces sp. NPDC006372; assembly: GCF_040612515.1. Taxonomy (NCBI): domain Bacteria; kingdom Bacillati; phylum Actinomycetota; class Actinomycetes; order Kitasatosporales; family Streptomycetaceae; genus Streptomyces; species Streptomyces sp. NPDC006372. Next base: position 124,207 of record NZ_JBEXQJ010000003.1, on the reverse strand, counting down.
GGCCGCGACGCCCGGATGGCGCAGCAGCGCGTCGAAGGTGTCGTCCCGGACGTGGAGGCCGGTCCGCGAGGCTCCGTGGTAGGCGGTGCGCAGGGTGTCGTCCTGGGCGAGCGAGCCGTCCGTCTCCACCACGGCGTACCGCACCGGGGCCAGGCCCAGCGCCTCGGTCCGGGGAGTACCGCCCAGCAGCAGCGTCATCATGTCGTCGAGCAGCCGCACCCGGGTCTCCCGTCGCCGGGCCCCGTACCACCGCTCGAACACCAGCCACAGCCAGTCCGCGTACGGCGTGCCCGGCCGGCCGGGGGCCAGGCCCGGCGGGGGAGTGCGCCAGTTGCCCTGCGGCAGCAGGAAGTCCACCGCGGGCGGCCGGTACGTCAGCAGATGCTCGTAGCAGCGCACCGGATCGTTGCGGAGGTCGATGGTGCACAACAGGCCCGCGAACAGCTCGCGATGGGGTCCTTCGGCCAGTCGCCGCAGGGCCGCGGTGACGCGGGCGTGGCTGCCGCGGCCGTCGGCGCCGCGACGGTGCCGGTCGTGTGCCGCGCGGTCGCCGTCCAGGCTGACCGACACGCGGATGCCGTGCGTGGCGCACAGGTCGAGCCAGCGCTCGGTCAGCCGTACCCCGTTGGTCTGCAGGCTGAGGTGCAGCCGCACGTCCGGGCCGACCGCGGCACGCAGGACCGAGACCGTCCGGCCCACGGCGGCCTCCCCGGCGAGCAGCGGCTCGCCCCCGTGCAGGACCACCCCGGCCTCGCGGACGCCGTGCGCCGCCAGGTGCTCGGCGATGCGCCCGGCCGTGCGGTCGAGCGTGTCGGGTGTCATGGTGCGCGGCTGCCCGCGCCAACTCATGTCGTGCGAGCGGTACATGTAGCAGTACTGGCAGGCCAGGTCGCAGCGGCTGTGCACCTTGAGCACGAAGGAGTGGAACGGTACGGGCACCCAACCGGCCGCTTCCCTCGCCGCGACATCCGCCGCGACCGGCCACGGCGGCTCCGCGGGGCGCAGTCGATCCATACGTACCCCCCGGTTCGCATGCCGACCCGGCCCGGTGCCCGCCCGGCCCGCGCCATTGGGCCCAGTATTCGGTGCCGTTGACAGAGCGTCAATAACGCGATTCCGTCGCCCGGGCCGTCACCGCCCGAAACTAGCCGTTTTCATCAGGGGCGCCGTGGGGACGTCAACACTGGACACCGAGTCCCCGGACACGGACGCGCAGGGGTGCTGGGCCGCCGCGGCGCGTCGTCCGTCGGGCACCGCGGAGGATGGGGCATGGCAGAGCTCGAGGAAGCGGGTGCCGAGCGGGACGAGGTCACCCTGGAGTCCGTCGTACTGGACCTCACCGACGTGCCGCTGGACGATGTCGCCGCACTGCCGCCCTCGGTGCTCGGGGAGACCCTGCGCCGGCTGCGGACGGGGCGCACCGCGGGCGACCCCTTCGTCACCGGCCATGACGAGAGCCAGTGACCGGTCCTGCGGCCGACGCCACCCTCGTGCGAAACCGCCTGATCAGGGGCAACCCGCCCTATACTGACCCTCTCTGCCTGTCGTGCCCCACCGTCCAGCACCTGCCGTCCGAAGCGGAGTGGCCATGCCCGACACCCACGCAGCCGACCGCCCCGGACGGTTCGCTCTGTTCTGCTCCACCGCGGAGAACCTCGGGGTCAGCACGACGGTGCGCAACGTCGCGGATCTGCTGGCCGCGAGCAACCGCAGTGTCCTGATCGTGGACGGCCGCGCCTCCGGGACGCCGGTACCCGAGCGCCCCACCCGCACCTCGGCGAACACGGCCTCGTCCGAGTCCGCCGGCGTCCGGGACCCGGACGCGTCCGTGCCCGAGCCGGTGTCCGGCCGGATCTTCTCCGTGGCGCGGCGGGACGCGGCCGGGCTCCTCGCCCTCGCCTCGGACACCGTCGTACTCCGCTACGACCACGTCCTCGTCGAAGCCCCGCTGCCCGACGCGCCCGGCGCGCCGCCGGAGGGCAGGCTCGGCTCCCTGGCCGACTCGCTGGTGCTCTGCTTCGCGATGACCGCCTGGTCCATCGACGGTGCCGCCGCCCTGGCCGAGCAGCTGAGCGGGGGCCGTTCCGACCGGCCCGTGCGGCTGCTGGCCCTCGGCCTGAAGAGCAACGTCGAGTCCCACGACCGGCTGCGCGGGGCGCGTGAACGGGTGCGCCGCAAGTTCGGCCCCCTGGCCCGGACCGGCCGCACCTCCGAGGTCGCCTTCCTGGAGATCCCCTACAACCCCCTCTACCTGGACACCCGGCAACTCGCCGTGGAGAGCGAGCCCGAAGGGTCCGTCACGGGGCTGCGCCCCTACTACGAGCGGCTCGCCGACTGGCTCCGCAACCGGCGGCCGGTGCCGCTCGGCCGGGTCACCATCGTCCACTCCCAGCGCCACGCCCCCTGGGCCGCCTGGCTGGAGGACCAGTTCCGGCGCGGCGGCATCCGAACCGAACTACGCGCCCAGGACGCCTACTCCGGCGACCGGCCGGCGCCCGGCACGGCTCTGCTGTTCCTCTCCCCGGCGGACATGGACCACGGTGCGCTCGCCCAACTCGCCGCGCTGTCCCACCCCGACGTCCGGATCGTCCTCGCCGACGAGCCCTTCCCGGACCCCGGCGCCGCTCACCACGAACGCATCGACCTGCGCGGCACCGACGAGGACGAGGCCGCGCGGCGGCTGTACTCCGGACTCGGCCTGGGCGCCCCGCCCCCGGCGGACAGCACCCCCGGCGCCCGCTTCCCTCGGCTGCCCGCCGTGACCAACGTGGCCCCCCGCTACAGCGGCTTCGTCGGCCGGGACGAGGTCCTCGGCAGTCTCCTGGAGGAACTGCACACGGCGGGCCGGGACCGCACCCCACTGGTCGTGCACGCCGCGAGCGGCTGGGGCAAGAGCGAGACCGTCCGCGAGCTGTGCCACCGCTTCGGCTCCGCCTACGACGTGGTGTGGTGGGTGCGGTCCTGGGAGATCCCGCGCGCCCGCCGCGGCCTGAACCGGCTCGCCGGCCGGCTGGACCTCACCACGACGGGCGACGGCGCCTCCCCGGCCCTCTTCGAGCACCTCTCCCGCACCGACACGCAGAGCTGGCTGCTCGTCTACGACGGTGCCGACACCCCTGACGACCTGCGGGAGTTGCTGCCCACGCCGCACGCGCGCGGGCACGTACTGATCACCAGCCGCACCGCCCCGGCCACGCCCGGCATGGCGGCCTTCGCCCTGCCGCCCATGGCGCCGGCCGAGTGCCGGGCCGTCCTCGGGGAACGGCTCCCGGAGATCGACGAGGAACAGGCGCAGCGGGTCGGGCAGGTCCTGGGTTTCGTCCCGCTCGCCGTGCGCATCGCCGCCCTCTGCCTCGCCGAGCGCGCAGCGGCCCACCGGCGCGACGACGGCATGGGCGACCCGGCCGCGGCCCGGGCCGCCGTCCAGCACCTCCTCGCCGACTACCGCACCGCCCAGGAGGCCCAGCTCGAACGCACGGACGCGGCCCCGCCCGTGACGGTCATGGTGCAGGTGGCCCGCCAGACCGCGCTGCACACGCCGGGCGCCGCCGCCTGGCGCGCCGAGAGCCGCACGAGCGACGCCCTCGGCTGGCTGCTGAACGCGGCCTCCCTGCTCACCGGCCGCGGCATGGGACTCGAACTCCTGCGCTCGCGGCGGATCCTCTCCGAACTCGCCCGCGACGACACCACCGCCCGGCACCCCGACGGCACGCCGGCGCACGACTCCCCGGCCGACCTGCGGCTGCCCGACGAGCACATGGTGAGCGTCGCCCTGTGGTCCCTGTCCCGGGTCGGGCTCCTGGAGGTCGACTTCGACCGGTCCGACCAGCCCCTCGGACAGCACCACGCGGTACGGGACGCCGTCCGCGCCGGCATGGAACCGGCCGAGCGCGCCCACATCGAGGGGGTGCTGCGCGGCACCCTCGCCGAGTTCACCCCGGACGAGAACCGCGGCCTGTCCGCCGACTGGGCGCGCGAGGTGTACTCGCTGCGTCTGTGGGAGGACGACCGGCCGGCCGTCCGGCGCTCCCTGCTGCGCCACCTCAACGCCCTGAGCCAGCGCGGCGAGACCGCCGACCTGGCCCGCCTGCTCGACATCTCCGACCGCGCCCGGACGGCCTGGTGCCCCGAGGGCGACGACCCGTCACCCGAGTACCTGCGCCTGCTCAACCTCACCGCACGCGCCCACCGTCTCGACGGGGCCTACGAACAGGCGCGGCAGCTGTCCGAGCAGGCCCTGCGCGGCCACCGCAGACTGCTGGGCCCACTGCACCCCAGAACGCTGCTGTCCGCCGACTCCTACGGCGCCGTCCTGCGCTCCCTCGGCAGGTTCTCCGACGCGCTGTTCCAGGCCCGCCCGGTGCTGGAGGGCCTGACGCTGCTGCTCGGCCCGCAGCACCCCGCGACCGTGCAGGCCGAGCACAACCTCGCGTTCACCGAGGCCCTGAGCGGACGGGCCCCCGACGCACTGGCCCGGCTCCTCGCCCGGTTCCGCTACCGCCAGGCCGTCGGCGGCGAGGACGACCCGGCCGTCTGGCGCTTCGCCGACCTGCTCGCCTGGGTCTACCGCACGCTGGGCCGCGACGCCGAGTCCCAGGACCTGCTGCGGCAGTGGCTGCACCGGCACGGCGACGCCGGGACCGGCACCCGGCTCCGCATCGAACTCGGCCTCGCCGTCAGCGAACGACGCATCACCTACAACTCCGCCCGCTCCCACGAGACGGTCTACGGCTACGAGAAGGCCCTGGAACGCGACCGGCGGCTGCTCGCCGAGTACACCAGCCGGTTCGGCGCCGACCACCTCGACACCGTGCGCTGCCGCTTCAGCCTGGCCGCCGATCTGCACGCCCTCGGCAAGCACGACGAGGCCGGACACGAGGCCCGCCGGTGCGGCCGCGTCCTGGAGAACACGCTCGGCCCGTGGCATCCCTACGCCGGACTGGCCGGGGTCCGGCTCGGGGTGTACCTGAGGGCCACCGGAGCCGTCGAGGAGGCCGAGGCCGTCGGCAGGGCCGCGCTGAACCTGCTGGAGGACCGGCTCGGCGACAGCCACGCCTGGGTGTCCGCCGCGGAGAACTCCCTCGCGGCCACGCTCGCCGCGTCCGGGCGGGTCGAGGAGGCGGCCGGACTCGCCGAGCGCGCCCTGCGTCGTTTGCGGGACCTGGACATGGGGCATCGCCCCGACGGGCGACGAGTGGGTGCGCACCACGCCCGGCTCGCTTCCCGGACCACCACCGCACCGGCCAGGGACTTCGACATCGATCTGGAACTGCCCGGGATCTAGGCCCCGCGCCGGGCCCGGCACCGTCGCCCGGACACCCGGGCAATCCCCGACGGAAAGGTGAGCGTACGTGGCAGCAGCCCCGCACCCGGAGACCGAACTCTTCACGGAGCCCCACTGGTCCCCGGAGGGCCACGGACGAATAACCGAGCTGTGCCAAGGGGCCTTCGTCGACGTCCACGCGCTCAGGTCCGTGTCCCACTACAGCAACGGCATCATCGACTTCGTCGTCCGCCGGAGCGACTGCCCGCCGCTGAGCAGCCTGGTCACCGTGGGCGGCGAGGACCTCGCGAACGAGGCCCTGCCCGGCAGCCGGCTCCTGCTGTGCACCCAGGACCTGGGCGCGCTGATGCGGCCGCTGGGCACGGGCGAGCTGATGCGTGTGGTGCTCGCCAACGCGCACGGCGGCCTGTGGGGCGGCCGGGTCAAGGCGGGGGAGTACCTGTCCGCGCTCACCGACACGCCCGGCGGGGTGCCCGCCATGGACGCGGCCATGAACCGCCTCGTCTCCACCATCCGCACCCAGGTGCACCACCTGCCCGACGAGTTGCCCGGCGGCCTGACGGACCTGGCCGAGCCGCTGCCGGAGCACAAGGGGAGACTGCGCATCGACTTCGGGACGGCGGCCGAGCGCGACAGCCCGTCCGAGATGCGGTTGCGGGCCGTGTGGGGCGCCCACGTCAACACCCTCGACCTGCAGTACGCCGCGTTCTACCGGGACTGGAAACTCGTCTGCGCGGGCGACGTCTTCGAGAGCCCCGAACTCGGCCCGCGCTTCCTCGACGTCAGTGTGCGCTCACGCCGTACCGCCTACCGGGACCTCGCCCAGAGTCTGCGCGGCCATCTGGCCCGGCTGACCGACGCGCTGCGGCTGGTGGTGCGGCCGCCCGCCGACCGCCTGGTCCTGGACGTGCAGGAGGGCGCCGTGTACGTGCTCTGGCTGTCGCCGCGGGACTACGTCCTCGGGGTGACGCTGGACCAGCGGCAGGTCGACCACGCGGAGGGCCGGCTGCGTCAACTGGTGGACGCGCTGGGCGCGATCACTGCGCCCGGACCGCGCTGACCAGCCCGCTCCACACCTCGTCGGCGAGCCCCTCCACCGCCCGCGTCGCGGTCGGCCGGTGCGCGGGGCCGCCGCCGAGGGACTGCACGGGCAGCACCTCCACCGCCGTCTCGTACTCGCGGCAGATCCGGCGCAGCCTTGCCCACTGCTCCTCGGCGGGCGCAGCGGACGAGGCGGCACGGAACCAGGCGTCGGCGCCCGCGCGGAACCGCTCCGTCAGCTGCCGCACCAGGGTGGCGCAGCCCAGGGCCGTCAGATCGGCCCGTCCGGTCCGCACGGGCGGGCCATCGCCCTCGCCGAAGCCGCCGGCCAGCCGTCCCACAGCCGTGTCGAGGAGGGCGAACACTTCCTCGAACCGCCCCTCCACGGGCTCCGGCAGCGCCGACCGCGCCGGTCCGGGCGCCGTCACCACCAGATCGCGCCGGGCCAGATCGCTCACCGTCCGGCGCAACTGCCCCAGCTGGGAGCCGTGCTCGCCGAGCGCACTGCGCAACTCGCTGGTCAGCTCCGCCAGATCGGCCTCCTGACGCAGCTCCGTGAGGCGGGTCCGCAGCCGGTCCAGGGCCTGGTTCACGGCCGCCGGGAAGTCGCCCGGACGGTACACCAGGGGCTGCGAGCCGAGCGAACGCGCCAGCCGGTCCCGCATGGTCCGCGACACGAGACCGTTGACCACCAGCAGCACCTCGGCCCGCGCCGGATGCAACACGCCCCGCAGCGCCCGGACCCGCGCGGTGACGCGCTCCTCGTCGTCCGCGACGAGCACCGACGCGGTGACCACGATCGCGATGTAGGCGTTGGGGACGGGCTCCAGCCAGTACGCCACCAGCGGCCCGTCGTCGGACGCGGCCCGCGCCGGGACCGGGTCGGACGACGCGATGCGCCACTGTCCGAGGGCCAGCGCGTCGTGGATCGTGGAGAGCACCTGGTCCTCGGACACGTTGTCGTGCAGACCGCGTACGGCCTTGAGCACGGTCGCGGCGGTCACCTCCCGGACCGCGCCCCGCCGGTCCTCGCTCAACTGCCAGGCGTGATGACAGGTCTTGAGGATCTCCCGGGGCACCCCGCCGGTGAGCTCCTGGAGGATAGCGACCGACTCGGCGTCGAAGGGCACGGGTCCGCGCCCGGCCCCGTCCCCGTCCCGGCCCGGACGGGCACCCGATCCCACGTACTCGGCGACGAGCTCGCCGGTGAGCTCCGTGGTGAAGCGGGTCGGCCACAGCTGCACGACGCGCTCGTGCAGACTCGGGCGGAACGCGTTGAGCCCGCGCGGCGAGGTGCAGAACACCAGCAGACCGCCCCGGCTCACATACACGTTGACCAGCCGCTCGAAAGCGTCGACGAACGTACGCCGGGACTCCTCCGGCCAGTCCAGGACCTTCTCCAGAGAGTCGATCAGCAGGACGTACGGTTTGCCGACCCGGCCGTGCAGGAAGCCCTGGACGGCCAGCGCGTCGAAGACCGGGTCGATGCCCGTCACGGCGTCCTTGATGCCGCGTTCCCTCAGCTGCTGGGCGGGCTGGTCACCGGTCAGCCACGCCCACACCATCGAGGTGAACCGGGGGTCCTGGAGCAGGGCGAGCGCGGTGGCGAACCGGCGGTGCTCCGTCACCTCGCCGAGCGTGACCCGCAGATCGGCGTGCATCACCTCGGGGTCGTAGCGCAGGGCGGAGACCACCTTGTCCGGGTCGAGGACACGGTCGCGCAGTCCGCTGGCGATGTCGTCGAGGGCGATGTCGTCCAGCGGGACGTCGTCCGGCCGGCCCGGCTGCGGGTCCGCGCTCTGCTCACCGACCCGGACCGCCGTCACGTAGGCGTAGTAGTCCCGCACCAGTTCCTCGAACGCGGCGCGCCCCTCCGGGGTGTCGGCGGGGCCGCGCAACCGGTCGCGGTACATCCGGCCGAAGTCCTGCACCGGCTCGTCGACGATCCACATGGCCGGGCCGTCCGGACGGGTCAGGCCGTTGCAGACCTCGCGCGCGGCATGGCTCTTGCCCAGACCGAACTCACCCACCACGGCGATGGCCCGGCCGCGCCGGCCACCCCGGGGCCGGTCCCGGAGGTAGTCGCGCACCAGGCCCTGGAGTTCCCCGAGGATCTGGGTGGGGACATGGGCGTTGCCCGAGTCCGCGGCCTCGACCGGGGCCTCACCGAGGTCCGCCGACGGGCCGAGCCGCACGACCGGAACCAGGGGGAAGGGGTTGCTGTACCAGGTGTCTGCACTGTTTGCGGCCACGATGGCACTCCTTGCGGGTCCTGAGAGGCGCGGTCGGGGTGGCGTGGCGGGCGTCAGCCGCCGGGGCGGGGCCGGATCGGAGCACGGAGCAGGGCGTCGCGGTTCGCCCGCCGCCGCTCCCAGTGGGGTCTGAGCGCGTCGGCGTCGATCGGCCAAGGGTGCGGGGAGTGGGCGAGCGCGGCCGCCGCCGAGTGGAACACCTTCCGCAGTTCGCGCACGTCGGAGGGTTTCCATTCGTCGTGGGCCGCCATCAGCGAGCTCCTGTCCGGCTCGACCAGGACGTGCGCCCCGCCGCCCGCCGCCCGGGCGCTGTGGCTGAACCGCCAGATGTCCTCCGAGTTCAGCTCGCGCAGCGCGAGATGGGTGACCGCCGCCGATCCGCTGAGCGCGGTGGCCACTTCCCTCGCCGTCTCCGCCGCGCCGTGGCTCACTTCGACGAACAGTACGATCCTGGTGTGCGCATGGCTCAGACAGGTGCGCAGAAACGCCGCCCTGAGGTGAGCGTCGTTCCACCGGATGTGCGGGATCACCGCGAAGAGCAGCGCGTTGCGCTGCACCAGCAGATCGCTCATCTCACCGTAGGCCTGGTACGGATCCTCTTCCGCGACGATCGCCTGTACCCGGGACTCCGGGAACTCGTGGAGCAGGAGTTTCTTCGCTATCTCGCGGCGTATGCGGGCGTTGATCAGCCGGGTCGGCGCGAACGAGCCGTCCGGGTCGACGCTGATCCGGCGGCCGTCGTTCTCCAGCCCGGCGGTGGGCACGAACACCGGGAGCGGGTTGCCCGCCGCGGACGCCGCCGCTGCCACCCGCTGCTTCACCTCGTAGATGCAGCGGTGGATGAGCGTCGTCTTGCCCATGCCGGGTGGTCCGCTGACGATCACCACCCGGCCGTGCCCCACGCTGGCGTCGAGGAGTTCGCCGAGCTCGGGCCAGTCCCTGCCGAACCGGTCCAGTTCCTCCCGGGAGTGGTCCACGTCGACCCACTGGTGCGCGTGGTCGGGCTGCTTCCACGGCACCAGGGGGTGGTCGGCGCTGAGCGTGGCCGCGCCGTTCGCGCCGTACTCACCGCCGTCACCGTGGTTCGCGCCGTTCGAGCCGTACGGCTTGCGCACTCCGTAGGGGTTCGCCCAGTCGGAGTCGGTCATTCGCGTTGTCCTCCGGCGCTCGTGGAACGGCCGCTGCCGCGCAGCCCGCGCACCCACCAGACGGGTGCCGGTCTCCGCAGGTCCGCCACGTCCCGTGTGTGCCGGTCCAGCATGGTGCGCACGCCGTCCGCCTCGCTCTTTCTCTCGTGCGGTTGCAAGAGGTGCCCGTTCCTGCTGCGCGGCAGTCCGTCCGACAGGGGGAGGGAGTCCGCGATCCGCCGCGCCGCCTCGCGGCGCGGGGCGGGACCGGGCACCTGGGCGAGGAGGCCGGAAAGCGCCTCCCGGGCCCGCAGCACCTCGCCGTGGCCCGTCTCGGGATCCTGTTCGTACGCCGCCAGATACAGCCATGCGATCCTCCGGAATTCCCGCACGGCCGCCGCCAGTTGCCGACCGCGCGTGCGCCGCTCCGCCGAGATCCGTTCCGTCATCTGCCCGACCAGGGTGAGCGCCGCACCGGTCACCAGCAGGTACGCCCCGTCGAGGAACCCGCCGAGACCACCGGAACCGCCCTGGTCCGCGGACGCCCCCGGCGGGTCGCCCGCGGCCGCCATCAGCGCGTCGCACGCCCGCTCGAAGTCGCCCCGGTGCCGTTCGGCCCACTCGTCCAGCGACAGCACACCGCCGCCCCGTCCGGGAACCTCGACGGCGCCCACTCCGCCGGCCGCCCCCGCGGGACGCCGCACCACACCGATCCGCAGTGCCGCGTCCCTGAGGTCGCGCCGGTGCTCGTCGGCCAGGCAGTACACCAGACGGACATCGCTCTTTCCGCTGTCCGCGGCGGCTCGTCCGGCGGTGGCGGACAGCAGGAGCAGCGCGAGGACAGGGACACCGAACAAAGGGACACCGAACAAAGGGAAAACGAACACAGGGACACCGAACACGGCACGCCTACGGTTCCGTCGCCCGCTCGCTCTCCGCTCGCCCATCCGGCCTCCCCGTTCCCCTGGCCGCGCCCCCTCCGGGCCGCCGCACACCCTTCGCTCACGCGGAGGACCGCAGTCCGTCGGCCGTGGCCGGGCGCCCCGCCCCCGTGCCGTCCTCACCCGCCGGACGTCCGGGGAGACGCTCCTGCCCGGCCCCGGGTTGCCGCGTCTTCCGGGACCGGTGGCGCGACCAGCAGCCGAACCCGATCCGTGCCCCGTAGTGCAGCAGATTGACGGTCACCACGGCCGGGGCGACGATCCCGACGGTCTTCGGGAAGTCGCGTTCCAGGGTCAGGGCCAGCAACACGGCCGTGAGACCGTTCTGCTGGCCGATCCCCAGCAGGAACCGGTCCCTCCGGGACAGCCCGCGGACGAACAGCGGCATCAGCAGCATGGCCACCACGGCCTGCGCCCCGAACGCGGAGGCGCCGAGCAGCAGACCCGGCGCCGGCGACACCCCCTGGGCCACGAACAGGCCCAGCAGGGCGGTGGCGAGCAGGAAGGCGCTGGTGACCGCCCGCGCGAGAGGGCGGGTGAACGCCTTCGCGCGCAGGAACAGTCCGGCGACGGCCACGGCGAGCATCAGGGTGTGCAGCGCGGCGAGCACGAGCATGGCGACGACCAGGAGCACGGCGAGCGGTGTCGCCGGCCCGCGAAGCCTCCACGGCTCCGTGAACGCCCCCGCATCTCCCGGCTCTTCGGTCCCCCCGGCGTCCCGCCGGGCGGGCCACAGCCTGCCGCCCGCCCACCACAGCAGCAGGGCACCGGCCAGCAGCAGCGCGTTGAGCGCCAGCCCGAGGAGGTAGCCGCGGGCACCGCCGCCCACCACCGAGGGCGTACCCGCGTTCCCGGCCGCCGTGTAGGCGTAGCCGGCGACGTACAGCGTCAGCAGCACCGTCATCGGGTCGTCGAAGGACGCCCACGCCGTGAGCAGGGACCGGGCCCGCTGCGACATGTGGCCGTCCTCGCTGAGGGCGGCCACCGACAGCGGATCGATCTGCGCCACGACGATGCCGAGGATCAGGTACTCCGGGCGGTCGAAGGCCAGCACCATGACGCCCGCGATCAGGCCGGCCTTGACGAGGACGCCCAGGGTGACGGCCACCACCACACCGCGCAGATCACGGCGCAGGTCCGCGAGGTCGATGCCGTACGTGCTGCCGTACAGGCCCACGGCGAGCAGCAGTCCGGTGGCGAAGACGTATCCGCCGGTGCCGACCAGGCGCGACGGGTCCGCCGCCAGGCCGGTCACCGTCCCGATGACCAGAGCGCCGAGCGCGCCGAGCAGCACGGCGGGGACCGCGGCCGGCAGCTTCGGCCGCCGGGCGCGGTCGCGTCGGGACCTCTCCACTGGCTCCCCCCATCCCCCGGTGTTCCGCCGCGAGCGTAGCCGGGCCACTGGCACCGCGTGCGCCTTCTGGTACGGATGTGCAACCGCGAGAGCAATCAAGCCTAGGCGCCACCACTCGAACGGGTAACGCCATTGCCAGCCGTTCTCCCGCTGCCCGCGGTGGCCCCATGCCCGGTGTCCCTCCGTGACGAGGACGTCCCTTGCACGATGCCCGGTGGCGGCTGCCGCTGAACGCTCTTCACCCCTGGGGAGGATCCACACCGCCCGGCCGGTGCGCCCCGTGTCCGCCCCGCGCCTCGGCGAGGCCCCGCAAGACAGGGCTGCCGGCGAGCCGTGCGCCCCCGCACCGGCCGGACAACGGCGTGAACGAGCGGACGGCGGCGCACGCGCTGGTACACCGGCGTCCGGTCCCGGACATGGCGTGGTCGAGGACGTCACCCACCCGTTCGCCGCGTTCGCCCCTACCTCCTCGACGACGCCTCCTGGCCGGTCAGCCGGACACGGTGTCGGCCCAGCCGGACACGGCGTCGACGAGGCGTGCCAGGGCGCCGGCGAGCCGCTCAAGACCGGGCCCGGCGGGGCCGCCCGGTTCGGTCATGTAGGTGTCCCGGCGGATCTCCACCATGAGCGCCTCGACCCGCGGGTCGGTGCCGTAGAACTCCAGCGGAACGTAGGCGCCGCTGAACGGGCTGTCGAGCTCCGTCTCCCCGAACGCCGTCCGCGCGGCGTGCAGCAGCCCGTCGGTGGTGTGGAAGGAGTCGGTGCCGAGACACACCGGCGGCCGGGGCCCCTCGCCGTGCAGCTCGTACGGCAGCCGGGCGCTGGGGTACGAGTGCACGTCGATGATCACCGCCCGCCCGGTGGCCGCCAGGCGTTCCTCCACCGCCCGTGTCATCGCCCGCGCGTACGGCAGGAAGTACCGCTCGACGAGCGGCCCGGCCTCGACGTGCCCGGGCCGCAGCACGTCGCCGTGCGTGGTCCGTGTGTACACCGCCCCCATGCCGACGGCCCGCATCTCCTCCCGCTCGTCCGGGAACCGCTCGGGGTCGACGACCAGCCGCGACAGCCGGTTGACGAACCGCCACGGCGTGACTCCGGCCAGGCCCGCCGCCACCTCGGCGATCTCCGCCGTGTGCGCGTCGGTGATGTGGTCCAGCTCCCGGGCGAGTTCCTCGTCGTCGAGCACGATGTCCGCCCGTACGGACGGCGGCACCTCCCGCGCCCCGTGCGGAACGTGCAGGATGACGGGGGAGCACTCGGCGCCGGGCAGGACGTCGAAGGACTGCGGGGCGTCGGTCATGCGGCGGCTCCACGGGACGGTGTCAGAAGTTTCCTTCGGGGCCTCAGCTTGTCCGAAGACGACCCCGCCCCGGCCGGACATCATGCCGGTCGGGGCGGAGTCGCATGCCGTCGGGCGATCAGCCCGGGGCCGGTGACGTCAGCTCAGGGACGCCAGGACGCCGTTCCAGGTCGCGGACGGGCGCATGGCCTCCGCCGCCTTCGCCGGGTCGGGCTGGTAGTAGCCGCCGATGTCGGTCGGCTTGCCCTGCGCGCCGATCAGCTCGTCGACGATCTTCTGCTCGTTGGCGGCGAGCGTCTCGGCGAGCGGGGCGAAGGCCTTCGCCAGCTCCGCGTCGTCGGTCTGCCGGGCCAGCTCCTGTGCCCAGTACAGGGACAGGTAGAAGTGGCTGCCGCGGTTGTCGATGCCGCCGACGCGCCGGGTCGGGGACTTGTCCTCGTTGAGGAAGGTCGCCGTGGCGCGGTCGAGGGCGTCGGCCAGGACCTGGGCCCGGGCGTTGCCCGTCACCTTGGCGTACTGCTCGAGGGACGGCACCAGGGCGAAGAACTCACCCAGGGAGTCCCAGCGCAGGTAGTTCTCCTTGACCAGCTGCTGCACGTGCTTCGGCGCCGAGCCGCCCGCACCGGTCTCGAAGAGGCCGCCGCCCGCCATCAGCGGGACCACCGACAGCATCTTGGCGCTGGTGCCCAGCTCCAGGATCGGGAACAGGTCGGTCAGGTAGTCACGGAGCACGTTGCCGGTGACCGAGATGGTGTTCTCACCGCGGCGGATGCGCTCCACCGACAGCTTCGTGGCCTCGACCGGGTTGAGGATCCGGATGTCCAGGCCCTCGGTGTCGTGCTCGGCGAGGTACGTGTTGACCTTGGCGATCAGGTTGGCGTCGTGCGCGCGGGTCTCGTCCAGCCAGAACACCGCCGGGTCGCCGGTGGCGCGGGCGCGGGTGACGGCCAGCTTCACCCAGTCCTTGATCGGGGCGTCCTTGGTCTGGCAGGCGCGGAAGATGTCACCGGCCGAGACGGTCTGCTCGATGACGGCGGTGCCGTTCTGGTCGACCAGGCGGACCGTGCCCGTGGTGGCGATCTCGAAGGTCTTGTCGTGGCTGCCGTACTCCTCGGCCTTCTGCGCCATGAGGCCGACGTTCGGCACCGTGCCCATCGTGGACGGGTCGAAGGCGCCGTTGGCCTTGCAGTCCTCGATCACGGCCTGGTAGACGCCCGCGTAGGAGGAGTCCGGGATGACCGCGAGGGCGTCGTGCTCCTGCCCGTCCGGACCCCACATGTGGCCGGAGGTGCGGATCATGGCCGGCATGGAGGCGTCGATGATGACGTCCGACGGCACGTGCAGGTTGGTGATGCCCTTGTCGGAGTCGACCATCGCCAGCTCCGGGCCCTCGGCGAGCTCGGCGTCGAAGGAGGCCTTGATCTCGGCACCCTCCGGCAGGGCGTCCAGGCCCTTCCAGATGCCGCCCAGACCGTCGTTCGGGGTGAGGCCGGCCGCGGCGAGCTTGTCGCCGAAACGCGCGAACGTCTTCGGGAAGAAGGCGCGCACCACGTGGCCGAAGACGATCGGGTCGGAGACCTTCATCATCGTGGCCTTCAGGTGCACGGAGAACAGCACATCCTCCGCCTTGGCCCTGGCGACCTGCGCGGTCAGGAACTCGCGCAGCGCGCCGACGCGCATCACGGAGGCGTCGACGACCTCGCCCTTCTGGACGGGTACGGACTCGCGCAGCACGGTGGTGGAGCCGTCGTCGCCCTTGAGCTCGATGCGGAGCGCGCCGTCCTCGGCGATCACCACGGACTTCTCCGTGGAGCGGAAGTCGTCCACGCCCATGGTCGCCACGTCCGTCTTGGACTCGGCGGTCCAGGCGCCCATGCGGTGCGGGTGGGACTTGGCGTAGTTCTTGACCGAGGCGGGGGCGCGGCGGTCCGAGTTGCCCTCACGCAGGACCGGGTTCACGGCGGAGCCCTTGACCTTGTCGTAGCGGGCGCGGATCTCGCGCTCCTCGTCGGTCTTCGGGTCGTCCGGGTAGTCCGGCAGGGCGTAGCCCTGGCCCTGCAGCTCGGCGATCGCGGCCTTGAGCTGCGGGATGGACGCCGAGATGTTCGGCAGCTTGATGATGTTGGCGGCGGGCGTCTTGGCCAGCTCGCCGAGCTCCGCGAGGGAGTCCGGGATGCGCTGGTCCTCGCTCAGGTACTCCGGGAACACGGCGATGATGCGCCCGGCCAGCGAGATGTCGCGGGTCTCGACGGCGACACCCGCCTGCGAGGCGTACGCCTGGACCACCGGCAGGAAGGAATACGTTGCCAGGGCCGGGGCCTCGTCAGTGTGCGTATAGATGATGGTCGAGTCAGTCACCGGGTGCTCCGCTCCACGTCTGCAACATTGCTCGACATCAAGATATCTCGTGATCGACCTCGTCTCGACAGGGGTCCGTGACCGATTTCGGGCAACCGGCCACCCCACGGTGAACGGGCGACTGCGGTGCGTCGCCGACGGCCTACGGCAGGGTCGCGCCGGTCACCGTCGGCGACGTCCGCACGGCGGAGCGCCTCAGGACCTCTCAGTCGAAGCGCGCCGCGGTGATCTCGCCCGGCTCGATCTCGCCGGTCCGCTGCTGCGGGATGACGGCCGCGCCCTGCTGGAGCGCCACCGTCCGGGCCGGGGCGGGGATGCGGATGCCCTCGGCGCGGTAGCGCTTGTGCAGGCGCTTGATGAACTCGTGCTTGATCCGGTACTGGTCGCTGAACTCGCCGACGCCCAGGATCACGGTGAAGCCGATGCGGGAGTCGCCGAAGGTGTGGAACCGGATGATCGGCTCGTGGTCCGCCACGGCGCCCTCGACCTCGGCCATCGTTTCGGCGATGACCTCGTTGGTCACCCGCTCCACATGATCCAGGTCGCTGTCGTAGGCCACCCCGACCTGCACCAGGACGGTCAGCTGTTCCTCGGGGCGCATGAAATTGGTCATGTTCGTCTTCGCGAGCTGACCGTTGGGGATCACGACGAGGTTGTTGGACAGGTTGCGGATCGTCGTCTGCCGCCAGTTGATGTCCTCGACGTAGCCCTCCTCGTTGCTGCTCAGCCGGATGTAGTCACCGGGCTGGACGGTCTTGGAGGCGAGGATGTGGATGCCCGCGAAGAGGTTGGCGAGGGTGTCCTGCAGCGCCAGAGCCACCGCCAGACCGCCGACACCCAGGGCGGTGAGCAGCGGGGCTATGGAGATGCCCAGCGTCTGCAGCACCACCAGGAAGCCGATCGCCAGGACCAGGATCCGGGTGATGTTGACGAAGATCGTGGCCGAGCCGGCGACACCGGAACGCGACTGGGTCACCGTGCGCACCAGTCCGGTGACCACCCGTGCCACCGACACCGTCGCCACGAAGATGAGCAGCACCGTCAGCACCTGGTTGGTGTTGTGCTGCACCGTGCGGGTCAGCGGCAGCACCGCCGCCGCGCCCGCCACGCCGCCCACGATCGCGGCCCACGGCACCACGGCCCGCAGCGCGTGCACGATGACGTCGTCCCCCGTCCAGCGGGTGCGGTCGGCGTGCCCGCCCAGCCAGCGCAGCAGCATGCGCAGCGCGAAGGCCGCCAGCAGACCCGACCCCAGGGCGATCCCGGCGAAGACCAGGTCGTCCACGGTGAGCGCACGGTTCACCGCTCACCTCCGGGGCGCTGAACTGCGGCGAACACTGTCGCCTGCGGCCGGATATGAAGTCTCGTCACGTCGTCACCTGCTCGTCTTTCCGGGATGTTCCGTCGCGCCGGACCACCCTGACCCGCGGCCGGCACGGTCGTTCATCCTGCCGCATTCCGCACGGGGTTCCGTACCGGGGAACGGGCCGAACCGGGGCAGGAGGTGACGGAATCCCACCGCGGACCGCCCGGCGAACCCGGGTGCCTGCCGGGCGGTCAGATCACCTTCAGCCGCACCAGCGTCGCCAGCGTCACCGCGCCCGGCAGCAGCGGCAGCCACACCGTGACGACCCGGAAGGCCAGCACCACGGCGGTGGCCACCGCGGCCGGGCCGCCCGCCGCCACCAGTGCCATGACCAGTGCCGCCTCCACCGAGCCGAGCCCGCCCGGGGTGGGCACCAGCGCCACGGCGACCGTCGCCGCCAGGTAGGCCACCGCCATGTGCGCGGGCGGCACCGAGAGCCCCAACGCCTGCCCCACCAGGACCAGTACGGAGGCCTGCAGCGCGGGGAAGGCAAGTGAGCCGCCCCACAGGGCCAGGGCCCGGGCCGGGCGGGTGTGGACCGAACGGGCCTCGCCGAGCGCCGTCCGCAGGAAGGACACCAGGGCGGAGCGCACCCGCCGCACGAAAACCAGCACCGCGATCGCGACGACCAGCACCACGCCGGCGGCGGCCAGCAGCGGGCCGAACGCCGCGTCGGGCAGCAGCGTGCCGAGCCGCAGCGCGTCGGGGAACGCGACGAGCAGGGCGCCGAGCAGGGCCACCCGGCCGACGCTCTCCGCCAGCAGATACAGCGCGAGGGCGGCCGAGGAGCGGGCGAGCGGCAGTCCGCACACCGTCATGAACCGCAGGTTCACCGCGCTCGCGCCCAGCCCGGTCGGCAGCAGGTGGTTGGCCGCGCCCGCGGCGAACTGCGTCGCGAGCAGCCGCCGTCGGGGCAGCCGTTCGACCACCGCTCCCTGCCGGGTGCAGGCGGCGGCGACCCAGGTCAGACAGGTCGCGCCGACCGCGGCCAGCAGCCACGGCCACTCGGCGGTGCCCAAGTGCGCGAAACCCTCGGCGAGCACCGACCGGTGCTGTACCGCGACCACGGTCACGAGCAGGAGCGGAAGCAGGCACAGGATCTGACGCAGGCGGCGGACCGGGACGCGACGGGGGAGTCGTCCCGGGCGGAGTTCGGGGAGTTGTACCGCTGTCACGTCCGAAGAGGTTTCCCACGCCCCGCCAACGGCGGGTTGCGGAAGCGGGGACGGCGTCTTACGCGCGGGAAGCGGCTGTGAGGAGAGCGTCATAAGGGCCTTTGCGAGGGGAGCGGAGAGAGGGGGATCGGGCTGATTGTGCGGTATGCCGGGGAGATACGCGAACGTCTTGACCTCAAGATTGCTTGAGGTTCTACCTTTACTGCCATGAGCATGGAAACCACAGCGTGGACACAACTGCACAGCGTCATGAACGCCGAGCAGGAGCGCCGCCCCTTCGCCCGCACCACCCTGCGCCGCATCGGCGTGTTCGCCCGACCGCACCGGCGCCGCATCGCCCTCTTCGTCCTGCTCGGCGTGGGGACCGCCCTGCTCGCCGTGGCGACTCCCGTCCTGGCCGGGCGGGTCGTGAACGTGATCGTCGCGGACGGCGACGAGCACACCGTCGTACGCCTGGCCGTGCTCATCGCACTGATCGCGGTGGCGGAGGCGGCACTCGGCATCCTCGGCCGGCGCCTGTCGGCGACGCTCGGGGAGCACCTCATCCTCGACCTGCGCACCGCCGTCTTCGACCATGTCCAGCGCATGCCGGTGGCGTTCTTCACACGCACCCGTACGGGAGCCCTCGTCTCCCGTCTCAACAACGACGTCATCGGCGCCCAGCGCGCGTTCAGCAACACCCTCTCCGGGGTGGTCAGCAACCTCGTCACGCTGCTGCTCACGCTCGCCGTAATGCTCACCCTGTCCTGGCAGATCACCCTGCTGGCGCTGGTGCTGCTGCCGGTGTTCGTGATCCCGGCCCGGCGCATGGGCAGCCGGATGGCCCGCATGCAGCGGGAGGCGGCGACGCTGAACGCCGCGATGGGCACCCGCATGACCGAGCGCTTCTCCGCACCCGGCGCCACCCTCGTCAAGCTCTTCGGACGCCCGGAGGAGGAGTCGGCGGAGTTCGCGCAACGCGCCCGCCGGGTCGCGGACATCGGCGTCCGCACGGCCACCGCGCAGGCGGCCTTCATCACCGCCCTCACCCTCGTCTCCGCCCTCGCCCTGGCCCTGGTCTACGGCCTCGGCGGCTATCTCGCCCTGCGCGGCACGCTCGACGCGGGCGCGGTCGTGTCCCTGGCGCTGCTCCTCACCCGGCTGTACGCGCCGCTGACCGCGCTGGCCGGTGCCCGCGTCGAGGTGATGAGCGCCCTGGTCAGCTTCGAGCGGGTCTTCGAGGTGCTGGACCTCCGGCCGCTCATCGAGGAGAAGCCGGACGCCCGCCCGGTGCCCGACGGTCCCGTCGCGGTCGAGTTCGACGACGTCCGCTTCGGCTACCCCGCCGCCGACAAGGTCTCGCTGGCCTCCCTGGAAGAGGTCGCCTCCCTGGACAGGCGCGGCGGCGACGAGGTCCTGCACGGCATCTCCTTCCGCGCCGAACCGGGCCGGACCGTGGCGCTCGTCGGCTCCTCCGGCGCGGGCAAGTCCACCGTCGCGCAACTGCTGCCGCGCCTCTACGACACCGACGGGGGCACCGTGCGCGTCGGCGGCGTCGACGTCCGCGACCTCAGCGCCCAGTCCCTGCGGGAGACCCTCGGCATGGTCACCCAGGACGGGCACCTCTTCCACGACACCGTCCGCGCCAACCTCCTCCTGGCCCGCCCCACCGCCACGGAGACCGACCTGTGGGACGCCCTGCGCCGGGCCCGGCTCGACGACCTCGTACGTTCCCTGCCCGACGGCCTCGACACCGTGGTCGGTGAACGCGGCTACCGGCTCTCCGGCGGCGAACGCCAGCGCATGACCATCGCACGGCTGCTGCTGGCCCGGCAGCGCGTCGTCATCCTCGACGAGGCCACCGCCCACCTGGACAACACCTCCGAGGCCGCCGTCCAGGAAGCACTCTCCGAAGCCCTCGAAGGCAGGACCGCGGTCGTGATCGCCCACCGGCTCTCCACCGTCCGGACGGCGGACCAGATCCTGGTCGTCGAGGCCGGCCGGATCGTGGAACGCGGCACGCACGAGGAACTGCTCGCGGCGGGAGCGCGGTACGCGGAGCTGTACCGGACCCAGTTCGGCGGGACGGAGAGTTCTCTCGCGGAAAGCGTGTGAACGGTTCCGGGCGCGCATCCGTACCTCTTCCGAGTACCCCTGCCTGCCCGCCAGGGCAGAACAGACCGCACGCGGAGAGGCGACGTGTCCCAGCAGCAACCGCACGCACGATCCACCGACCGGACCCCCTCGCACACCCACCGGATGCGCGTGGCGGCACCGGCCGCCGCGCTGGCCGTGCTAACCCTGGTCACCTCCTGCGGCGGCGGTGGCGACGACGAGCCGGCCGGCGGCGGCAAGGCGGCGACACCGAGCAAAGCCGCCGCCGCTCCCGCCGCCGGCGTCGTCGCCCCGGCGAAGGTGGAGGTGATCGCCGGACTGGCCGGCTGCAAGGTGAAGATCCGCACCGAGGCCGACGAACTGCGCGAGGGCGTGTGCCACACCGAGAAGGGCGACTTCCTCATCACCACCTTCCCCGAGGAGAAACTCAAGGAGACCTGGCTGGAGTCGGCCCGCGTGTACGGGGGCAAGTACCTCGTCGGCATGCGCTGGGTGGTCAGCGCCAAGCCGAAGATGCTCGAGCCCCTCCGGGCGAAACTCGGCGGCACCGTCCGGGAGCTGAGCGGCATCGGCCCCACCGCGGGCGGCTCCTGACCTCACGGTCGTCCGAGACGGCGGACGAGACCGGCGACCTGCGCGTCCTGCCGGGCGAGGAAGGACTCGAAGGCGCGGCCGGTGGCGAACACGTCGGTCCAGCCGTGCCGTCGGAGCTCCTCCTGCCACCGGCGGGAGGCGTGCAGCTCGGTCAGCGCCTCGACCCAGCGCCGCCGGTCGCTGTCGCTGATGCCGGGCGGGGCCACGATGCCCCGCCAGTTGTCGAAGACCAGGTCGATCCCGGAGGACTTCAGCGTCGGGACGCCCGGCAGGACACCCACCGGCCGTTCACCGGTGACGGCGAGGACCCGCACCCGGCCGCCGCGCCGCTGGTCGAGGAACTCGCCGAACCCGCTGGTGGCGACGTCGACCCGGCCCTCCAGCAGTGCGGGCAGCAGATCACCGCCCCCGCCGTCGTACGGCACGTAGCGGACCTTCCTCGGGTCGATGCCCACCGCCTGCGCCAGCTCCATCGGCAGGAGATGGTCGGGCCCGCCGACGGAGGAACCACCGCCCACCCTGAGCCGGCCGGGGTCCTCGCGCCAGGCGTCCACCAGAGCGCCGATCGTCCGGTACGGCGAGTCCGCGCGCACCACGACCGCGCCGGCCTCCTCGATCAGGCGGGCGATCGGGGTGGTCTTGGTGACGGTCACCCGTGACCCGGCCGCGTGCGAGGCGCCCACCACGCCCAGCCCCATCTGCAGCGCGAGATCGCCGTTGCCCTTCTCGTCGGCGAGGCGCTGCAGCCCCACCGTGCCCCCGGCCCCCGGCAGGTTGAACACCTGCACGTCGGAGGCGATGCCGCTCTCCTCCATCACCCTGGCCGCGGTGCGGGCCGTGGTGTCGTAGCCCCCGCCGGGAGTGTTCGGCACCATGAGCCGCAGATCCCGTGCCGGCCCGTCGCCCGGCCACCCCCCGCATCCGCAGGCCACCAGCAGGACCAGGGCGGCGAAGGCGCCGCGCAGAGCGCGTGCGGGACGTCTCATGCCACCTCACTTCCGGTTTTCCCTGGCCGGGGTCATGATTGTGCGACTCGGCACATGAGCCGCCCCACTTGTGTCAGCAGTAAAGATTGAGTTCGTTGTGGTCGCCACCTTCCGTCGCCATTCGCTCGCGGGCGAGATGCTGGTGCTCCAGCTCGCCATCGTCGTGGTGGTGCTGCTGGCGGTCGCCGCGGTCTCGCTCGCCCAGTCGCAGGCCACCTTCAACCGCGTCGAAGGACGCCGGGTGAGCGCACTGGCCGAACAGCTGGCCGCGAACCCGCTGATACGCAGCCAGCTGGTGCGCCCCGCCCCCGGGGAGACGCTCGCCCCGCTGGTGCACGCCACACAGGCGCAGTCCGGAGTGACCTCGGTGACGGTGGCCGACGCCGCCGGCCGGATCGTCAGCTCCACCAATCCCACGGTGGTCGGCGAGCGGCTGCCCCCGCGGCGGGGCGCCCTCCCGGGGCGCGGCTGGTCCGGGCAGCTGACCCTGGACGGCAACCGCGAGCTGGCCGCCCAGGTCCCCGTCCTCGGTGCGACGGAGGAGAACCTAGGCCGGATCCTCGGCACGGTGATGATCGGTGAGGCCGATCCGACGGTGTGGCAGCGCCTCAGCGGCGCCTCCTCGTACCTGCTCGCCTATCTGGGCATCGCCAGCGGACTCGGCGTGGCGGGCTCCTGGCTGCTCGCCCGGCGGGTGAAGCGGCAGACCCTCGGGCTGGAGCCACGGGAGATCGCCGGACTCGCCGAGCACCGGGAGGCGATGCTGTACGGGATCGCCGAGGGCGTGGTCGCCCTGGACCCGCAGCAACGGCTCACCCTCGTCAACGACATGGGCCGCCGCCTGCTCGACCTGCCCGAGGACTGCGTCGGCCAGAGCCTGGACGGCCTGGGCATCGAAGGACGGCTGCGGGACGTGCTGGCCGGCACCACCGCCGCCGGTGAGCCGGACGAGGTCGTCGTCCGCCACGGCCGGGTCCTGGTGATGAACCGGATGACCGTCACCAAGGACGGCCGGCTCCTCGGCTCCGTCACCACCCTGCGCGACCGCACCGAACTGGCCCGGCTGGAACGAGAGATCGGGTCCTTCCGCAGCTCCTCGGAGCTGCTGCGGGCACAGGCCCACGAGTTCGCCAACCAGTTGCACACCATCTCGGGGCTGATCCAGATCGGCGAGCAGGACGAAGTCGTGCGCTACATCCGCGCGCTGAACCAGCGACGCCAGTCGCTCGACGTCACCCTCAGCCGCCGTGTCCGGGACACCGCCGTGGCGGCGCTGCTGATGGCCAAGGCGTCCCTCGCGGCCGAACGGAAGGTCCGCCTGCGCATCTCGGACGACACCGCGCTGGAGCGGCTGGCCCCGGAGGACGCCGCCGACGTGGCGACCGTGGTGGGCAACCTCGTGGACAACGCCGTCGACGCCGCCGCCCCGGACGGGGAGCGGTGGGTCGAGGTGGCGCTGCGGCAGGACGCCTCCAGCGTGGAGATCGTGGTCCGCGACTCCGGGCCGGGTGTGGCCCCCGAACTGGCCCGCGAGGTGTTCTCGCACGGCTTCACCACCAAGGCCGCGCGTGAGGGAGAGCGGGGCATCGGACTGGCCCTGACCAAGCTGGTCTGCGAACGGCACGGGGGTGAGATCTCGGTGGCCAACACCCCCGACGGGGCCGTGTTCACCGCACGCCTGACCGTCGGCCGGCTCACCGACGCACTGGCGGAAGGAGTGGCCCCATGACCACCGGAACACGCGACAGGGTGCACGGAACCGCGGACGGCATCGACGTCCTCGTCGTCGACGACGACTTCATGGTCGCCCGGGTCCACCGCACGTTCGTCGAACGCGTCGAGCCGTTCCGCGTCGTCGGCACGGCCCACACCGGCGGCCAGGCGATCGAGGCCGTGGGCGCGCTGCGCCCCGACCTCGTCCTGCTCGACCTGTATCTCCCCGACATCTTCGGCCTCGACGTCATCCCCCGGCTGCGCACCGCCGGCCCCGACTGCGACGTCATGGTCATCAGCGCCGCGCAGGAGGCCGACACGGTACGCGGCGCCGTCCGCCGCGGCGTGGTCGACTACCTCCTCAAACCCTTCGACTTCGAGGACCTGCGCCCCCGCCTGGAGCGCTACGCCGCCCAGCGGGGCCGGCTGCTCACGGCCGTCGTACGGGGCCAGGCGGACGTGGACCGTGTCCTGGCCGGAGCGATCGTCCCCGCACCGGCCCCCACTCTGCCCAAGGGGATGAGCGTGGAGACCGCGGAACTGGTCGAACGGGCCCTGCGCGCGGCGGAGGGCACCCTGTCAGCCACCGAGTGCGCGGCGCTGACGGGCGTCTCCCGCGTGAGCGCCCGCCGCTACCTGGAGCACTTCCACACCGTCGGCCGCGCGGAGGTGTCCCTGCGCTACGGCGTGGCCGGGCGTCCGGAACGGCGCTACGTCTGGCGGGCCTGACCCGGAAGCCGCCTTACGGAGGGTCGCCACCCGACGGAGGGGCCGGCGCCGGCAGGGGTGAGGGCGCGGGGGTCGGGGCGGAGACCGTCGCGGCGGCACCGCCCCGGCCCCGCGGCGCCGAGGCGCCCGGTTTCCCGGGCGCCTCCTCAGCGACCTTCACGGTGTAGACGCCCGGGCTGTGATCACGCCACTGCCCGACGTCCGGCTCGAGCGCGGTCGCGGCGGCGAGCGGAAGCACCACCGCGCCGGTGAGCGCCAGGACCCATCCGAGGACGGGGCTCAGGAAGGCGCCGGCTGTCCGCTGGTACTGGTCGTGGTAGGCCAACTGTCGTCCCGGTGCTGTGACATGACGTCATGTGTCGCCCCCGTGGGACTCACTGTCGCAGCTGCCACGACGCATTTGAAGTTTGAAACTTAAAGTCTCCTCCTCGCGCACAGAAGTTTCACGGCGCCCGCCTGGAGAACCTCTTGGTTTGCTCAAGGGGAGATTGACATCGCAAGGGCGGAGGGCATGGTACGGGCACCCGGGCACCCGGCCCGGTGGAAGGGGGGGACGTGATGGTGACTGCTCTGGTCGTGCTGGCCGTTGCCGTGCCGGGGGTGGTTGTGCTCTGTGCTTGGCTCATGCGTCGCGCCTGGCGGCGCGCCTGGGACGATCTGGGCTGGCAGGCGTCCGAGTACGGCTGGGAGCCGGGACACGGGGTACGGCCGGCGAGCAGCGGCGCCGTGGTGGCAGGAGGCGTCGGCACCTACTCCAGCGATTCGTCCTGGTACGCCGCGAGTGACGCCTGCGACAGCTCGCCGTCCGGTTCTTCCTGCGGCGGCTCGTCCTCCTGCTCCGGCGGCAGCTCTTCGTCCTGCGGCAGTTCTTCGTCCTGCGGTAGCTCTTCGTCCTGTGGTAGCTCGTCGTCCTGCGGCAGCTCCTGTTGACGGCCGGGTGTTCGGACGTGTGACGGGAGCCCGACGGCCCCGGCGTCGGTGCGCCGGGGCCAGGGGCGGTGCCGTGGGCCCGGGGGCCACGCCACTCACGCGCCATGGATCTCCAAGGCGGCCCGCACGGCGGACTCCACGGCTCCCTCGATCCACGCCGGCTTGACGGACGTGTGGTCCCCCGCGAAGTGCAACGGACCCTCGGGCGCCGGAATGGCGGACAGCAACTCGGTGTGCTGACCGGGCAGGAGCACGGACGCCTCACCGTAGGCGTAGGGATCGCGCAGCCAGCTCTGCGTGCGGCCGGCGCCGGTGTAGAAGACCTCGACGCGCTGTCCGTAGACCTGCTGCAGGCCGCACAGGGCGTGCGGGTAGCGAGCCTCGTCGTCCAGGGAGTCCCAGCGCAGCGCGTCGTCCGCCCAGCTGTAGGAGGCCAGGACGACACCCCCCGGGCTGCCCGGAACCGGGTGGGAGGGGTGGAACATGAACCGGTTGGCGTTGTCCGACACCGAGCCGCCCCCCACGACGTCGACCGCCTCCGGCTGCTCGCGGGTGACCGCGCGGTTGGCGGCGTAGTGGGTGCGCTGACCCGTCGTGATGTGCCCGGCGGGCACGGAGGGGTGAGCGCCGAGCAGGCTGCCGTCGGAGGCGGCGCGGCCGGTGCGGTAGGCCTCGTACAGGCCCGGGTCGACGGCGTTCAGCTCGCGCTTCCAGTCGGCCTCGTCGAACTCCCACCAGCGGCGGCTGAATTCCAGCAGCACCTTGGTCGCGCTGTCGTAGTGCAGCTCGCAGACCGCGCGGCGCTTGCCGTACGACAGGGGCGGGGCGATCTGTACGTGGCGCAGTCCGGAGAACGGCACCGTGACCACGGCGACGTCCGCCGTGAACTGTTCGCGCACGACGGGACCGTCGCGTCCCTCGGACACGGTGTCCACCCATACGTGCGGGCCCTTGCTCCGGACGTGTCCGCCGTCCGGCGACGGACGGTCGGGGTGGTGGTAGGCGATCCGCGTGACACGCCGGTCGAACCGCACGTCCTTGCGTACGCGTTCGAGAAGGGCGTCCGGCAGTACGGCCGTGCCGCCCTCCAGCTCGTAGAAGGGCGTGTCCGGACTGATGAGGGAGGAGCCGATGAAGCTGTGGATGAAGGACAGCGGAAGGCGTGAGGTGAGGTTCTCGAGGGTGCCGATCAGGTCGATGGTCCGCTCGTCGAGACCCGCGTGCTCGGTCAGGAAGCGGAACATCGACCAGTCACCGAACCGCTGCACCACACGCGCCCAGCCCCGCAACCGCTCGGGGAGCGGCTTGCCGACCCGCTTGCCGTCTTTGCCGACGTAGCTGAACTCGTCGCGCACCGGGTCCAGCGCGGAGCGCAGGATGGTGGCGGCGGGGGTGTCCCAGTGGGCCTTGGGGACACCGAAGGAGCGGTTCACGCGCCGGGGCGCGCGGGCGTAGTCGGCGCGCCGCACACGGATCCCGTTGACGTGGATCCAGGTGCGGGCGGCGGGACGCCCTTCGGCGTCGACGTCGACATAGTGGAAGCGCCGCTTCTTCAGGCCGAACTGGTCGATCAGCTCCATCACCAGGGGATGGCTGGCAGGGATGCGCATCGCGCCGGCCTCGGCGTACTGGCGGGGATCGGCGAAGGGCTGGTCGGCGTGTTCGTGCCCGCCCTTGCGGAAGGTCTTGATGCGTCCGCCCGCGCGGTTGCCGTTGGCCTCCAGCACCGTCACACGGTGCCCTGCCTCCCTCAGCAGCCAGGCAGCCACGAGACCGGCCGGACCGGCGCCGATGACCAGGACGTTCTTGGGACGTGTCCGCCGCTGGGCCGGCAGCCCCTTGTGGAGGACGCGCTGGTAACGCGGGACGAGGGGGCGGTCGTCGGAGTCCAGTACGAGCAGTGCGCGAGCGACGGCGAGGCACCGTTCGAAGTCGGCGCCACGACGCTCGCCCGGCGCGGCGGGAGCGGCCGGTGCGGCCACTGGGGCCGCTGCGGGGAGAGCCGCGGAGGTACCGCCGGTGAGGGCCGTCGCCACTGTGGCCGTGCCGGCCGCCGCCGCGAAGCCCCTCCGGGAGAGACCGCCGTCTGCGCGTACAACCGCGTGATCTTCAGTCATGCGGCTTTTGTACTGGCGGCCGCCACCAGGCACCCGCGCTTCGCACCGGCGTTGACTCGAAGGAGCGAAGACGCGACAAACCCTGACGTCACACACGTCCGTCCGGCATGGACGGCTCGGGGGACCCGAAGGGATGAATGCCGGGCGAACTCCGTCTTCCGCTGCGATCGATCTCCCAGACTGCCCCAGGAGCGCGGGGCGACGAAGGGGGAGGGGAGAGGTGGCGCAGCGGCACACCCGGTTCGGTGACAGAGCCCGCTACTGGTTCGACAGCACGCTGGCCCGCGGTGCGTCCGCGCTCGTCGGCTGGATGGCGCTGTTGTGTCTGGCCGTCGTCGTCCCGGCCAGTGCCGTGCTGGTGTGGACCGACCCCGACGCGCCGGCGTCCCCGGCGGACCGGCTGGCGCAGGTGTGGCACCTCACCGGGGAGACGCTGCGGCTGGGCGGTGCCACGGGGCCGCCGCTGCGCGTGACGATGTCGGTACTGCTCGCCCTGGTCGCCCTGCTGTACGTCTCGACGCTCGTCGGCCTGATCACCACGGCGCTCACGGAGCGGCTCACCGAGTTGCGACGGGGCCGTTCCACCGTGCTCGAACAAGGCCACGCCGTGGTCCTGGGGTGGTCGGAGCAGGTCTTCACGGTGGTGGGCGAACTGGTGGCCGCGGGCGCCAACCAGCCTCGCGCGGCGGTGGCCGTGCTGGCCGACCGGGACAAGACCGCCATGGAAGTGGCCCTGAGCACCAAGGTGGGTCCTGTCGGCCGGACACGGCTGATCTGCCGCAGCGGCCCCACCACCGACCCGTCGGTACTCACCCTGACCAGCCCGGCCGCGGCCGGCGTGGTGCTGGTCCTGCCCCACGACGAGCCCGACGCGGACGCCGAGGTGGTCAAGACGCTGCTGGCGCTCAGGGCGGCCCTGGCCGGGGAGGGCTCCCGTCCGCCCGTCGTCGCCGTCGTCCGGGACGACCGCTACCGCCTGGCCGCCTCTCTCGCCGCCGGACCGGGCGGTGTCGTCCTGGAGAGCGACAACGTCACCGCGCGGCTGATCGTCCAGGCCGCGCGCGGCCCCGGCCTCTCCCTGGTCCACCAGGAGCTCCTCGACTTCGCCGGCGACGAGTTCTACCTGATCACCGAGCCGGCCCTGGCCGGCCGGCCGTTCGGCGACGCGCTGCTGGCCTACTCGACGTCGACCGTCGTCGGGATCATGCGAGGAGGCGCCCCCCTGCTCAACCCGCCGGCGCAGACGCCCATCGCTCCGGACGACCTGCTCATCGTCATCTCCCGCGACGACGACACGGTCTGGCTCGACGACTGCGCGGAGTCGGTCGAGAAGGCGGCGATGGCCTCCGGCCCCGCGACGCCCACGCGGCCTGAGCGGGTCCTCCTGCTGGGCTGGAACCGCCGTGCGCCGCTCATAGTCGACCAGTTGCGCCGCCGTGCCCGGCCCGGATCAGCCGTCGACGTGGTGGCGGACGACGGCGACGCGGCGACGGTCCGGCAGGTGAGCGAGGCCGAGGCGCACGGCGGCACCGGCCTGACCCTGACACTGCACCACGGGGACGTCACCCGTCCCGAGACCCTGCGACGTCTGGACGTTCACTCCTACGACAGTGTGATCGTGCTCGGCCGGGAGCCCGCCCCCGAACAGCCGGCGGGCGATCCCGACAACCGCACGCTGGTCACCCTCCTGCTGCTGCGTCAGCTGGAGGAAGCCACCGGGCGCGAACTGCCGGTCGTCACCGAGCTGATCGACGACCGCAACCGGGCACTGGCCCCCATCGGTCCCGGCGCGGACGTGATCATCAGTGGCAAGCTCATCGGCCTGCTCATGGCACAGATCTCCCAGAACCGGCACCTGGCAGCGGTCTTCGAGGAACTCTTCTCGGCCGAGGGCACCGGCATTCGCCTGCGACCGGCCACCGACTACGTGCTGCCGGGATGTGAGACGGCCTTCGCCACGGTGGTGGCCGCGGCCCGGCAACGAGGTGAGTGCGCCATCGGATACCGCAGCCACGACGACGCGTCGACGAGCCCCGGCTACGGCGTGCGGATCAACCCACCCAAGCCCGAGCGGCGCCGCTGGGCGGCCGGGGACGAGGTGGTCGTCGTCGGCAAGGACTGACGGACGGCGTCGGCAGCATGTGGGCTGACGGATGCATGGGCCCATACGGCCGTGGCCGAGCGCGTCGCCGCATCACTCAAGGCGCGCCTGCGTGCTGACGGAGTTGGAACGGCGGCAATGCTTGTCGCGTCGGCGGGAAGGAGGATCCGTAACCAGGGAGGCTGATGTGTTGCGTGATCGGATGGGGCTGGCGGATGTGTTGGCGGCGGCGGAGAATGCCGCGCCGGTGGGCTCCCTCGATGTCGTGGCGCGTAATCTGCGTGACCGGTTCGGCGCGCGGTACGTGTCGTTCCTGTTCGTCGACGTCGTGGGCCGGCGCCTGCTGCGGGTAAGCGACAGCAAAAGTGCGCAGCACGAGCGCCGCACCGAGCAGGTCCCGCTCGCCGGCAGCGGCCTCTACGACAAGGTCCTGCGCACCCAGAAACCAGTGCGGGCGTCGGAGGACGGGCAGGGGCAGCGGGTTCTGGCCCCGGTCACCAACCGGGGTGACGCCATCGGTGTACTGGAGGTGTTCCTCACCGAAGTGACGGAGGACGTGCTGGAGCAGGTCGAGGAGGCCGCGCACGCGCTGGCGTACATCATCGTCACCGACCGCCGCTTCACCGACCTCTACCACTGGGGCAACCGCACCACCTCGGTCAGCCTGGCAGCGGAGATCCAGCGCCAGCTCCTGCCCTCGGCCTCCTCGTGCGAGGCCGCCGAATTCGCCCTCGCTGGCGCCCTGGTGCCGGCCTCGGACATCGCCGGTGACACCTACGACTACTCCCTCGACGAGGACACCCTGCACCTGTCCATCACCGACGCCATGGGCCACGACGTCGACGCCTCCCTCATGGCCACCCTCCTCGTCAACGCCTCCCGCGGCGCCCGCCGCGCCGGCACCGGCCTTGCCGAACAGGCCCGCCAAACCCACCAGGCCCTGGTCGACCACGGCCGGAAGACCTTCGCCACCGGCCAGCTGGTGCGCATCGCCCTGGACGGCAGCAGCGCCCAGCTCGTCAACGCCGGCCACCCCTGGCCGTTGCGACTGCGCGACGGCACGGTCGAGGAACTGCGTCTGGACGTGAACCTGCCCTTCGGTGTCGTCGGACAGGGCCCCCACCAGGTACAGAACCTCGACCTGCGCCCCGGCGACCGTCTCGTGCTCTATACCGACGGCATGCAGGAACGCCAGGCCGAGACGGTCGACCTGCCCCGCCTCATGCGCGAGACCGGCGTCGAGCACCCCCGCGAGGTCGTGCGCACCATGGTCGCCGCGGTCGCCGACTCCTACGGTGGCCGTCCGCCGAGAGACGACGCCACCGTCCTGTGCCTGGACTGGCACGGCCCCCAACCGGCGCAACCCCGGCCTACTCAGAGGTGACCGGCAGAAGGGTCTCGGCGAAGGGACCTCGCATGCGGTCGACTCCCACTCAACGGTCGTCCGGGCCATCGGTGTTCTCACCGCGGTGCACGGCATTTCGCCTTCCGCCGCCTTCGAGACGCTGCGCGAAGTCTCCCACCCACTGCCGGAACCCGTGCTCCAGGAACTGGAAGCAGCGATGCGACGGTGCATGCCGGGAGACGCACCGGAGGAGCCCCGGTAGGGGGGCCGGTTCGGGCATTGCGTCATCACACAGGCGTGGCGCATCGTCACCGAGCAGCCCGGCCACTGGGGCACCCTCGACCTCATAAGGTCCCTTGGCCGAAGAGGGCGTTGGCACTCCTCGGCCACAGGATTCCCTTGAGCCGATTTCCGCGCAGCGCTCACTCTGATCACTGGCTTCCGCTGACCAGGCCGGAAGCGTTGTCAGCGTTCAGGGGAGGACGCCACCCATGCGAAGACTCCACGCCCTCTGGGCAGTGGCAGGAGCGGCAGGACTACTCACGGGCGCGATCACGCCCGCCACGGCCGATTCCGGACCGCGGGTCACCGCACCCGACGACGCGCCCAAGCGAAGCAGCGCCGGGACCGCGGCCACGAAGACGCAGACCGTCACCCTCATCACCGGCGACACCGTGTCGCTCAGCGTCGGCCCGGACGGCAAGTACGCCGTCGACGTGCAGCGTGGCAAAGGGCGTGAGGCCGCCACCTTCGTGTCGAGCGAGAAGGACGGCGAGGTCAGTGTCCTGCCTGCGGACGCGATCCCGCTGGTGAACGCGGGCCGCCTCGACCCGGCCCTCTTCAACGTCACCCAGCTCGTGCAGCAGGGGTACGCCGACGCGAAGACCGGCACCACCCCGGTGATCGCGACGTACACGAAGGGCAGTGCGACCCCCGACGGCGCGCGCCGGACGCTCGCGCTGCCCACGATCGACGGCGCCGCACTCAGCGCGAAGAAGTCGACCGCCTTCTGGTCGGACATCGCCCCCGCGCTCGGCACCGAACCCACCACGAAGGCCGCGAAGCAACTCGGCGAGGGCATCGACAAGCTCTGGCTGGACGGCAAGGTCGAGGCGTCCCTCGATGTGAGCGTGCCGCAGATCGGCGCGCCCGAGGTGTGGAAGTCGGGCTACGACGGCAAGGGCGTCAAGGTCGCCGTCCTGGACACCGGTGTGGACGCCGGTCATCCGGATCTCTCCGGGAAGATCGGCGAGACGCAGAGCTTCGTGCCGGACCAGGCGGTGCAGGACGGCCACGGCCACGGCACCCATGTGGCGTCCACGATCGTCGGCTCGGGCGCTGCCTCGCAGGGCAAGCGCAAGGGTGTGGCGCCGGGCACGGAGCTGCTGGTCGGCAAGGTGCTGGGCAACGACGGCCGCGGCCAGGACTCCTGGATCATCGCGGGCATGGAGTGGGCGGCGCGCTCCGGCGCGAAGATCGTGTCGATGTCGTTGGGCGGTGACGCGTCCGGCCCCTCGGACGCGCTGAGTGAGACCGTCGACGAGCTGTCCGCGTCCACCGGCACCCTCTTCGTGATCGCGGCAGGCAACTCCGGCCCGTCCGAGCAAACCCTCGGCACCCCGGGCATCGCCGACTCGGCGCTGACGGTCGGCGCGGTCGACAAGGCCGACAAGCTGGCCTCGTTCTCGAGCCGGGGACCACGTCTCGGCGACTGGGCGGTCAAGCCGGAGATCACCGCGCCCGGCGCGGCCATCACCGCCGCCCGTGCGGCCGGCACCACCATGGGCACGCCGGTCGACGACTACTACACGACGTCGAGCGGTACGTCGATGGCGACCCCGCATGTCGCCGGCGCCGCCGCGCTGGTCGCCCAGGCCCACCCCGACTGGACGGGCCAGCAGATCAAGCAGGCGCTGGCGACCACCGCGAAGACGAACACCGTCAACTCCGTGTTCGAGCAGGGTGACGGCCGGGTCGACGCCGTACGGGCCGTCAACCAGGGCGTCTTCGCGACGCCGGCCCTGAGTTTCGGTACGTACGAGGAGAGCGACACCGAAGCCGACAACAAGGACATCACCTACACCAACACCACCGGCAAAGCGGTGGAGTTGAAGGTTGTCTCGTCCCTCCCCGATGCCGCCCTGAACGCGGACACCGTGACCGTCCCGGCGAAGGGCACCGCGACCGTCGGAGTCACGGTCGACCCGGCCGAGGAGGCGACGGGCCGGTACACGGGCCACATCACCGCGAGCGCCGACGGCGTCCGGGTCACCACCGCCATCGGCTTCGAGAAGCTGGCGAAGACCTATGACCTGAAGGTGTCGCTGGTGGGCCGGGACGGCAAGCCGTCCACCTCGGCGTCGGTCTTCATGCTTCAGGAACTGAACGGCGCGTATCCGGACACGTACGGGTTCCTCGGCAGCGGCTACACGTTCAAGGTGCCTGCCGGTACGTACAGCATGGCGTCCTGGATCTCGCAGCGGGACGCGGCCGGACTGGAGATCGCCACCTCGGTCGTCGGCGATCCGGAGATCAAGGTCGACGGCGACACCGAGCTCGTCCTCGACGCCCGTACGGCGGTCGAGATCAAGCCGAAGACCAAGGAGGACTCCGAGTTCCAGGGCTTCAGCACCAACTGGCACCGGGAGGGCCCGGGCACTGCCTGGGGCCTGACCTACAGCCAGAACTGGTGGACCGACCACATCTACGTGGCGCCCACCAAGAAGGTCACCCAGGGCATGTTCGAGTTCTCCTCCAAATTCCGTCTGTACGCCAAGGAGCTGACGGCGAGCGTCACCAGCCCCGAGAAGTACGCGCTGCCCCTCGACTACGCACAGACGTCCAGCGGTTTCCCGGTGAAGATCAGCGGTGACCACACGGTCCGGGCGGTGGACGCGGGCAGCGGCACCGCGGCCGACTTCGACGGGCTCGACGTCAAGGGCAAGGTGGCGGTCGTCCGGGTGCGTGCCGGCGCGACGGCGGACGAGGCGCTGGCCAACGCGACCGCCGCCGGGGCCGGTTACGTCCTCGCCTACCGCGAGACGCCCGGGTACTGGATCTCCTGGGTGAAGAGCGCGACCATCCCGCTGCTGACGGCCACCGGCGAGGACGGTGCGAAGCTCGGTGCCCTGCTCAAGAGCGGGAAGCAGGTCAAGCTGAGGCTGAAGGGCACCGCGGTCAGCCCGTTCGTGTACAGCGTGATGTTCCCGCAGGCGGGCGCTGTCTCGGCCAACCAGACGTACAACCTGAACGGCTCCAACACGGTGAAGCAGACCGTTCGCTACCACGCGGGCCGGGCCGGCCAGGTCGGCAAGGACGCCGTGTACCGGTACCGTCCCTGGCAGAAGGCCGACATCGCGACCACCAACAATGTGCGGCTCGGCACCAAGCGCACCGAGTACTACAACGTCTCCGACAGCCGGATCTGGCACGCCGTCTATCCCGACACGAACGCCACCAAGCCTCAGTGGGATTCCCTGCGGACCTTCGACAAGGCGGGCAAGCTGCCCTCCGAGGACTGGCTGCGCCAAGTCGTCCGCCCGGCGGCCAGTGAGCAGTACGGCCTCTCCCAGCGCACCGGCGACAAACTCACCTTCTCGGTCCCGGAGTTGAGTGACTCCGCACCGGGTCACTACGGCTCGGTGGACAACGCCCAGGACACCGCGAAGGGCACGCTGTACAAGGACGGACAGCTGGTCGGCGACACCGCACTCGGCGGACTCGGCACCTTCGACGTCCCGGCGGCGAAGGCCGCGTACCGCCTCGTGCTCGACACGCGGCGCACGGCCGGCTGGGCCGCGTACTCCACCGGCACCCACACCGAATGGTCCTTCACCTCGGCGCACACCGACCAGCGGACGGCGCTGCCGCTGCTCTCGGTCGACTACGACGCGGACGGGCTCGACTTCCTCAACCGCGTCGACCGCAAGCAGAAGTCGGTGCTCGGACTCGCCGTGCGCACGCAGTCGGGCAGCGTCACGGCCGCCGACCTGAAGGCATGGGTCTCCTACGACGACGGCACGTCCTGGAAGGAGGTGAAGGTCAAGCGCGGCGAGCTGGAACTCAGGCATCCGAAGCGCGCCGAGTTCGTGTCGCTGCGCGTGCGGGCCGCCGACCGGAACGGCAACGCGGTCGACCAGACCGTACTGCGGGCGTTCGGTCTGAAGTAGCCGGCTCGACGTAGGTGACCTGAAGTGATCGGCCTGAAGTCACCGGTGTCCCAAGCCCGTTAACAGCCGTAACAAAGATCGCCTACCGTGCCGAGCCATGGTGAACACGGCAAACGACACGGCAGGCCAGACCCCTGCCGCGAGCCCCTGGGCCGCGGTGGGGGTCTCCGCCTTCGACGAGCTGCTGTACCAGGCGATCCTCAACCAGCCCGACGCCGGAGCGGCCGGCTGGGCGTTGCTGACCGGTTCCTCTCCGGCCCGGGTCCGCGAGGCCTGCAACCGGCTGCTCACGCTCGGGCTGCTGCAACCACCGGACTCCATGGGCGGGTTACGGGCGGTCGACCCGCGGGTGGCGATCCGCGCGCTGATCCGGCGGCGCGAGACGGAGTCCGAGCTGCTGGCCGCCACCGCCGAGGAGATGGCGACCGCGTACGAGGCGGGGCTGCTGCGCGAGGAGCCGTCCCGGCTGGTCGAGGTGGCCTCCGGCGAGGGCGCCATCGCGGCCCGCCTGGAGGAGATGTACGCGCGCGCAGAGCACGAGGTGTGCCTTTTCGACACTCCGCCGTATCTCGCCCCGCCCGCTCCGCAGGTGGATCTCCAGGCCGATCTGCTCAGTCGCGGGATCGTCTCTCGCGGGATCTACGCGGCGACCGGCCTGGAGGATCCGAAAGTCCTGTCCCGCGCCTTGAGGATGGTCGAACTCGGCGAGCAGGCCCGGGTGTTGCCCTCCGTGCCGGTGAAGCTGCTGGTGGTCGACGGATGCCGGGCGCTGCTGCCGCTGAACGCCTCCGTGGCCGGCGGCTACTGTGCCGTAGTGGTGTGGCACTCGGCGGTGACCGAAGCCCTGCAGAAGCTCTTCGAGCTGGCCTGGCAGCAGGCGACGCCGCTGGGTCAGGCGGCCGACGGCGGTGAACTCTCCGCCGGCGAGAGGACGTTGATCCGGCTGCTGGCGGCCGGGATGAAGGACGAAGCGGTGGCTCGCCATCTGGGGGTGAGTCTGCGGACCCTGCGGCGGCGGGTGAGCGAGCTGCAGGAGCGGCTGGGTGCGGCGAGCAGGTTCCAGCTGGGGATGCGGGCTTCCCAACGCGGCTGGGTGTAGGGCCGCAACAGTCCCTTCCCCCACGTCCAGCTCGGCCGGCAGCAGCCGGAAAGCGGCGGTCCCGTTGGTCTTGGAGTCCACCCTCCCGCTGGGTCACGGCGCCCGCGGGGGCGGGGGCGGGGGCGGGGGCGACAGCCGAGAGCAGATGGCGGTGGCCCCGGGGCGTGGCGGGGGCGGAGCCTTGCAGCGCCTTGCCGTCCACCGCGATCGCCGACCGGGCCTCGGCCGGGCCGGGCCCGGAGTCGGTCTGGTGTGCGGCCAGGTAGGCGCCGATGGCCGTGTCCACGTCTCCGCGCCGGTGTCGACACACTTGATCCATGGCGGCGCGTGGCCCGACTGCCGGCCGACCGTCTTCGCCTCTTACCACCGTCCAGAACGCCCGAGTGACGGCGGTCACGGACACCGTTCGGTTGGCGCTGCGTAGGCTTGGGCCGTCGTCGTGCTCCGGGAGAACGGCGAAGCTCACCTGCGCTCGCCTGGCGATGCACCAGGAAAATCGGTAACAGCCCTTGACCTGCGAAAAGGCAGGCAGGGAGCCTACCTCTGGGAGTACCCCGATGTTGCGTACCATGTTCAAGTCCAAGATCTAGCGGTTGGGTGTTTTCGCAGGTCAGAGCCCTGATAGCGGCCTCCAGGTCAGCAAAAGGTCAGCATCAGGCCAGACGGTGTCCGGCTTGCTGACCTGCGCCTACGGCAGGGGCCTCCTGCGCCGCTCATCGCCCTGCTCGAAAGGCTTGATGCGTGGCTCGACAGCTGGCTCGTGGGATGGGGTCGTTCTTCAAGGACGGTTGTTCCAGGCCGACCCGTTGCCCGCCCCCGTACACGATTCGGTTCCGGGACGCTCTCGGCAAGCAGCGTGAAGGGGCCGGCTACGAGACGCAGGACGACGCTACCGAGCGTCTCGGGCAGATCTACGCGGAGAAGAAGACAACGGCGCCATCCGTCGCCGAGGTGCGCCGCGAACTCGGTCAGCAGACGATCGCGGAATACGCGAAGCAGTGGCGGCCTCGTCAACGCAAGCTGACGGAGTACTCGACGCGAAGAAGGCGCTCACAGCCGCGGACGAAGGTCTCGCGCTTGAGATCGTCATGATGGTGGGCTGCGGCTTGCGGAACGGGGAAGCCCGGGCGGTGAACATCAACAATGTCGTGGCCGACGACGTGTACCGGGTGCACGAGCAGACCCACTCCAACACGCATAAGCCGGCGAAGCTCAAGCATCGCAAGGCGGGGGAGTTCCGGGAGGTTCCCCTGCCACGCTCGGTGCGCGAAGCGATGGAGCGGTACGAGGAGAAGCACGGCACCACGAAGGAGGGCTATCTCCTGCGCGGTCGTGGGATGCGGCCTGACCGCAGCGAAGCTTGTAGGGGCTGCTCTCCGGTTTGGGCTGCAACGGCACCACATGGCACAGGTTGCAGAGACCGTCTTCGGGCGTCCACGTCAGTCCAGGGCTGGTGCGTAGTGGCAGGTCAGGGCATCGCGGTCCGGGAGAGTCGGCGTAGTTGGTGACAGCCGCAAATCTAGCTGGCGGTGGCGGTCTTGTTCTCTTCCCTCGTCGTGGCGATGGCCTTGTGACGTCCCCGCGGGAGGGCGGTGTTCAGATCGCCGGGAGTGGGGAAGGCGCGGGTGGCAAGGGTCGTGCGCCGCAGTCCGATCAGGAAGTCCGCACCATGGCTCACACCGCACAAGCGACAGCTGTCCCCGGCTGGGTCCTGAAGTTCATGGACGCCATCGACACCCTGGAGTTCGGCACGGGCTTCGCGCCCCTGACCGACAACACCGACATGTACTTCGGCGCCGCGCACATCCACGGCGTCGAGGCCATCAAGGAGTTCTTCGTCAAGATCGACGCGCCGCTGGTCATCAGCCATGAGGTCCTGGAGTTCTGGACCGCGGGCGACGGCGTCCGTCTGCTGCGCGGTGAGGCGGTCATGGCCAAGAAGGACGAACCGGAGCGGGTGGTGCGCGCCCCCTTCATGCACATCTTCTACCTCGACCAGGAAGAGCCGGTGCGCATCCGGACGCTCCGTGTCACTGCGGGCCCACTGCAGACCGACGCCGTGATGTGACCCGGCTCAGGGCATGGCCTCCGCGAGGTCACGGCTTGCCGGTTACCGCGCAGAATTCGTCGATGTCGCGGGTGCGGCCCGCGTCAGCGGGGCCGGGACGCCGACGCGTGAAGGGAACCATGTCGGTTTCGAGTAGTTCCCGACTGTTCAAAGGGGTTAGATATGAGCTCGGTGCACCACCGGACCGCCACCGTCGACGGCTATGAGATCTTCTACCGCGAAGCCGGCCCCGCCGACGCCCCCGTGATCGTCCTGCTGCATGGCTACCCGACCAGTTCGTTCATGTTCCGCGAACTCATCCCGCTGCTGGCCGGCGACTACCACGTCATCGCGCCGGACCACCTCGGCTTCGGCCACTCCGACGCCCCCCTCGTAGGGAGTTCACCTACACCTTCGACGCCCTCACCGAACTCACCTCCGGACTGCTCGACCAACTGGGCCTGGACCGCTACGCCCTCTACGTCCAGGACTACGGCGCCCCCATCGGCTGGCGCCTCGCGCTCCGGCACCCCGAACGGATCTCCGCCCTCGTCACCCAGAACGGCAACGGCTACGAGGACGGTTTCGTCGAGTCGTTCTGGACCGACGTCTGGGCCTACGGGGCGAAGCCAGGGCCCGACACCGAACCCGCCGTCCGCGCCGCGCTGAGTATCGACGCCATCCGCTGGCAGTACGTGCACGGCGTGCCTGACCCGAGCGTTGTCAGCCCGGACACCTGGGAGCATGACTTCGCCCTCGTCTCTCGCGAGGGCAACGACGAGGTCCAGCTGGCGCTGTTCCGCGACTACCAGAACAACCGCCCGCTCTACCCGCTGCTGCACGAGTTCCTGCGCACCAGCGAGGTCCCGGTGCTCGCCGTGTGGGGCCGCAACGACGAAATCTTCGGCCCGGCGGGTGCGCGGGCCTTCGCCCGGGACGCCAAGGACGCGGAGGTGCACCTGATCAACGGCGGTCACTTCCTGCTGGAGAGCCACCTGGACGTCGTCGCGGGTTACCTGCGCGGCTTCCTCGGGCGGGTGCTGGGATAAGTAGGGCCGGGGGCCAGGCATATGGGCGCGTACGGGGCCCGGCTTCTCGCCCGCGCGCGTGGGGCAGCAGTCGCATCAGGCCCAGCCACAGAGATCGGATACGCCCCCCTTGCCCTCACACCCGAAGGCAGGACTTCAGCCCTGCGTCTCCTCGCCGATGTTTCCGTCCTGCACTGGCACAACGACTGTTTGTAACTGCCCGTCGGCGCCCGCTACCTCGCGTCCACGACGTGATGCCCGCGCCAGGCGTTCGCTGTCGGAGTCCCTGTCCTCGGGCTCCGATTCCACCTGGAAACCGATCAGCGTGACATCGAACACTGGCTCATGGGCCACGCCGAGGCTCTCCTCGCCGCGGACATCGATCCGCGCACCCTGCGGCGTGACGCAGCCGCAGTCGGCCCCAAGCTGCGCCGACAGGCTGCCGATGTGCGAGCCGGACATTCCCCGAGCTTCGCTTTCGCAGTGCGTCTTCACCCGGTAATTCTCCAAGCGATCCTTGTCGTGGGAGTTGAACGATCCCCGATGGTCTTGAGGCCAAGCATGTGTCAGCAAGCTCGGCGGGGTTACCCGCGCAATCGTCCCGGCCGCGGCGGCAATCCCGGGTGCCCCGGCGAACCGGCTCACTATCAACGAGCGGCAGGGACAGGTGCCTCGCGTACGGCAGTGACGGACCTGGGTGACGCTCCAGGTCCAGGCCCGTGGGGCGATATCAGCATGCACGCGCCCTCAGGAAGAGCAATGATGACCAAGCACACCGCGCGAACTCCGGCTACTCCGGGCGTCCTGACTGATCCACTCCGCAACCGGGGTGTGGGGTTCACGCAAGCGGACCGGGACGAGCTGGGCCTGACCGGGCGCCTGCCGTCCGCGGTACTGACGCTGGAGCAGCAGGCGCAGCGCGCATACCAGCAGCTGCAGGCCCAGGACGGTGACCTGGCCAAGAACGTGTATCTGGAGCAGCTGCACGACCGCAACGAGACTCTGTACTACAAGGTGCTCACCGATCACCTGGTGGAGTTGTTGCCGGTCGTGTACGACCCCACGGTGGGCGAGGCGATCGAGAAGTACTCCCATGAGTACCGCCGCCCGCGCGGCGTCTTCTTGTCCATCGACCGGCCCGAGGACATCGAGAAGGCCTTCGCCACGCTCCAACTCGGGCCCGAGGACGTGGACCTGATCGTGTGCAGTGACGCGGAGCAGATCCTGGGCATCGGCGACTGGGGCGTGGGGGGCATTCAGATCGCGGCCGGCAAGCTGGCGGTCTACTCCGCGGCAGCCGGCATCGACCCGGCCCGCGTCATCCCCGTGTCACTGGATGTGGGAACGGACCGCGAGGCGTTGCTGAAGGACCCGCTGTACCTGGGCAACCGGCACCCGAGGGTCCGGGGCGCCGACTACGACGCGTTCATCGAGGCGTACCTGCGGACGGTCTCGGCGATGTTCCCGCGTGCGCTGCTGCACTTCGAGGACTTCGGCCCCAGCAACGCCCGGCGGATCCTGGAGACCTACGGCGGCTACCGAATCTTCAACGACGACATGCAGGGCACCGGTGCGATCACCCTGGCCGCAGTCCTGTCGGCCATCAAGGTCAGCGATGTGCCGATGCGAGAGCAGAAGGTGGTGGTCTTCGGCGCGGGCACCGCCGGGGTGGGCATCGCCGACCAGCTGCGCGATGCCATGGTTCGTGACGGTGCGAGCCGCCGGCAGGCCACGGCCCAGGTCTGGCTGGTCGACAAGCCGGGCCTGCTCACTCGCGACACAAGTGATCTGCGTGACTTCCAGCAGCCCTACGCGCGCGGTCCGTCGGAGGTCGCCGACTGGCCGAAGGACGACGGCGGGATCTCCCTGCTGGAGACCGTCAAGCAGGTCGAGCCGACGATCCTGCTGGGTACCTCCACCGTGCACGGGGCGTTCTCCCGCGAGGTCGTCGAGGCCATGGCCGAGGGCACCGAGCGTCCGATCATCCTCCCGCTGTCCAACCCGACCTCGCGCATCGAGGCCATGCCGGCCGACGTCATCGCCTGGTCGAAGGGCAAGGCCCTGGTCGCCGCCGGAATCCCCGTCCCACCCGTCGAGCACGACGGGGTGACCTACGAGATCGCGCAGGCCAACAACGCGCTGCTGTATCCCGGTCTGGGCCTGGGTACGGTCGTTTCCGGCGCATCGAAGGTGACCGATGGAATGCTGCTCGCAGCTGCCCAGGCGGTGGCCGACCAGGTCGACGTCAGCGCACCCGGCGCCTCCCTGCTGCCACCCGTGGAGAACCTGCGCAAGTCCTCCGCGATCACCGCAGCGGCGGTGGTCGAAGCGGCGGTCAGCGACAGCGTCGCCACCAGCGAGCCGGCCGATCCCGGCCAAGCCGTCCGCCAGGCCATGTGGGAGCCCGTCTACGGCAACGGAGCGACGGCATGACCGCGCGGCAGTCGGGCGCCGGCAAGGACGAGGACACCCCGGAGGTTCTCGACGTGCCCATCGGTCTGGACGCGACCGGAACCCGGCGGGAGACGGACTCGATGGGCGCGATCGACGTACCGGCGGACCGGTACTGGGGTGCCCAGACACAGCGGTCCCTGATCCACTTCTCCATCGGGGACGACCGGATGCCCAAGGCGGTCTACCACGCCTACGGCTACGTCAAGAAGGCGGCCGCGATCCTCAACGGGCGGGCCGGGCGGCTGCCTGCTTGGAAGGCCGACCTGATCGAAAAGGTCGCTGACGAGGTCATCGCGGGCAAGCTCGACGACCACTTCCCGCTGTATGTGTGGCAGACCGGGTCCGGGACGCAGTCCAACATGAACACCAACGAGGTGATCAGCAACCGAGCGATCCAGCTGGTCGGCGGCGAGCTGGGCAGCAAGTCCCCGATCCACCCCAACGACCACGTCAACATGGGGCAGTCCTCCAACGACACCTTCCCCACCGCCATGCACGTCGCCGCGGTCAAGGCGGTCCACGAGCACCTGCTGCCCAGCGTGCAGGCGCTTCAGCGGGCGATCGAGGCCAAGGCGGAACAGTGGCGCGACGTGGTGAAGATCGGCCGCACCCATCTGGAGGATGCGGTCCCGCTCACCGTCGGACAGGAGTGGTCCGGCTACGCCCATCAACTGACGCAAGCCGTCGACCGAACCACTGCCTCCGCCGAGGGCCTGTACGAGCTCGCCGCGGGCGGCACCGCAGTCGGCACCGGGCTGAACGCCCCACCCGGCTTCGGCGAGCAGATCGCCGGCGAGATCGCCGCCGCGACCGGCTACCCCTTCCGTACCGCGGAGAACAAGTTCGCCGCCCAGGGCGGCCTGGATGCCATGGCCGGCGCCTCCTCCGGCCTGCGTGCCCTCGCCGTGCCGCTGATGAAGATCGCCAATGACATCCGGTGGCTGGCCTCAGGGCCCCGCTGCGGTCTGGGCGAACTGATCCTCCCCGCCAACGAGCCGGGATCCTCGATCATGCCGGGCAAGGTCAATCCGACCCAGTGCGAGGCGATGGTCATGGTCTGCCTCCAGGTTCTCTCCGAGGACGCTGCCGTCGCCTCCGCCGCCTCACAGGGCAACTTCGAGCTCAACGCCATGCGCCCGGTCATCATCAACAACTTCCTGCACGCGGCCACCATCCTGACCGACGCCTGCGCCAACCTGCGCCAGTACTGCATCGAGGGCGCCCAGCTCCACCGCGACCAAATCGACTCCTATGTCGACCGGTCCCTCATGCTGGTCACC
Organism: Streptomyces sp. NPDC006372; assembly: GCF_040612515.1. Lineage (NCBI taxonomy): Bacteria > Bacillati > Actinomycetota > Actinomycetes > Kitasatosporales > Streptomycetaceae > Streptomyces > Streptomyces sp. NPDC006372. Next base: position 81,323 of record NZ_JBEXQJ010000003.1, on the reverse strand, counting down.
GCCCTCTCCCCAGCCATCGGCTACGACAAGGCCTCGGCCCTCGCGCACAAGGCCGACGAGGAGGGCACCACCCTGCGTGAGGCCGCACTGGACTCCGGCTCCATCAGCGCCGAGGACTTCGACCGCATCGCCGACCCAGCCGCCATGGCCCGCCCACCTCATCGATCACAGTAGGGCCCGGTTTTCGAGCACCACGCTGACCGCGTCGTCTGCACCGCGATCTGGCGGCGCTGGCCCCTCACCACCTCCTCAGAACCCGATACGAGACCACCATCAGACACCGCACGTTCCGCAGCCATCGGGCAGTGAGCCCAGCAGGACCCCACATGATCGGTGTCGCGTTCCTCGCCGTCGGGTCGACGGCGAGGTAGCGGCCGAGGTCGGCGACCTCGGTGCCGGCATTGGCGGCCTCGCTGCCTTGTATGGCCTCTCGCAGGTCCGGCATCCGGCGCAACAGATCTGGACCTGGTTCGGGTTGCCGGTCTCGACGAACACCGGCGCTTTCAAGGGCGGAACGCATCAAGAATCGATGTGAGGAGAAGATCCATGCGACTGCCGTTGCTCCGCCCGGCGGAGCTGACCACCGAGCAGCGCGCCCTATATGACGCCTGGATGAAGATGACCAGGACGTGGAGTACCAGGGCTTCGAGGTCCTGAATCCCGACGGCGCGTTCGTGGGGCCTTGGGGCGTGCTGCTCCACTTCCCGGATCTCGCTGTGCCTCTGGGCCAGTTCGTCAACCTGGCCCAGAAGCTGCCCGGCCTGAGTGAACGGGCGCGTCAGGTCGTCGTCTTGACGATCGGCGGCCGGTTCAATGTTGCCTACGAGCTGTATGCGCACGCCCCGCTGGCCGCGCGGGCGGGCCTGCGCCCGGATCAGGTGGCGGCGCTGAGCGCCGGCGCGCGCCCGGCCGACCTGAGCGAGGACGAACTGCTCGCCGCCGACATCGCCACGGCGCTCATCCGCGGCGGCACCCTGCCCGGGCCGCTGTACGACACCGCAGTCACCCGGCTCGGCCGGCCGGGTTTCGACGCGGTGGTGTTCATCGTCATCCACTACCTGGCGCTCGGCACCCTGCTCAACGCGTACGACGTCCCCGCGGGCCGTGCCGTTGCCTGGCTCACCTGAGGAGGAAGTCATGCCCGATATCAATGAGACCAGGGCCCTGCTCGAAGACCCGGACGCGTTCGGCACGTTCGGGCGGTTCACCGAGACGCCGGTCGGCCAGATGCCGGCGGAGATGCGCGCGGCGTTCGACTTCACCAACAGCCTGCGCGGCCTGGTGCCGGGCCCGCACAAGATCTGGGCCGCCAATCCGGACCTGCTCAGGACGATCGCGCCCATCGGCGCGTACTACCAGGCGGATTCCACGCTCTCCAAGGCCGAGATCGAGATCGCGACCTTGGTGATCTGCGGCCGCTGGGGCGCCGCGTACAGCAGCTTCGAGCACGAGAAGATCGGCGTGCGGCTCGGCGGGCTCGACTCGGCCAAGGCGGAGGCGCTGATCGCGGGCCTGCCGACCGCCTTCGGCGACCCGCGGCAGCAGGTCGTCTACGAGCTCTCTTCGGCGCTGGCCGCGGCGCGCGTGGTGCCCCAGGGGCTGTTCCGCCGCGCCCAGGAACTGCTCGGTGACGCCGGTCTCGTCGACGTCACGGTCCTCATGGGCTGGTTCACCGCCGTCTCGCTCACCCTGATGGCCTACGACGTTCCGTCCAACGCCGTCGGTCTCGACCAGTAACACCGTTGACACCCATCCGAATGTGAGGAGCCTGCCATGGCCATCGCCCCGCTGCCCGAGGTCACCGTCACCCCAGTCACCTACTTCCCCGAGAAGTACTTCCTTGAGAACCTGGCCGTGCGCGCCGACGGGTCGGTGCTGATCACCGCCGTGCTCCAGCAAGAGCTCTGGTACGTTCCCGGCCCCGCCCGCGCGCTCGCCGACCCGGTGCTCGTGCATGCCTTCGACCACCCGGTCACCGGCATCGTCGAGGTCGAGCCGGACGTGTTCGTCCTGAGCCTCACCGAGGGCTACACCACGCACGAGTCCCACCTGGTCCGGCTCGATCTCAAGGGCTGGGCTCCGGGCACCCCGGTCACCCCTGAGGCCATCTTCACCTTCGACGACCGAGTGCGAGCGCTGAACGGCAGCTGTCTGCTCGGGCCGGGCGTGCTGGCCGTCGCGGACTGCTTCGCCGGCCTGATCTGGCGGGTCGACCTGGCCGAAGGGGCCCGCGGCGCGACCGCGCGGGTCTGGGCCGAGCACGACACCATGGCCCCGGACCCCGACGGCGAGGTGCCCTGGCCGCCGCAGCCCGGCGTCAACGGCGTGCGCTACGGCGCACGGGCCGGCTACCTGTACTACACCTCCACCGCGCAGCGGGTCTTCATGCGCGTCCCGGTCGACCCGGCCACGCTCGACGCCTCCGGCCCGCCGGAGTTCGTCGCGGCCATCGACAACGGCGACGACTTCTGCGTCGACGAGGACGTCGGCTTCGCCTACGTCACTCGGCACCGCGCCAACACCCTCGACCGCGTGCCGCTGGCGCCCCGCCACGGCAGCGAGGTGCGCCACCTGCTCGGAGAGCCGTTCGACCCGGTCATCGTCGGCCCGTCGAGCGCCTGCTGGGGACGCGAGCCCGGCGATGAGGGCCGCACGCTGTACGTGACCACGGACGGCGGCACGACCGCCCCGCCGCAGGGCGTCGTCCGCAACGCCGCCCTTCTCCGCGTCGAGCTCACCCCCGGCATCCGGTAGCGGAGAAGCCCGTGAACCGGCACAGCGAAATCGTCACCACCGGCCCGGTATCGATCGAGACCTGCGTCGAGGCCGACGGCGCCGCCGCCCGTCACTTCTACGGCCGAGTACTGGTCCTGCCCGAGGGCCGCAGCACCGATCACCGGATGGACTGGGACCTCGAAGAACACCAGATGGTCACCCACCTGGTAGCGAGCGCTCCACGACCGGCGGGTACCAGCCTGGTCGAGAAGCACACGGGGCCCGTCCCGCGCTGTGGCCTGCTGTTGGACGAGCAGCGCTTCCACGAGTTCGCCGAGCGGCTGCGTGCCGCCGGGGTGCGATTCGACATCGAGCCGCACCGCCGCTCTCCCGGCGAGCCCGGTGAGCAGTGGGCCATGTTCTTCCGGGGCCCGGCCGGCAGCGCCCTGGAGTTCAAGGAAAGCGGCCATGCCCACAGAAATCCGGCGGTACATGAACGGGCCGGGGCTCCGCCAGCAACGCCGTTCAACAACCGCCCCGCGCTGGAAGACCAGACTGCACCCACGACAGCATGACCACGCAACGAAGCCTCTTTGGCTACCTGGTTGACCTCGACAATCACCAGTCGTAGCCGGGGAGCTTCGTTGCGTCTGGCAGAACACCAAACGGACAGCCGAATGGGGACCAACGCGGACGGGGGTCTCCCTTAGGTCTTTCGCCGATCCGAAATGGGCTGACACCCTCACTGACGCGGACCGGCGGGCGCTCTCCCTGCTGTTCTGGACCCGCGTGAATCCCTATGGCCGGTTCGAGCTGGATATGCACAGACATCTCGACCTGGACCTGACCGCCCGGGACACCGTACCCGTGCCGCGCGCCCCCGGAGGGGAGACCGGCAGCGGCCCTGGGGTGAGGAGTTGGGGCTCCGATCGCCTACGAACTGGTCACCAGCACCCTCACCGCATAACGACGCGAAAAGGTGTCCACTTCACGGGGGCAAGGCTCGACCCGGACTTCATGGGTCCGCGCCTCACTGCGTCCATGGCAGATACCTCACGTGATCAGGCCGGCGCTGGTCAGCCAGATGTGTTCGCATGTCGCCGACGCCTCTTGGAGCTTCTCGCGGGATTCCTGTGAAGCGTGGTAGAAGGTCCGCTCGATCATCCAGCACAGGGCGCGTGCCATCGCCGAGGCCTGGTCCGGTGCAGCGCCGGCCTGGATGCCGGCGCGTTCCAGGACGGCGGTGATGGCCGCGATGAACAGGTCAGCCGTGTGCTTCCACAGTTCACCGATCTCCGGCACGGTCAACGACAGGTCGATCGCCGTGCGCAGGACCGGGCCGTGTTCGCTCCACAGCTCGATCGTGCGCTGCATGGCTGCTGCGATGGCCTGGCGTGGCTCGTCGGTCTGCGCGGTGGCCCGGGACCGTTCCCACAGGTGCTCGACGGTCCGGGCCACGAGTGCCGTGACCACTTCTTGCTTGGAGCCGAAGTAGAAGTACAGGGCCCCGCGTGTGATGCCGGCGCCCTGGGCGATGTCGCCGACGGTCATGGCGTCGTAGCCCTTGTGTGCCAGCAGGGCTTCGCAGGTGTTGAGGATGGCCCGCTCCCGGACATCCCCCTTGCGCTCGGTGGTGCGACGGCTGCGCGCGGAATGGTGGCCGGGCATCAGAGCTGAGCGCCCTCGGTGAAGTCGGTCGTACGCGAGAGTGTCTCCCACGCGCGCATGTCCTCGTCCACGGCCGTGCGCGCGGCGGTGACAAGCCGCAGCGCGTCCGAGCCCAGGACGAGGTGGGCCGGCGGCTGCTCGACCGTCGTGATGTGCACGACCGCTTCCCCCGCCTTGGCCGGATTGCCCAGCTGGTTCCCGCTGGCCTTCTGCCGCGCTTCGCGGATGGGGGTGAACAACTCGTCGTAGTCGTCGACGGTCCGTGCGGCACGTGCCATGGACCGTCCGGCCCAGTCGGTGCGGAAGGAGCCGGGCTCGATGGCCGTCACATGGATTCCGAACTGCGCGACTTCCTTGCCCAGCGCCTCGAGGATTCCCTCCAGGGCGAACTTGCTGCCGCAGTAGGCGGACATGCCGGGCACGGCCATGAGCCCGCCCATGGAGGTGACGGCCATCAGGTGTCCGCGGCGGCGGCGGCGCATGTGGGGCAGCGCCGCCTGCAGGGTGGCCACCGCCCCGAACACGTTCACCTCGAACTGCCGTCGCACCTCGGCCAGCGGGGTTTCCTCGAAGGTTCCCTCCAGGCCGTAGCCGGCGTTGGCGATGACGACGTCCAGAGGGCCGACGCTCCGCTCGACCTCCGCGACCGCGCCGGAGACGGCGTCACCGTCCGTCACGTCCAGGATGCGGCCGTGAGCGTGCCCGGGCTTGAGCTCTTCGAAGGCCCGCAGGTCCTTCTCGGAGCGGACGGTGCCGATGACGGTGTGCCCGGCGGCCATGGCGGCTTGGGCGAAAGCGCGCCCCAGGCCCGTGCTGACGCCGGTGATGAGCCAGTTCTGCTTCTCCACTGTTCCTCCAGAGAGATCTCGCGAGGAGCCGGGTCGCCCTCTTCAGCAAAAGTCTACACCGTGTCGATTTTTATCGTTGCCGCGTCGATTCTGGCAGCGCTCACGGAATGGAACCCCCAGGCCATCTGCGTGCCGCGCACCGCCCGGATCGGCGCCGTCAAGGCCCAGCAGCCAGGCCGACAATCAGAACGCACCCCGATCATCACAGGGACACCCAGCGAGCGCCTGAGAAGCCGTATCTCAACCGTCTTGGAACGTGTGGATCGGTCGGAGTTCCTGGTCGGGTGATCTTCCGGCGGTGCGCGCATGCAGGCAGGGCCTCCTGGTAGCTCGGGGGTGCGACCCCATTCCGAGCGGTTTCCGGAGGCTCTGTTGTCGTTGTTGTACGGCTCGAGCCCGTTGACTCCAACTCGCCCGCCGTGTCGTGCGATTGCCTCGCGCACGTGTACGGCAAACGCGGCCGATCATCCTGATCGGGTTCGCCGGTATCCGTCGGACATGACGGACGCGGAGTGGGCGGAGGTCCGGCCGTTGTTGCCGGTGTCGGCCTGGCTTCAGGGGCGGGGCGGACGGCCCGGGAGTTACTGTCACCGGCAGCTGCTGGACGCGATCCGTTACCTGGTCGCGGGCGGGATCTCGTAGCGGGCGATGCCCGCGGACTTCCCCGGCTGGGGCCGGTTTTACGCCTTCTTCCACCGCTGGCGCGAGCTCGGGCTGGTCGCCGAGTTCCACACCGGCTGCGCAGGAAGGTCCGTGAGCGCGAGGACCGCGAGGCCGAGCCCACGGCGGGGATCATCGACGCGCAGCCGGTGCGGGCCGCCACGACGGTGCCGGCGCACGCGGCTATGACGGCGGGAAGAAGGTGCAGGGCCGCAAACGGCACATCGTGACCGACACCCTGGTCTGCTCCTGGTCGTCACGGTCACCGCTGCGAACTTCGGCGCCCGGGACGCCGCGGCAGGCCTGCTGACCCGGCTCCGCCGCGACATCACCCTCGTCTGGGCCGACGGCAGCTACACCGGCGGCCTCGTCGGTTGGTGCCGGGACAACCTCGCCTTTGACCTTGGAGATCGTCAAGCGCACCGACGACACGACAGGGTTCGCGGTGCTGCCGAGGCGGTGGGTGGCAGAGCGCACGTTCGCATGGTTGATGAACTCCTGCCGTCTGGCCCGGGACTACGAGGCCCTGACCGCCACCAGCGAGGCGATGATTCGGTGATCGATGGTCAGCGGATGAGCCGGCGTCTCGCACGGCCACGGGCCGCTGCTTCGGCTGGGCATAGGAGTCAGCGGACAGCCGCACCATGTTCTGCCGCCCCCTTGATCGCGATGCAGGAGGCGATCACCCCACTCGGCCGGATGGCCACATCGGAAGAGGCCGCCGCAGCCGCAGTCTGGCTCTGCTCGGACGCCGCGTCCTACATCACCGGGATCGCGCTGTCGGTCGACGGCGGACGGCGGGCATAAGGGTCATCGCGGTCGAGGAGTACACGGCCGCCGGCCTCGGAACACCCGCACCACACAAGGACGGAGTCGCCAGCGACCCGACGACGACTCATGGACGATCGAGGCTAACGCTTGTCGCAACATTCTCGATCTCGGCTCCCCCTACCCTTTGGTCCTCACTGGTGGATACGCCGTGCAGGCCCACGGCCTGGTCGAACGCTTCAGCCGCGACCTCGACGTCGCCACCGAGAACCCCGCTCCGATGCAGGAGATCGTCGCCTCACTCACAGCAGGCCTCAGCGAGCGCGGATGGCGGACCACGCACGTCCAGACCGATCCGCTCAGCGGCCGGTTCCTCGTCACCGATCCGGACACAGGCGAGGAGTGCGAGGTGGACGTCCTCAAGGAGGCGTTCTTTTGATAAGGCCACGTTCGAGCTGACCATACGAGAACTCCGCTGTCCGATGCTCCGAGCAGTGTGCCCACCAGTGCCACAGCCGTGGTGAGCAAGCGCGACGAGGTGACCGGTGTGGACAGTGCCGTCCCCGCCGTGATCGCACGTAGTGCACCGGCAACTCCGGACAGCGCTGTCGCTTTCGTATCCGCACGCTGGTACACCGATTGCTGTCGAGACGGACAGCGGGACGTTTTGCGCTTCGGATCCTTCCACTGCCTTCTCCTTTTCGTTGCCTTGCGGCTTGGAAGTAGCAGTCTGGGCAGGCGACCGGAACTCAGCTGCCCACCAAGTGGTAGCGGCCGTGATCGATCGATCACAGTCGGGAGCCCGGCTTTGTTTGAACCACAAGTGCCCAAACCGTGTGCTCCCCGGTGAGGCGGCTTCGGATCGGACCGGGAGTATCTCGTAGTCTCGGACCAGATGCCGGTGCAGCGTCAGTCGGCCATAGGTCCGCTCGACCGCCTAATGTTCTGGGACCGGGCGAGGCCCCAGGTTGGCCGGGGTGCGTTGAACGATTTCCAGCCGGTGCCGAGGGTGGCTAAGTGCTCGACGAAGTGCGTGCCTGACGTATCGTCAGGTGAGTCAGCATCAGGTCAGCATGGGTCCTCGCTCATTCCTGGACGGACGTTCGAGCGGGTGCATGGTCGGCGATGGTGCAACAGTCTGGCTTGCACGAAAGCGCAGTGAGGAGCCTTCTTGCCCGAGTGAAGTCGATGTTCCTCAGTATCTTCGACTCCGACGCGTGCCCGTGTAGAGTGAAGACCGCCCTTGACCTGCACAAAGCAGGCAGGGAGCCGTCTTCCAGGAGTCCAAAGTGCTGCGCACCATGCTCAAGTCCAAGATCCACCGCGCCACCGTCACCCAGGCCGACCTGCACTACGTGGGATCCGTGACCATCGACGCCGACCTGCTCGACGCCGCCGACCTGCTGCCCGGTGAGCTCGTGCACATCGTGGACATCACCAACGGCGCCCGGCTGGAGACGTACGTCATCGAGGGCGAGCGCGGATCCGGTGTGGTCGGGATCAACGGGGCCGCCGCCCACCTCGTGCACCCCGGCGACCTGGTGATCATCATCAGCTACGCCCAGGTGACGGACGCCGAGGCGCGGGCACTCGTCCCCCGGGTCGTGCACGTGGACCGCGACAACCGGATCGTGGACCTGGGCAGCGACCCGTCCGAGCCGGTGCCGGGCTCGGACCAGCAGCGCAGCCCGCAGGCCGTCAGCGCCTGACCGACACACAGGAGCGTGAGAATGAGCGACCCGGAGATCCGCGACAACCGGGCGGTGGGCCGTCTGGAGGCCGTGGTGGACGGTGAAGTGGTCGGCCGCATCGAGTACTTCGTCCTCGACAGCCCTGAGCGCGCGCTCGTACCCGTCCACACGATCGTCGAGCCGGCCCACGAGGGCAAAGGCATCGCCGGCTCCCTGGCCCGCGAGCTCTACGCCATCGCCGGCCGCGAGGACAGCGCGGTCGCCTCACTCTGCCCCTACGTCACCAAGTGGGCCGAACGCCACCCCGAGGAGGCTCCGCCCGCGGGCCAGGACCTGGTGACCGCGTCGAAGGAGTGGCTGGCGGCGCATCCGGGCCGTTTCTGACCGACCGCCGATCACCGACCGTCGGCCGCCCGCCCTGGCCCCGCGCCAGGGTGGGCGTTCGTCCACCACCAAAGGACCGCCGCCGCGTCCGGCACCGGCATCCCCGATGACGCGGCCCGACGAGCAGTGTCAGAACAGGTGGGGCGCGTGCCCTCCAACCGCCCTTGGGGCGCGCGACCCTGAGCGCCCCCCGACGCGCCCCCGCCCCCTGCCGGTGCACGCACCTCCAGCCCCGGCAGCACCACGCGCCTGCCCCGCTACCCCACCTGGTCGACTCCCGTCCCGCCCCGGAGTGACTGCCGACGCGGCTGCCGGGTAGGCGGGGGAGTAGTCCAGAGCCGGAGCCGACCACTGGCTGGAGGACCTGATGACCAACCCGTATCCCGACCCCGTGCCGCCGGCACCGACACCGGGCCCGGATCCCCAGCACCCCGAGCCGCCGCCCCCCGATCCGGTGCCGAACCCGCAGCCCCCGCCGGGCCCCGAGCCGACGCCGCCTCCGCCGTCGCCCACACCGCCGCCGGGCCCCGACCCCGTGCCGGGCCCCGACCCGTCCCCGATCCCCCCGGGACCGGAACCCGTACCGAACCCCGAGCCCGGGCCGCCGCTGTCCTGAACCAGGGCATGGAAACGGGGCCGGTGGACAGTCTTCCCAGGCGTCCACCGGCCCCGTGCCGGTCATCGGCGCGGTGTGCCTACGCGGAGACCTCCGACCGGTCCTGACCCCACAGCGTGTGGAACGACCCGTCCCGGTCCACCCGCCGGTAGGTGTGCGCCCCGAAGTAGTCCCGCTGCCCCTGCGTCAGCGCCGCCGGCAGCCGCTCCGCGCGCAGGGCGTCGTAGTAGGCGAGGGCCGCGGCGAAGCCCGGCGTCGGCACACCCTGCCGCGTCGCGGCGACCAGCACCTCGCGCCAGTCGTCCTGCGCGTCCGCGATCTCCTGCGCGAACGTCGCGTCCGACAGCAGGCTCGGCAGGTCCGGCCGGGTGTCGTACGCGGACCGGATACGGTCCAGGAACGCCGCGCGGATGATGCAGCCGCCCCGCCACAGCGCGGACACCGCACCCAGGTCGATGTCCCAGCCGTACTCGTCACGCGCCGCGTCGATCTCGTGGAAGCCCTGCGTGTACGACACGATCTTCGAGGCGTACAGCGCCTGCTCCACCCGGTCGGCGAAGGCCCGGGCCTCCGCCTCACCCAGGGGCTTGGCCTGCGGACCGGCCAGCCCGCGGGAGGCGTCCCGGAGCGCCGCGTGACCGGAGAGGGAGCGGGCGAAGACGGCCTCCGCGATCCCCGACACCGGAACGCCCAGGTCGAGGGCGATCTGGACCGTCCAGCGGCCGGTGCCCTTCTGCTCGGCCTGGTCCACCACCACGTCGACGAACGGCTTGCCCGTCTCCGCGTCCACGTGCGACAGCACCTCGGCCGTGATCTCGATCAGGTAGGAGTCGAGACGGCCCTGGTTCCAGGTGCGGAAGATCTCCGCGATCTGGGCGGGGGAGTAGCCGGCGACGTCCCGCAGCAGCTGGTACGCCTCGCCGATGAGCTGCATGTCGGCGTACTCGATGCCGTTGTGCACCATCTTCACGAAGTGCCCGGCACCGTCCGGACCCACGTGGGACACGCACGGCGAGCCGTCGGCCGCCTTCGCCGAAATCTTCTCCAGCATCGGGCCCAGCGAGTCGTACGACTCCTTCGGGCCGCCCGGCATGATGCTCGGGCCGTTGAGCGCGCCCTCCTCACCGCCGGAGACGCCCATGCCGACGAAGTGGATGCCCTGCTCGCGCAGGTCACGCTCCCGGCGGCGGGTGTCCGCGAAATGCGCGTTGCCACCGTCGATGATCATGTCGCCGGGCTCCAGCAGCGGGGCGAACTCCTGGATCACCGCGTCCGTCGGCTCACCGGCCTTCACCATCACGACCAGACGCCGCGGCCGCTCCAGCGCGGCCACGAACTCCTTGGCCGACTCGCAGGCGACGAACTCGCCCTCTCCGCCGAACTCCTCCACCAGCGCGCGGGTGCGCGCGGGCGTCCGGTTGTGCACCGCCACCGTGTAGCCGTTGCGGGCGAAGTTGCGGGCGAGGTTGCGGCCCATGACCGCGAGACCCGTGACGCCGATCTGCGCTGTACTGCTCATTCGGTTGGCTCCTAAATACCTCGGTATCGGTGCTGCCGCGTGGGGCCCCACCAGCATGCCCCGCCGACCATCCTGACGTGCCGCTACTCCGACCGTACGCGCGGGTCGCACGACGTCGCGCAGGCACATACGCACGAGAGACCCGGTCTCACTCAGCCGACGTATGCGTCCCCGCGCACGCCGCACTCGCGCACGGGGTGGCGTCCGCGGTGCACCGCCGTCGCGCACGTCGCGCAACAGGGGCCTCATACCGGCCATTTGGGCAACCGGGCGGCCGATAGCCGCCTTGTCCTGGCCGGTTAGCAGCGCTTACTTTTGCCCCTCCTGACGCATGTCTAGGGGGGCTCTTCGATGGCCGTACGCGGCCGGCATCGCCGGTATCAGCCGAACAGGATCAACCGCGCCTCACTCACCGTCACGGCGGGCGGCGCGGGTATGGCGCTCCCCCTCATGGGCGCCGGCACCGCCCAGGCGGCGGACGTGGGCACCTGGAACAAGGTCGCCGCCTGCGAGTCCAGCAACAACTGGGACATCAACTCCGGCAACGGGTTCTACGGCGGGTTGCAGTTCACCCAGTCCACCTGGGAGGCCTACGGTGGCCGGGCCTACGCGGCCCGTGCGGACCTGGCCAGTAAGCACCAGCAGATCGCGGTGGCCGAGAAGGTGCTCGACGGGCAGGGCCCGGGCGCCTGGCCGGTGTGCTCGGCCCGGGCGGGACTGACCCGGGGCGGAGCCGAGCCGGAGATCCGGCCGGCGGCCGAGCGGACCGCGAAGCACGCGAAGAAGAAGGCGAAGACGTCCATCGAGGACGTGCGGCCGCAGTCCACACCCCAGTCCCGGGCGGGCAGCGCCGAGATGTACACCGTGGTGCGCGGCGACACCCTCTCCGGTATCGCGGAGGAGCGGGAGGTGCGGGGCGGCTGGCGAGGCCTGTACGCCGCGAACCGCTCGGCCATAGGAGCCGACCCCGACCTGATCGTGCCCGGCCAGCGGCTCGCCCTGCGCGGCGAGGGCGCCACGAAGACGCGTCCCGCGCCCGAGCGGGTCCCGTCGGCCAAGCCGTCACCCGAGAAGCCGTCGTCGAAGAAGCCGTCGTCGAAGAAGCCGTCCACCGACCGCTCCGAGGAACGCGCCAAGGACCGGTCGAAGGGCGGGAGCAAGGAACGCGCCGCACGCTCCACGACGACCCGGCAGGGCGTCGTCGCCCCCGTGAGCGCGTCCCTCGGGACGCCGTACCGCAAGGCGGGCTCCGCCTGGTCGAAGGGCTACCACACGGGTGTCGACTTCCCGGTGCCCACGGGCACGTCCGTCAGGTCGGTCGCGGCGGGCAGTGTCGTCAGCGCCGGATGGGGCGGTTCGTTCGGCTACCAGGTGGTGGTCCGGCACGGCGACGGGCGCTACAGCCAGTACGCCCACCTGTCGGCGATCTCCGTGCGGGACGGGCAGACGGTGACCGCCGGTCAGCGTATCGGCCGGTCCGGCTCCACCGGCAACAGTTCGGGCCCGCATCTGCACTTCGAGGTGCGGACGGGGCCCGGTTTCGGTTCGGACGTCGACCCGATCGCTTATCTGCGGGCCGCCGGGGTCAGGATCTGACGCGTATGCGGTGCCGGTCGACCGTGGGCAGCGGGACGTACGGGATGCCGTAGAAGGGCACGTAGGAGAGCGGGCGTTCGCCGGAGTCCACCGGCGGTTCCCCGCTCCCGCGCGTGACGTCCGGGTCGGCCCCGGGTACGTCGGCAGCCAGAGGCCGAGGCACGGACACCGATGCCTTGGACAGCACGCCGACGGCGACGGGCGGAGCGCCCACGGTGTCGGGCAGCGCGCCGACGACCTCGGGCACCGTCTCGGGCAGACCGACGCCGTTCGCCGGCAGGCCGCCCACCGTCGAGCTCGGGCCGCCCCCGTTCCCGCTGGGCCGGGGCAGGACGACCGGCGTCGCGAGATCCCGGTCGGCGAGTCCCGTGCCGGCCGGGACCAGACCTGTCCCGGTGACCTCCGGGCCCGTCCCGGTCCGCTCCGGCTGGGTCTGCGCGAGCCGCTCCGTCGTCAGCAGGATCAGGCCGCCCCCCGCCACCACACCGCAGCTCAGGGCGAGCGCGGTGCCCGTCGTGCCGTAGCGGAAGGTTTCGCCGAACATGGTGATGCCGACGGCGGCCGCCACCACCGGATTCACGACCGTCAGCGTGGCCAGCGGTGCCGCGAGGCCGGCACCCCGGTAGGAAGCCTGCGACAGCAGCATCCCGGCCGTGGCCAGGACACCGATCACGGCGAGGGACGGCACGTCCGCCGCCGACACCCCGCCGGTCCAGTCGACCGCGACGGTCTTGGTGAACACCGAGGACATGCCGAACGCGATACCCGAGGCGGTCGCCAGCAGCATGCTGCGCACCGCCGGGTGCCGGTGCGCGGTCCGGGCGGCGATCATCAGCGCCACGACGGCGGCGGCGGTGACGACGGCGACGGCCACCCGCTGAGGCGTGTCCAGCGACCGCGCGTCGGACGCGGCGACCAGGGACAGCAGACCGGCGAGCCCCACCGTCGCCATGATCGCGCCCCGCCAGGCCGTGGAGCCCGCCTTGCGGCCGACGAACAGCGCCGCCATGGGCAGGGCCACCACGATGGTCAGCGCACCGAGCGGCTGCACCAGGCTGAGCGGCCCGTAGGCCAGAGCCACCACGTGCAGCAGTCCGCCGAGGCCGTTGAGCCCGACCGCCGCCCACCAGCCCGGCCGGCGCAGCGGCGCGTACTGCTCGCCCGGCGAGGACTCCGCCACCCGCTCCTGCACGATCGCCCCGCCCGCGTAGGCGACCGCGGAGACGAGGGAGAGCAGGACGGACAACGCGAGGGCGCTCATCGGCTGCTCCTCTGCGGCAGGCGGGGGCGCTCGGCCCGGCGCGGCGAACTGTCGGCTTTCATGACCAACACCCTGCCGTGTCCAGATCTTCCCGTCGTCGTCCCTGAGCACTCATTGGGTCCTACTGCCGATGGAGTACGAGGGGAACCCCGTCATCCCCAGGGTGGGCGACTCCGGTCGGGGGCCACCGGGTCGCGTCCCTCAAGGGCCTTGGTACTACTGCTCTTCGTGGACCTCGACCCCGACCTCACCGCGCTCCGCCCGCTCGGCGGCTTCTTCGTGCTGCGCACGGAAGGAGCGGCGGCAGGGCCTCTTCCCACTCTCGCACAGGCCTACGCCGACGCGTCACCGGACGTGTACGGAAATCCCCTGATTTTCAGGGTGCACAAGGTCGCGAACGCCCTGTACGCCCCGGAGTCGCGTGTCGCCGCCTCCGTGGCCCACCAGGGTCTCGCGGCCCGCCTGTGGTCCGTGGCCCTAGGCTGCGCCGCGCTCCACGACACCGTCCCCGACCTCGACGCCCGGCTGATGCGCTGGGACGCCGACGGCAGCGCCCCCGACGACCTGTGGCTCACGCACGTACGGCCGCTCCCCGGGGACGCGCCGACCGTCGCGGACGTCGTCCTGCGCGGCCACCTCGAACCTCTGTCGGCGGCCCTGCGCGCCCACTACCGCCTGGCACCCGGCCTGCTGCGGGGCAACGCCGCCTCCGCCCTGGCGGGCGCCGCCCGCGAGGTCGACCGCTGGGCCCGGCGGCACGGCCGTACGGACACCGCGGCCCGGGCCCGTGACCTGGCCGCGGAACTCCTCGCCCACCCCCTGCTCGCCGGCACCGGAACCTTGACCGGCACCGCCTTCCGGCGCCGCAGCTGCTGTCTGTACTACCGCGTGCCCGGCGGGGGCGTCTGCGGCGACTGTTGCTTCACACGGCCGCCTCGCTCTTCCCCACGCGCCTCATCTGGGTGACCATGAAAGGGAACGGCCGCTGAGAGCAGGGAGTTGCGGGTGCGAGTGGGACTGCTGACCCGGGAGTACCCGCCGGACGTGTACGGCGGTGCAGGCGTCCACGTGGAGTTCCTCGCCCGGGAACTGAGACCCCTGGTCGACCTCGACGTGCACTGCTGGGGCGAGGGCCGGGTCGACGGCGTACGGCGCCACCGGCCCTGGCCGACGCTGGACGGCGCCAACGACGCGCTGCGCACCTTCTCCGTCGACCTTGCCATGGCGGCCGCCCTGGAAGGCCGTGAGCTGGTCCACTCGCACACCTGGTACGCCAACCTCGGCGGCCACCTCGCCAAGCTGCTGTACGGCATCCCGCACGTGATGACCGCCCACTCCCTGGAGCCCCTGCGCCCCTGGAAGGCCGAGCAGCTCGGTGGCGGCTACGAGCTGTCCAGCTGGGCCGAGCGCACCGCGATCGAGGCCGCCGACGCGGTGATCGCGGTGTCCGCCGCCATGCGCGAGGACATCCTCGGCTGCTATCCGGGGCTGGATCCGGAGCGGGTCCACGTCGTGCACAACGGCATCGACACGGGCCTGTACCGGCCCGACCACGGCACGGACGCGCTGGACCGGATCGGCATCGACCGCTCCCGCCCCTACGTGCTGTTCGTCGGCCGCATCACCCGCCAGAAGGGCGTGCCCCACCTGCTGCGCGCGGTGCGGGACATCGACCCCGCCGCGCAGGTCGTGCTGTGCGCGGGCGCACCGGACACACCGGAGATCGACCAGGAGTTCCGCGAGCTGTTCGGGGAACTGAGCCGGGTCCGCGACGGCGTGTTCTGGATCCCGAAGATGCTGCCGCGTCCGGAGGTGATCCAGCTCCTCACGCACGCCGCGCTGTTCGTCTGCCCGTCGGTCTACGAGCCCCTCGGCATCGTGAACCTGGAGGCGATGGCCTGCGGCACGCCCGTGGTGGCCTCGGCGGTCGGCGGTATCCCCGAGGTCGTGGACGACGGCGGGACGGGCCTGCTGGTCCCGCCCGGCGACGGCTTCGAAGCGGGTCTCGCCCGGGCCATGGACACCCTCCTGGGTGATCCGGCGGCCGCCGGGCGGATGGGCGAGGCCGGGCGCGAACGCGCGGTCGGCGAGTTCGGCTGGGACGCGGTGGCCCGCCGCACGGTCCGGCTCTACGAGGAGATCCTGAAACAGGCTTAGCCCGTCCTGCTCAGGGGCAGGCATCGGGAAATCGGCGTGAGGGGAGCGGCCATGCGGCGTGGTGGTCCTTCGGTCCTGGGAATCGTGCTGGCCGGCGGCGAGGGCAAACGTCTGATGCCCCTGACCGCGGACCGCGCCAAACCCGCGGTCACCTTCGGTGGTACGTACCGCCTGGTGGACTTCGTCCTGTCCAACCTCGTCAACGGCGACATCCTGCGCATCTGCGTCCTGACGCAGTACAAGTCGCACTCGCTGGACCGGCACATCACGACCACCTGGCGGATGTCCAACCTGCTCGGCAACTACGTCACGCCCGTGCCCGCCCAGCAGCGCCTCGGCCCCCGCTGGTACCTGGGCAGCGCCGACGCGATCCTGCAGTCGCTGAACCTCGTCTACGACGAGCAGCCCGAGTACGTCGCCGTCTTCGGCGCCGACCACGTCTACCGCATGGACCCGCGCCAGATGCTCGCCCAGCACATCGAGAGCGGCGCGGGCGTGACGGTGGCGGGGATCCGCGTGCCGCGCACCGAGTCCTCGGCCTTCGGGGTGATCACGCCGGGCTCCGACGGCCAGACGGTGGAGCGTTTCCTGGAGAAGCCCACCGCCCCGCCCGGTCTCGCCGACGACCCCGACTACGTCTTCGCCTCCATGGGCAACTACATCTTCACCACGAAGGCCCTGATCGAGGCGCTCCGGCGGGACGCGGAGGACGAGTCCTCCGTGCACGACATGGGCGGCTCGATCCTGCCCCAGCTCACCGACCGGGGTGAGGCCGCGCTGTACGACTTCAGCGCCAACCACGTGCCCGGCGAGACCACCCGCGACCAGGGCTACTGGCGGGACGTCGGAACGCTCGACGCCTACTACGAGGCCCACATGGACCTGATCGCCGAGCGCCCCGCCTTCAACCTGTACAACCGCGACTGGCCCATCTACACGCACTCCTACCAGCTCTCGCCGGCCCGCTTCAACGCCGGCGGCATCGCCAGCGAGTCCATCATCAGCGCGGGCTGCCTCGTCCGCGGACAGGTCACGCGCTCCGTGCTGTCGCCGGGTGTCGTGGTCGACCCGGGGGCCGTGGTGCAGGGCTCGGTGCTGCACGACAACGTGCACATCGGCCGGGGCGCCGTGGTGCGCGGCGCCGTCCTCGACAAGAACGTCGAGGTGCCGCCGGGGGCGACGATCGGTGTCAACCCGGAGCGGGACGCCGAGCTGTACACCGTGTCCAAGGGCGGGGTCATCGCCCTCGGGAAGGGGCAGCTGGTCACCTGACGAGATGCGGCCCCGGGACTTTGTCCTGCCACTGGACGAAGAGCGGAATCCGTGTTGTCATGCCACCTCCTGTACATGACAACGTTGTTACGGAGGTTCCGTGCGTACCGGACGCCTCAGAAACCGGACCGCGTTACTGCTCGCCGCGCTCCTCGCCCTCACCGGCCTGACCGCGGCACCCGCCCTGGCGGACGACCCCGTGGAGATCCACGGCCTCAAGGGCGAGTACTACACCCAGTCCGCCCCCGGCGCCTTCGACTTCCACACCCTCAAGGCGACGACCTTCGACCAGGACCTCGACTTCGACAACCTGGAGCCGCGCCTGAACTTCACCACCGGCCGCTCGGACGACGTCAGCGTCCGCTGGACCGGCAAGATCGTCCCGGAGAAGACCGGCGCCCACACCTTCTCGATCATCGGCGACAACGGCTTCCGCCTCTGGATCGACGGCAGGCTCGCCATCGACCACTGGGTCGACGACTGGGACCGCGAGCAGACCGCCCAGCCCGTCGAGCTGACCGCCGGCCAGGCCTACGACATCAAGGTCGAGTACTTCGAGCACTACGGCGGCTCCAACCTCCACCTCCGCTGGACCCAGCCCGGCGGCGGCAAGGAGCCCGTACCGCAGTCGGCGTTCCGCCTCCCCGACGGCTTCGACTACGACGGGGCCCTCGCGGCGACCGTCCAGTCCACCGGCCGCACCCTGAAACTCGACTTCGCCCGCCCCCTCGCCGCACCCCCGGCGGGCTTCACCGACCACCTCAAGGCGGTGATCGGCGGCGCCGAGTGGCCCCTGGGCACGGCCCGGCCGGACCCGTCCGACCCCACCTCCCTCCTGGTCGCCCTCGACGAACCCGTCGTCGGCAACAAGACCGGCACGGCCCGCGGCACGGCCGACGTCCGCTACGACGGACGGGGCGGCCTCTCCGATGCCGACGGCAACGTTGTCAGGGAGTTCTGGAGCAGCGGCTCCAACCACTCGACGCACCAGCTGCGCACCCGCTGGGCCGACGAGGTCGGACCCGGCAACGCCCACCCGGAGTACCCGCGCCCGCAGCTGACCCGGGACGCCTGGCGCACCCTCAACGGCCGCTGGCAGTTCGCCGCCGCCGAGCCGGGCGAGCAGCCGCCCGTCGGCAGGACGCTGAAGGAGCGCATCCTCGTCCCGTACCCGGTGGAGTCCCAGCTCTCCGGCGTCGAACGGCACGAGGACCGCATGTGGTACCGCCGCACCTTCACGGTCCCGGCCGACTGGCACATCGGCTCCGGCAAGCGGCTCAGGCTCAACTTCGGCGCCGTCGACTGGCGCTCCGAGGTGTACGTCAACGGCACGAAGGTCGCCACGCACGAAGGCGGCTACGACAAGTTCAGCGCCGACGTCACCGACGCGCTGAAGCCCGGCCGCACCCAGGAGCTGATCGTCGGCGTCTACGACCCGACCGACGCGGCCTCCGGCGAGAACCCGCCGCTCGGCAAGCAGCGCCTGGACCCCAGCGGCATCTGGTACACCCCGTCCTCCGGCATCTGGCAGACCGTCTGGATGGAGCCGGTGGCCCGGGACCACGTGGACTCGCTCAAGCTCACGCCCGACGTGGCCGGCGAGAAGCTCACCGTGGAGGCACGGGGCGTCCGGGACGGCGTACCGGTCACGGCGACGGCGTACGACGGCCGGCGCAAGGTGGCCACGGCGAGCGGCCGCACGGGACGCCCGCTGACCCTGACGGTCCGCGACCCGCACCTCTGGTCGCCCGACGATCCCTTCCTCTACAAGCTCAAGGTGACGGTGGGCGCCGACCGGGTCGGCAGCTACTTCGGGATGCGTTCCATCGCCGTCGAGAAGATCAACGGCGTGCCGCGCACGCTCCTCAACGGCGAGCCCGTCTTCATGATGGCCACCCTCGACCAGGGCTTCTGGCCGGACGGCCTGCACACCGCCCCCACCGACGAGGCCCTCGCCTTCGACCTGAAGGCGCACAAGCGGCTCGGCTTCAACTCCGTCCGCAAGCACATCAAGGTCGAGCCGGACCGCTGGTTCTACTGGGCCGACCGGCTGGGTCTGCTGGTGTGGCAGGACATGCCGGCGATGACGGCCGGGGTGAACCCCAGTACCGCCTCCCGGGCCCGCTACGAGCGCGAGATGAAGGAGATGATCGACGAGCACGTCAGCAGCCCGTCGGTGATCATGTGGGTCACCTTCAACGAGGGCTGGGGGCAGTACGACATCGGCCGGGTGGCGGAACAGGCCAAGGCCTGGGATCCCACCCGGCTGGTCAACGGCCAGTCCGGGCTGAACCTCGGCGCCGACGGCGGCACCGGCGACATCATGGACGAGCACGGCTATCCCAGTCCGGCCCTGCCGCCTCACCCGGACGGCGAACGTGCCCTGGTCAGCGGCGAGTACGGCGGCCTTGGACTGGCGGTGCCCGGCCACGCCTGGTCCGTGCAGCAGTCGTACGTCGACGTCGACCCGGCCACCTACACCGAGGACTACCTGACGAAGCTGGCCGAGGTCCGGGCGCTGGCCTGCAAGGGCGGCAACGGCGCCGTGTACACCCAGATCGCGGACGTCGAGGGCGAGCTGAACGGCTTCCTCACCTACGACCGTGCCGTGCTGAAACCGGACACGGCCCGCCTGAAGGCCGCCCACCAGGCGCTGATCCGTGACGCCTCCCGGGTGACTCCCACGGGGTGCCCGGCGCCGCAACCTGTGTTGGACTGACCGCACATGCACCATAAGTCCCGCCCCCCTCGCAGGGGCGGGACTTAATCTGGTGTTAACTGTATGTAGCGTGATCGTACTTGACCGTAATCGGCGTAGGGCGATTGACTGCTGGCCCACCCGTCGTCGACGCGAGGCAAGCCCTTGACTGCTGACCTGCTCGCTCCTCTCGACCTGGCGTTCTGGAACATCGAGTCCGCGGAACACCCGATGCACCTCGGTGCGCTCGGGATCTTCACCGCCCACTCGCCGGCCGCGGGCGCCCACGCGGCGGACCTGCTCGCGGCCCGGGCCGCCGGCGTGCCCGGACTGCGGATGCGCATCCGGGACGTGTGGCAGCCGCTCGCCTCCGCCCTGCGCCGGCCGCTCGCCTTCGGCGGCGCGGCCCGCGAGCCCGACCCGGACTTCGACCCCCTGAACCACGTGCGGCTGCACGCCCCGACCGCCGACTTCCACGAGGTGGCGGGCCGGCTCATGGAGCGCCCGCTGGAGCGCGGACGGCCGCCGTGGGAGACCCATGTGGTGCCGGGCGAGGACGGCATGTCCTACGCGGTGCTGTTCAAGTTCCACCACGCCCTGGCCGACGGGCTGCGGGCGCTGACCCTCGCCGCGGGCGTCATGGACCCCATGGACCTGCCGAGCCCCCGGCCCCGCCCCGCCGAACCCGCCCGCCCCCTGCTGCCGGACGTGCGCGAGCTGCCGGGCCTGCTGCGCGGCGCACTGTCCGACGTGAGCCGCGCCCTGGACATCGGCGCCTCCGTCGCCCGCTCCTCCCTCGACGTGCGCACCACCCCCGCGCTCACCTGCGAGCCGAGCGGCACCCGCCGCACCGCCGGAGTGCTGCTCGACCTCGACGACGTGCACCGCGTCCGCAAGACCGTCGGCGGCACCGTCAACGACGTGCTGATCGCGGTCGTCGCGGGCGCCCTGCGCCGCTGGCTCGACGAGCGCGGCGACGGCGTCGAGGGCGTCGCGCCCCGCGCCCTGATCCCCGTCTCCAAGCGCCGCCCGCGCACCGCCTGTCCGCAGGGCAACCGGCTCTCCGGCTACCTGATACGGCTTCCGGTGGACGATCCGGACCCGCTGGCCCGTCTCGCCGCGGTCCGCACCGCCATGGACCGCAACAAGGACGCCGGCCCCAACCGGGGCGCGGGCGCCGTCGCGCTGCTCGCCGACCACGTCCCGGCGCTCGGCCACCGGCTCGGCGGGCCACTGGTCGGCCAGGCGGCCCGGCTCTGGTTCGACATCCTGGTCACCAGCGTGCCCCTGCCCAGTCTCGGCCTGAGGCTCGGCGGCAACCCGCTCACGGCCGTCTTCCCCTTCGCCCCGCTGGCCCCCGGCCACTCGCTGGCCGTGGCGGTCTCGACGTACCGGGGGAGCGTCCACTACGGACTCGTGGCCGACGGGCGGGCCGTGCCGGACCTCGACCGGTTCGCCGCGGCCTTCTCGGAGGAGGTGCGGACGCTGAGCGCGGCCTGCCGGACCTGAAACGAGCGGGTTTGGCGGTGCGGCCCGGCGCTGAAGTAAAATCCGCCGTTCGTAAGCGTGCGCGAACGGCGCGCCGCGACGGCAGAGCAGGGAACGACAGCGGCGATGACGGTGACACAGGACGGCCCGCAGGCCATGGACGAGGCGAGCGGGCTCTCGTACGGACCCGGCATCGACCCGGAGCGCCTGGCCGTCTGCCTCAGCGTGCTCGAGGAACTCGACAAGCTGGAGGTCGACCACCCGGACGCCATCGCCGTGCGCCGGGCCACCGCGGGCGTCTACCGCACGGTCAAGCAGCGCCGCCGCCAGGAGCGCCGGGCCGCCAAGACCGCCCACGACAAGGCGGTCACGGAGGCCACGGCGACCGGCTCGGCCCAGCGCATCGACGACGAGACCGAGGGGCTGCTGCCGTCGTCGAACACCGAGGAGGGCAGGATCGCGGGCATCCTCCAGCGCCCGCGCTCCTGCTACACCTGCAAGACCCGGTACGTGGAAGTCGACTACTTCTACCACCAGCTCTGTCCGGACTGCGCCCGCTTGAACCGCGAGAAGCGAGACGCCCGCGCCGACCTCAGCGGCAAGCGCGCCCTGCTCACCGGCGGCCGCGCCAAGATCGGCATGTACATCGCGCTGCGGCTGCTGCGCGACGGCGCGCACACCACGATCACCACGCGCTTCCCCAAGGACGCCATCCGCCGCTTCAAGGCCATGGACGACTCGGCGGACTGGATGCACCGCCTGGAGGTCGTCGGCATCGACCTGCGCGACCCGGCCCAGGCCGTGGCGCTCGCCGAGCAGGTCGCCGAGGCGGGTCCGCTCGACATCCTCGTCAACAACGCGACCCAGACCGTACGCCGCCTGCCGTCCGCCTACGCCGCCCTGGTCGAGGGCGAGAGCGCCCCGCTGCCCGCGGGTGAGCTGCCCGCCCACCACGTCATCGGCGCGTTCAACTCCGGCGCGGTCGACGGCCTGGCCGCCCTGCCCCTCGGCACCAGCGGGCTCGACGCCCAGAAGGTCGCCGACCTGGCCCTGGTCGCGGGCAACGCCAGCGTCGAGCGGCACCTCGACGGCACGGCGATCGACGCGGGCGGGCTGGTTCCCGACGTCGTCGACTCCAACACGTGGGTGCAGACGATCGACCAGATCTCCCCGGTGGAGCTGCTGGAGACGCAGCTCTGCAACTACACGTCGCCGTTCATCCTGATCAGCGCGTTGCGCCCGGCCATGGCCGCGGCCGCGAGGAAGGCGGAGAGCGGGCGCGCGTACGTCGTGAACGTGTCGGCGATGGAGGGGGTCTTCGGGCGCGGTTACAAGGGTGCGGGGCATCCCAACACGAACGCCGCGAAGGCCGCGATGAACATGGTGACGCGGACCAGTGCGCAGGAGATGTTCCAGGCCGACGGGATTCTGATGACCTCGGTCGACACGGGGTGGATCACGGATGAGCGGCCTCACTACGACAAGCTGCGGCTTGCGGAGGCGGGGTTTCACGCGCCGCTGGACCTGGTCGACGGGGCGGCGCGGGTGTACGACCCGATCGTGCGGGGTGAGGCGGGGGAAGATGTGTACGGGGTGTTCTTGAAGGATTACGCGCCTGGGAAGTGGTAGGGGTTTCGGGTGCGGGTTGAGTGTGGTTGCTCGCGCCCACGCGGCGGAGCCGCACATCTACACAGTCCCGCGCCCCTAAAGGGTGGGGGTACGCGCTGCCCTCACTCGGGTGCCGCCGTCCACCAGCAGGTCGGCACCTGTCACCCACTCCGCCGCGTCCGAGGCCAGCCACAGGACCGCCCTCGCGATGTCCTCCGGCTCCCCGATCCGGGCGAGCGGCAGGGCTGCCGATACCTCTGACTCAGTGGGTTCCCATACGAACCGGGCCATCTCGGTGCGTACCAGGCCGGGGGAGACGGAGTTCACGCGTACCCGGGGTCCCAGTTCGCCGGCCAGCTGCTGAGTCAGGTGGAGCAGCGCCGCCTTGCTCGTGCCGTAAGCCCCCACGTTCGGGCCGACGTGCCCGGCGCCCTCCGTGCACACGTTGATCACGGTGCCGCCGTGCTCCGCCATCCAGGCCCGCCAGGCGCACTGCACGAACCTGAGCGGTGCCTCCACGTTGATCACGAAGGCCGTGCGCCAGTCCCCGGGGTCCGCCTCCATCAGCGGCCCGTACGGCTCGTTCGTCGCCGCGTTGTTGACCAGGACGTCGAGGCGGCCGAACTCGCGCAGGGCCAGGTCCGTCAGACGGCGGGGGAGGCCGGGGTCCGCCACGTCGCCCGCGCGGCCGATGCCGCCCAGTTCCGCGGCGGCGCGCCGTACCTCGTCGGCGTCCCGGGCGGTGACGCACACCAGGGCTCCCGCCGAGGCGAGCGCCCGCGCGACCGCGCGTCCGATGCCGCGCGTGGCGCCCGTGACCACGGCGGCTCTGCCCTCGAGTCCGTACGGTGCCGGTGTCATCAGCGTACCGTCTCATGACGAGCCGTCAGTCAACAGCCCCGAGGCGGGAGTTGTGGGCGGCCAGCAATTCCAGGATCGTGCGCCAGTCCTCCAGGACCCCGGCGTCGAACCCGGCCGTGCGGCCCTCCTCGGCCGCCTGGCGCAGGGTGAGGAGGTCGTCGTCGGCCGGGGCGTCCTGGTACGGCCAGCGGCGTACCAGGTGGGCGACCCTCCCCCAAGGTCTCAAGGACCAGGGGGCCCCATGCCCAGCAGGGGGCGCACCGCGTCGGCGGCGTGGCCGGCGCGACCGGCCGGGGGCGCCGGGCCACAGCAGCCCGCCGACGGGCTGCACCAGCCCCGCCACCTGGAGCTCCTTGTCCGCCGGGCGGCCCCGGCGCAGCAGCGCGGCGGTCCGCAGCGCGTGATCATGCAGGTCGACCGGCGGCCGGTCACGGTCCGGGACGTCCCTGGTGCCCCGGCAGGCGTACAGCAGATCCATCAGCTCCTCGACGCTGCGCAGCTCCATGCGTCAGTCCTCCAGCGAGACAGCCGTTGCCGTGCGGCAGCAGATCATGGCGAGCTTTCGACCCGGCCAACGGCGCTTGAACTGCACAACCGACTCGAAAGCGTCGCCGTGGACATACGCCGTTCGGGTGATCCGCAAAAGGGACTGCGAGTGACAAATCGGTGCGTAAAATCGAGTTGAACACGGGATGACGCGCGATTGTTACCGCTCGTTTTCAGCCCCATCGAGCGGGGGCCCGCTCATTTGGTTAATCTAGGGCGGACGGACAGCAGCTCGGGTCCTACCCACACCCACGGTCCGTCATGGGACAAGCCGGTTCACCACTGCCTGCGCTCCCGCGAGTTACCGGCGCCACCGCGTCCGAACTGCATTTGGCATCAGAAGCCCGAGTGGGCGTCAGGCGCAGCAGGACCGGCGCACACGTCCCGAGGGTGACCGACACATAAGGAGTGCGCGGTGACACCGGAGAAGACGAATCGCGAGCAACGCCCCAAGGAACGCACCGAGGGCAAGGTCCGCCGGTCCGACAAGCTCGGCAGCCTCGATGTGTGGGCCCGGTCGGCCCCGATCCGCCTCGCGGGCTACGAGGAGGACCTCGCCGAGCCCCACATCCTGCCCAGCGTCGACTGACCGGGCGGCCCCTTCGCGATCGCCGAGCCCATGGGCCTGCCAGACTCGGACCATGCTGATCAGGGAAGCAACGGCTGACGACTGGACTCGCATCTGGCCGTTCTGGCGCCGCATCGTCGCCGCGGGCGAGACCTACGCATGGGACCCGGACACCTCCGAGGAGGATGCCCGGGTCCTGTGGATGAACCCGGCGAAACGCGTCTACGTCGTCGAGGACGACAACGCCACCGTCGTCGCCTCCGCCTACCTCACCCCCAACTACGGCGGTCCCGCCGCCGGCATCGCCAACGCCGGCTTCATGGTCGACCCCGGCCAGGGCGGCCGCGGCTACGGCCGGGCACTCGCCGAACACCTCCTGACCGAAGCCCGGGCGGCCGGCTACCGCGGCATGGTGTTCAACGCCGTGGTGGAGACCAACCCGGCCGTGAAACTGTGGACCTCCCTGGGTTTCACGATCCTCGGCACGGTGCCCGACGCGTTCGAGCACCCCCGGCACGGCCTCGTGGGGCTGCACATCATGCACCGGACGCTCTAGAGCATCGGAGACTCCATGGCCGGCTTCGTGACCAGACCTCTGGAGGCGGCCACCTGGGCGGACTTCGCCGGCCTCGTCGAGCGGCACAAGGGGGTGTGGGGCGGCTGCTGGTGCATGGCCTTCCACGCCGAGGGCGTGGGCCGTGACAGGACCCCCGAGCAGAACCGCTCCGAGAAGGAAGCCCGGGTCCGCGAGGGCCGCGCGCACGCCGCCCTCGTCTACGACGGCCAGGACTGCGTCGGCTGGTGCCAGTTCGGGCCGCCCTCCGAACTGCCCCGCATCAAACACCGGCGCGCCTACGACAAGGACCCCGGCACCCCTCCGGACTGGCGGATCACCTGTTTCTTCGTCGATCGCGCCCACCGCCGCAGGGGCGTGGCGGCCGCCGCCCTCGAAGGCGCCCTCCAGGAGATCGCGCGGCTCGGAGGCGGCGGCGTGGAGGGCTACCCCGAGGACGCCGAGGGCCGGTCCGTCTCCGCGTCCTTCCTGTACAGCGGCACCGTGGCACTGTTCGGGCAGCAGGGCTTCGAGCGGATCCGGCGCCTCGGCAAGAACCACTGGGTGGTCGCCAGGACGGTTCGGCCGGCGACCGTCAGGGACGGACGTACGGCCGGGTCATGATCTCCATGTTGTGGCCGCTCGGGTCGGCGAAGTAGGCGCCGCGACCACCGAAGAGGTCGTTGACCCGGCCGGGCTCGGTATGGCTGGGGTCGGCGTAGTAGGTGACCCCCAGCGCCTCCAGGCGGGCGATCATGGCGTCGAACTGCTCCTCGGGCACCAGGAACGCGTAGTGCTGCGACTGGACGGGCTCGTCGCGCTTCTCGTAGTAGTCGAGGGTCACGCCGTTGCCGAGGTCGACCGGGAGGAACGGGCCGAACGGGGCGCCCACCTCCAGGCCCAGGACGGCCGCCAGGAACTCGGCCGACAGGCGGCGGTCCGAGGCGAAGACAGCGGTGTGGTTCAGGTGGGCGACCGCGGTCGGCAGTTCGGGTGCGTGCGGTGCGTGGGACATGCGAGTGTTCGTCTCCAGGTCTGGGGATGCGTGTGCCGCGCCGCTGCGGCGCGGGGGACGGGGACACGGAGACGGGAGGCGGGGCTCGTGCCCTCTCCGGCACTCGGCCGAGTCTGCGCGGGGTCGCCCCCGCCGCGCTCACGCCGAGGCCGGGCGCCTCACTCGTGCATGGCCTACGGCCGACCCGGCAGTCACCCGGCCGACCCTAGTCCATCGGCGCTGTCCGCCGCCAAGGGTTTCGCTCCTGCAACTGCTCCGCCAGAGCGAGGAGTTGCTGCTCGGAGCCCGGGCGACCGACCAGCTGCACGGCACAGGGCGCGCCGGAAGGAAGGGTTCCGCACGGGATCGACATGGCGGGCCAGCCGGTCAGGTTCCACGGGGGCGTCAGCGGTGAGTGGTGGGTGTTCGCCAGCAGATTGCTCAGCCAGCCCCTCTCGTGCCAGGGCCCGGCCTTCGGCGAGCGGCGGGCGAGCGCGGGCGTCAGCAGCACGTCGTACTCGGTGAAGAACGGCTCCAGCCGTCGGCGCAGCCGCTCCCGGCCCGTTCCGGAGCGCGCGGTACCGATGAGGGGCCGGCCGAGCCTCGCGTGGACCCGGGTGCGGCGGGTCAGCAGGCGGGGGTCGAGGTCCTGGGCGTTCGCGGCGGTGCCCGCCGTCCAGTGGACCAGCGACGTCAGGGGCAGTGACGCCGGGTAGGGCGGGTCGGCGCGCCGGACCTGGTGGCCCGCCTTCATCAGCACCCCGGCCGCTTCCCGGGTGGCCGCCGCGTACGGCCGGCTGACGGTGACGCCGGCCAGCGGACTGCGCAGCGACACGGCGACCCTGAGGGTCCCGGGTTCGGAGCGCCGGGCGGGCTCGTCGTCCGCGAGCACCGAGAGCATCAGCCGGGCGTCCTCGACGGTCGTGGCGAGAGGTCCGTTCTCCGACATGCCGAACCAGTCGCTGTCACCGGCACCCGTCGGGACCACGTCCCGGCCCGGCTTGATGGTGACGAGACCGCAGTTGGCGGCCGGTATGCGCAGAGAGCCCATGCCGTCGTTGCCCAGGGCGATCGGCACCATCCCGGCGGCGACGGCGGCGGCACTGCCGCCCGACGAGCCGCCCGCCGTACGGCTCGGGTCCCAGGGGTTGCGCGCCGTGCCGAACACCCCTTCCGTGGTGGCGAAGACGCACAGCTCCGGCACGTTCGTCAGACCCACGACCACCGCGCCCGCCGCCCGCAGCCGCGCCACGGTCACATGATCCTCCTCGGCCGGCGTCTCCGGGGTGGCGGCCGAGCCGACACGGGTGGACTCGCCGCGCACCGCGAGATTGTCCTTGACGGCCACCGGCACCCCGGCCAGGGGCAGCTCGCCGAAGTCGCCACGCGCCGCCACCTCTTCGGCCTCGGCCAGTGCCGCCTCGGCACGCACCGCACGGAAGGCCCCGACCCGGCCGTCGAGCCGCCGGATCCGTTCGAGGTGCTCGGCGACCACCTCGCGAGGGGTGACCCGCTTCTCGCGGACGGCGGCGGATATCTCGGCGGCGGTGCGGCCGGCCCAGGTGGTCACAGGAGCTCCTCGGGAATGTGGTGAGGGACGGGCTTACTGGCGAGTACGTAGGGAGAACTGTGCACCGGAGAGGGGCACACGTCGAGGCCATCGGCCGTTCCATGCACCTCCGTTGGCCCGACGCGCCCCCCGGACATCGGATCAATCGCTCAACGAGCGTGCCTGCGCGGTCCATTGACAGTCACCGATACCGGCTCAATGATCAGACATCCGATGAATGGGGAGCCGTATGACTGAGCGCAGAAGACGGCGGGTGCGGTGGCCCGGCATCTTGGCGGCGCTGACGCTGCTCGTCACCGCGGCACCGGCGGCCCCGGCGGCCGCGCGGGACGAACCCCGAACGCCGGTCACCGTGCCCGCACTCACCGACTGGTCGCCGGAACCCGGCAGTTACGCCTACGGCCGGGACACCCGGCTCGTGGCGGACACCGGAGCCGAGCGCAGGGTCGCCGGCACCCTCGCCGCCGACCTGCGCGCGGCCGGCCACGGCACGGTCCCCGTCGTAGGGGGCGGCGCCCAGGCCGGTGACATCGTCATCGACATCAGGCCGGGCAGGGCCGCACTCGGCCCCGAAGGCTACGAACTCCACGCGGGCCGACGGCTGTCGGTCACCGGCGCCACCGAGACCGGCGCCTTCTACGGCACCCGGACCCTCCTCCAGCTCCTGGCACAGGGCGCCCGCGTCCCCGCCGGACGCACCGTCGACATGCCGCGCTACAAGGAACGCGGGGCCGGCGTCTGCGCCTGCTACATCCACGTCTCGCTGCCCTGGCTGGAGAACCTGGTGCGCGAGATGGCGTACCACAAGCTCAACCAGCTGCTCCTCGAACTCAAGGTGAAGAGCGACACCCACCCCGAGGCCAACACCTGGGGCTACTACACCAAGGACGAGATCCGCCGGCTGGTCGCCCTCGGCGAGAAGTACCACGTCGAGATCATCCCGGAGATCAACTCACCGGGACACATGGACCCGTGGATCGAGAACCGCCCCGACCTCCAGCTCACCGACACCGACGGCGTCAAGCAGCCGAGCCGGCTGGACATCACCCGGCCCGAGGCCTTCGCCTACTACACGAGCCTGATGGACGAGTACGCCGAGGTCTTCACCGCACGGGACTGGCACATGGGCGCCGACGAGTACATGCTCGGCTCCGACTTCGCCAGGTACCCGCAGGTCCTGAAGTACGCGCGGGAGAGGTACGGCCCGGACGCCACGCCCCAGGACGCCTTCGTCGACTTCGTCAACCGCGTCCACTCCTACGCGGCGGGCCGGGGCAAACGGCTGCGCATCTGGAACGACGGGCTCACCGGCGCCAACACCGTGCCGGTCGCGGCCGGGACGACCGTCGAACACTGGCTGAACGTGGCGGTGACGCCCGGTCGGCTCATCGCCCAGGGCTACCCCGTGATGAACGCGGCGTACGCGCTCTACCTCGTCCGGGGCGGATTCCACAGCGACACCGAGGGGCTGTACGACCAGAGCTGGGACCCGCGCAGCTTCGAGGGCGAGAAACTCGCCTCCAGCGCCGGCATCACCGGTGCGAAGATCAGCCTCTGGCCCGACAACGGCCGCGGGGAGACCGAGAACGAGGTCGCCGTCGCCCTGTGGCCCGCCCTGCGGCACATCGCGCAGGCCACGTGGGGCGACCCGCATCCCGACGCCACGTACGCCGGGTTCACCGCACGCGGGACGGAGGTGGGCCAGGCCCCCGGACGACGGGACCTGACCCGCCTGCCGGTGGCGGACGGGACGTACACCTTCCGGACGGCCGGCCGGACCTTCACGGCCCGGCTGACCCGCACGGCGGACGGCTACGCGACCCTGCGGACCGCCGAAGGCTGTCTCGAGGTGCGCGGCGGCAAGCTCACGCTCAACGTGCCGCTCCAGCCCGGCACGGAGGCGACGCCCGAGACGTGCGACGACCGCAACACCCTGCAGCGCTGGGAGCTGGAACCCACCGGGAGCGGCTACCGGCTCGTCAACGCCATCACCCGCATGACGGTGGGCGTGACGGACGACGGCCGACTCGCGCAGTACCCGCCCGGCCAGCGCACCCCCGCCGTCTGGCACCTGACCTGAGGAGTCACCGCCATGGCCGTTTCCCGACGCGTCTTCCTCGCGACCGCCACCGTCCTCGCCGCGACCACCGGCATGCCGGCATCCGCACTGGCAGCACCCGCCGACCCCCGCGGCCGCGTCCCGGTCAGCCCTGACGACACCCGCGACGACCTCGCTCGCAAGGCCTCCCAAGTCCGCCCCACCGCACGCCAGATCGCCTGGCAGCGCCTGGAGCGCACCGCCTTCCTGCACTTCGGCGTGAACACCTTCACCGGCCTGGAGTGGGGCACCGGCGACGAGGACCCGGACGTCTTCCAGCCGGCCGGCCTCGACACCGACCAGTGGGCCCGCGCCCTGCGCGACGGCGGCTTCGAGCTCGCCATCCTCACCGTCAAGCACCACGACGGCTTCGTCCTCTACCCCTCCCGCTACACCGGACACACGGTGGCGTCGAGCAGCTGGCGCGCCGGGCGGGGCGACGTCCTGCGCGACTTCGCCGACTCCATGCGGCGCCACGGCATCAAAGTCGGCGTCTACATCTCGCCCGCCGACGAGAACCAGTACCTGCACGGGGTGTACGCCAACGGCAGCGCACGCGCCCCGCGCACCGTCCCCACCCTCGTCGAGGGCGACGACCGCACACCGCCCCGCTCGTACACGCTGCCCGCCACCGACTACGGCGCCCACATGCTCAACCAGCTCTACGAGGTGCTCACCGAGTACGGCCCGGTCGACGAGGTGTGGTTCGACGGGGCTCAGGGACGCATCCCGCCGGACAAGGTCGAGAAGTACGACTGGGACAGCTGGTACACCCTCGTACGGTCGCTCGCCCCGGACGCCGTGGTCGCCGTGACCGGGCCGGACGTGCGCTGGGTCGGCAACGAGGGCGGACTGGCCCGCGAGGACGAGTGGAGCGTCGTCCCCGTGCAGGAGAAGGACTATGGGCGGACCGACTACGCCCTGTCCTACGACGCCCCCGACATGGGCAGCCGGGACGCGCTGGTGGCGGCGCGGCCGGTGGCCGACTACCTCCAGTGGTGGCCCGCCGAGTGCGACGTGTCGATCCGGGACGGCTGGTTCTACCACGCCGACCAGCGGCCGAAGAGCGTCGAGCAGTTGACGGACATCTACTTCCGGTCCGTCGGCCGGAACTCGGTCCTGCTCCTCAACGTGCCCCCGGACACCGACGGTCTGCTTCCCGCCGCCGACGTGACGCGCCTGCGGGAGTTCCGGGAGCGGATCGACCGGGAACTGCCCGAGGACCTGGCGCGCGGTGCCCGGACCGCCACTTCACCGACCGGAGTCACCGTCGACCTCGGCGTCGCGCGAGAGGCCGACCGGGTCCGGCTCGCGGAGGACATCCGCCACGGCCAGCAGGTGGAGACCTTCGTGGTGGAGGCGTACGTCGAGGGCGGCTGGACGGAGGTGAGCCGGGCGGGTGTGATCGGCGCGAGCCGGATCCTGCTGCTGCCCGCCGCGGTGCGGGCCCGGCGGTGGCGGGTGCGGGTGACCGGGGCGCGAGGTCCCGTGCGCATCGCCGAGTTCGGGCTGTACCGGTCCCGCGTCTGAGCGGTTCATGACGCAGATCACATGCGTCGATGTCACATCGCGGTGAGCCGCCGACTCATAGGGGTGTACGCACCGACGACGACAGAGGAGCTCACCATGAGCGCGCGTCTGGACCCCTTCTCCCTTCCGAGTGCCGGCAAGCTGGTCAAGCAGCTCACCTCCGTGGGGCGGCTGGTGGTGGAATCACCGCTGCCGGCCGCCACGCGGGAACTGGTCTCGCTGCGCGTCAGCCAGATCAACGGGTGCGCGGTCTGCATCGACATGCACACCAAGGAGGCCACCGCGGCGGGCGAGTCCGCCGTGCGGCTGCATCTGGTCGCGGGGTGGCGGGAGGCCACGGTCTTCACCGAGGCCGAGCGTGCCGCGCTGGAGCTGGCCGAGCAGGGAACCCGTATCGCGGACGGGGCCGGTGGGGTCCCGGACGAGGTGTGGGAGCGGGCCGTCAAGCACTACGACGAGGACCAGCTGATGGCGCTGGTGACCCTGATCGCCTTCATGAACACGGCGAACCGGCTGAACGTCATCCTCCAGCAGCCCGCCGGGGACTACCAGCCGGGACAGTTCACGTAACGGCGCCACCCCTCACGGCCCGAGCTGTGCCCGCATCCACTCCTCCACCTCGCCCACGTGCGCGGCCGCCGCCGCGCGGGCCGCCTCCGGGTCGTGGGCGGCCAGGGCGCGGTGGATCGCGGCGTGTTCGCGGCGGGTGCGTTCGAAGGCCCCCTCCTCCTGGTAGCCACGCCAGACGCGGGCCCGGAAGGTCCGTGACGACAGGCCCTCCAGGATCGCGGCCATGGTCTCGTTGCCCGCCGCCGTCGCGATCACACGGTGGAAGGCGAGGTCGTGGGCGATGATCTCCTCCGGATCGTCCGTGGCGTTCATCGCCGCCAGGTGCTCCTCGACCTCGGCCAGCTGGTCCCCGGTGATACGGGCGGCGGCGAGCGCCGTCGCCGTCGACTCCAGGATCCGCCGTACCTCCAGCAGCTCCACCAGGCGCGGGCCGCGCGACAGGTCGGCCACCACGCCGAAGGTCTCCAGCAGGTCGCCGGCCTCCAGCCGCGTCACGTAGATGCCCGACCCGTGCCGGGCCTCCAGCACACCCAGCACGGTGAGTGCGCGGATCGCCTCCCGCATCGAGCTGCGGGAGATGCCGAGCTGGGCGGCCAGGTCCCGTTCCGTCGGCAGCCGCTGGCCCGGCTCCAGCAGACCCTCGCCGATCATCGCCTTGATCCGCTCGATGGCGCGCTGCGTCACGGTGCCCTTCTGCGGGGCTGTCTCGTCGTCCACGCCGTTCCTCCGATCACGCGCTCCGGCGCAGTCTAACCAGCAGGGTGGTCGGACCACTATGAGTACGGAGCGCGGAAATCTGGCGCCGTGGGGTGTTCTGGCGGGGGAGTGGTCTGATAAGTATGCGGTCATCTGCTGGAACACCGGTCGATGGGAGCCCCCTGAGATGCCCGGAAGCACAGTGCGGAAACGGAACACGTCCCGGACCCTCGGCGCGGTGGCCCTGGCCGCCGGAGCCTCCCTGGTGCTCGCCGCGTGCGGCAGCACCAAGGACACCGGCGCCTCCGGGGCCGGCGGTGGCGGCGGCAGCGGCAAGGTCGGGGTCGTCCTGCCCCTGCTGACCTCGCCGTTCTGGCAGTCGTACAACGACTACGTGCCGAAGATGGCGAAGTCCGAGGGCGTCGACGCGATGAAGACCGTCAACTCCAACAGCGACCCCTCGCAGCAGATCACCGACATCAACAACCAGCTCAACCAGGGCGTCAAGGGACTGGTCGTCGCCCCGCTGGACAGCGCCGCCATCGAAGCCGGCCTCGACCAGGCCGAACGCAAGGGCGTGCCGGTCGTCGCCGTGGACGTGGCGCCCGACAAGGGCAAGGTCGCCATGGTGGTCCGGGCGAACAACGTGGCGTACGGCGAGAAGGCCTGCCAGTACCTCGGCGAGCACATCACCTCCGGCAAGGTCGTGCAGATCATGGGCGACCTCGCCTCGGTCAACGGCCGGGACCGCTCAGAGGCGTTCCGCGCCTGCGTGAAGAAGAACTTCCCCAAGCTGAAGGTCCTGGAGATCCCCGCCAAGTGGGAGTCCGACACCGCGGCCTCCAAACTCGACACCCTCCTCAACGCCAACCCCGACCTCAAGGGCATCTACATGCAGGCCGGCGGTGTGTATCTCGCACCGACGCTCCAGACCCTCAAGTCCAAGGGCATGCTGAAGAAGGCCGGGCAGTCGGGACACATCACCGTCGTCTCCAACGACGGCATCCCGCAGGAGTTCGACGCGATCCGCAAGGGCGAGATCGACGCGACCGTCTCCCAGCCCGCCGACGCCTACGCCAAGTACGGCATGTACTACATCAAGGCGGCGATGGCCGGGAAGGAGTTCAAGCCCGGCCCGACCGACCACGACTCGACCGTCGTCAAGCTGCCCAGCGGCATCCTGGAGGACCAGCTGCCCGCGCCGCTGGTGACCAAGGACAACGTCGACGACCCCAAGCTCTGGGGCAACACGGTCAAATGAGCGCCCCACTGGTTGAAGCGCGGGGCGTCGTCAAGCGGTACGGCCCCACCACCGCCCTCGCCGACGGCCGGCTCGCCGTCCTGCCCGGCGAGTCCCACGCCCTCGTCGGCCGCAACGGCGCAGGCAAGTCGACCCTCGTCCGGATCCTCACCGGCCTGGAGGCACCCGACGAGGGCACCGTCCGCTTCGACGGCGACCCCGCGCCCCCGCTCACCGACCGCGACGCCTGGCGCTCCAAGGTCGCCTGCGTCTACCAGCACCCGACGGTCGTCCCCGAACTGACCGTCGCCGAGAACCTGTTCATCAACCGTCAGCCTCTCCGGCGAGGGTTCATCAGCTGGCGTCGGCTGAAGGCGGAGGCGGCCCGGCTCCTCGACACCTGGGACGTGCGCGTCGACCCCGACGCCCGCACCGCCGACCTCAAGGTCGAGGACCGGCAGATGGTGGAGATCGCCCGCGCGCTCAGCTTCGGCGCCCGCTTCATCATCCTGGACGAACCCACCGCCCAGCTCGACAACCGGGAGATCGAGCGGCTGTTCAGCCGTATGCGGGCCCTCCAGGACTCGGGCGTCACCTTCCTGTTCATCTCGCACCACCTCCAGGAGGTGTACGAGGTCTGCCAGACCGTCACGGTCCTGCGCGACGCCCGCTGGATCACCACCGCGCCGGTCGCCGACCTCCCGCGCCGGGACCTGGTGGAGGCCATGGCCGGGGAGTCGATCGAGGTCCTCGCCGAGCAGGCCGTGGACCCCGGGGACGCCGACCGCGACGCCCCCGTGCTCCTCGAGGCCCGCGGGCTCACCTCACCGGCGTACCGGGACATCGACCTCACCGTCCGCCGCGGCGAGGTCGTCGGACTCGCCGGGTCCAGTGCCAGCGGCAAGATCGAGCTGGCCGAGTCCTTCACCGGCCTGCACACCCCCACGAGCGGGACGGCCCGCGTCGACGGCGCACCGCTGCCGTTCGGCGACGTCCAGGCCACGCTGAAGGCCGGCGTCGGCTTCGTCCCACGCGACCGGCACGAGCAGGGCCTGGTCTTCGGCATGTCCATCGGCGACAACGCCACCCTCAGCGTCCTGGACCGGCTCGGCCGCTTCGGCTTCGTCGGCACCGACAACAAGCGCGATGTCGCCACCGCCCTGATCGAACGCCTCGACATCCACGCAGCGGGACCCGACCAGCCCGTCTCCGACCTGTCCGGCGGCAACGCCCAGAAGGTCGTCATGGCCCGGGCCCTCGCCTCCGACCCCCGCCTCCTCGTCCTCGTCAACCCGACCGCGGGCGTCGACGTGAAGTCCAAGGAGTCCCTGCTCGCCCGGGTGGACAGCGCCCGCGACGACGGCACCGCCGTGCTCGTGGTCTCCGACGAACTCGACGACCTCAGACGCTGCGACCGCGTCCTCGTCCTCTTCCACGGCCGGGTCGTCGCCGAGCACCGGGCGGGCTGGCGCGACCACGAGCTCATCGCCTCCATCGAAGGAGTGGACCATGGCTGACACCAAGGCGGCCCCGCCGCTCGCGCCCGCGCGAGCCACCGACCCGCGCGCCGCCAAGGCAGTCCTGCTCCGCCGGGCGCGTGAACTCGCCCTCGTCCCGGCCCTGTTGCTGCTCCTCGTGCTCGGCGCGGTGGTCAACGACTCGTTCCTCACCGAGCGCAACATCGTCTCGATCCTCGGCGCCTCCGCCGCCCTCGCCATGGTCGTGCTCGCCGAGTCGCTCGTGCTGATCACCGGCAAGT
Source organism: Streptomyces sp. NPDC006372 (assembly GCF_040612515.1). Classification (NCBI taxonomy): domain Bacteria; kingdom Bacillati; phylum Actinomycetota; class Actinomycetes; order Kitasatosporales; family Streptomycetaceae; genus Streptomyces; species Streptomyces sp. NPDC006372. The sequence continues at coordinate 45,389 of NZ_JBEXQJ010000003.1, read as the reverse complement.
TCGACCTGTCGCTGGAGTCGGTCGTCGGTATCGCGCCCGCCGTCGGCGCGCTGCTCGTACTGCCCGCCGCCCAGTCCGGCTGGGGCACCGAACTCCCCGCCGCACTCGCGCTGCCGGCCGTCCTGGTGGCCGGTGCGGCCGTCGGCGCCTTCAACGGCGTACTCGTCGTGAAGTTCAAACTCAACGCGTTCATCGTGACGCTCGCGATGCTGATCGTGCTGCGGGGCCTGCTCGTCGGCGCCACCAAGGGCAAGACGCTGTTCGGGATGCCCGACAGCTTCTACTCGCTGGCGACCACCACCTTCCTCACCGTCCCGCTGTCGGTGTGGGTGGCCGCGCTCGCCTTCGCCGTCGCCGGGCTGGTCCTGAAGTACCACCGCGTCGGGCGCGCCCTGTACGCCATCGGAGGCAACGCGGACGCGGCCCGGGCGGCGGGCATCCGGGTGGAACGCGTCATGCTCGGCGTGTTCGTCGTCGCGGGTGTCCTCGCCGCGGTCGGCGGCATCATGCAGACCGGGTACGTCGGCGCGATCAGCGCCAACCAGGGCCAGAACATGATCTTCACGGTGTTCGCGGCCGCGGTGATCGGCGGCATCGCCCTCGACGGTGGCAAGGGCACCATGTTCGGCGCCCTGACCGGCGTACTCCTTCTGGGGGTCGTGCAGAACCTGCTCACCCTCGCCCAGGTGCCGTCCTTCTGGATCCAGGCCATCTACGGCGGGATCATCCTGGTCGCGCTCATGATCGCCCGGGTCACCACCGGCCGGGCCCAGGACTGACGCCCCCGCCCCCTGCAACCGAAAGGCCCTCCGTGTCCCCGACGCCCGCCCGCATCACCGCGCTCGACACCCACGACATCCGCTTCCCCACCTCGCGTGAGCTCGACGGCTCCGACGCGATGAACCCGGACCCCGACTACTCGGCAGCCTACGTCGTCCTGCGCACCGACGCGGCCGACGGGCACGAGGGGCACGGATTCGCCTTCACCATCGGGCGGGGCAACGAGGTGCAGGTCGCCGCGATCGACGCGCTCCGCGGACACCTGCTCGGCCGCTCCGTAGACGACCTGTGCGCCGACCCGTCCACCCTGAACCACGACCTGATCGGCGACAGCCAGCTGCGCTGGCTCGGGCCCGAGAAGGGCGTGATGCACATGGCGATCGGCGCGGTCGTCAACGCCGTGTGGGACCTCGCGGCCAAACGCGCCGGCCTGCCGCTGTGGCGGCTGCTCGCCGAGGCCGAGCCCGAATGGCTGGTGCGCCAGATCGACTTCCGCTACCTCACCGACGCCCTCACCCCCGAGGAGGCACTGGCCCTCCTGCGCCAGGGCAGACAGGGCGCCGAGGAGCGCACCGCCCGGCTGCTGGAGCGCGGCTACCCCGCCTACACCACCTCACCCGGCTGGCTCGGCTACGACGACGGCAAACTCACCCGGCTGGCCGGCCGGGCCGTCGCCGACGGCTTCCGGCAGATCAAGCTCAAGGTCGGTGCCGACCTCGACGACGACATCCGCCGCTGCCGCGTCGCCCGGTCCGTCATCGGCCCCGACATCCGCATGGCCGTCGACGCCAACCAGCGCTGGGACGTCGACGAGGCGATCCGCTGGACCAAGGCCCTCGCCGAGTTCGACCCGTACTGGATCGAGGAACCGACCAGCCCCGACGACATCCTCGGCCACGCGGCGATCCGCCGCGCCGTCGCCCCCGTGAAGGTCGCCACCGGCGAGCACGTGCACAACCGGATCGTCTTCAAACAGCTCCTCCAGGCCGGCTCGCTCGACGTCGTCCAGATCGACGCCGCCCGCGTCGGCGGCGTCCCCGAGAACCTGGCGATCCTGCTGCTCGCGGCCAGGTTCGGCGTCCCGGTCTGCCCGCACGCGGGCGGTGTCGGCCTCTGCGAACTCGTCCAGCACCTGTCGATGTTCGACTACGTGGCCCTGTCCGGAACCACCGAGGACCGGGTCATCGAATACGTCGATCACCTGCACGACCACTTCCTCGACCCGGTGGTCATCCGCGAAGGTCATTACACGGCACCGACCGCTCCGGGCTTCTCGGCCGCCATGCGGCCCGAGTCCCTGGCGCGCTACACCTACCCGGGCGGCGAGTTCTGGGCCGCCGACCTCGACGAGCGGAAGAAGGGTCAGGCCGCATGAGCGACTTCGAGGGCATCAAAGCCCTGGTGACGGGCGGCGCCTCCGGCATCGGCCGGGCCACCGCCGAACTCCTGGCCGAGCGCGGCGCCCAGGTCGCCGTCCTCGATCTGGACCCGTCGTCGGTCGACAAGCCACTGCTCGCCCACCGCGCGGACGTCACCGACGACGCGTCCGTGCGCCAGGCCGTGGCGGCCGCGGTCGCCGGCCTCGGCGGTCTGGACGTCCTGGTCAACAACGCCGGCATCGGCGCCCAGGGCACCGTCGAGGACAACTCCGACGACGACTGGCACCGCGTCTACGACGTCAACGTCGTCGGCATGGTCCGCACCACCCGCGCCTGCCTGCCCCACCTGCGCGCCTCCGCGCACGCGGCGATCGTCAACACCTGCTCCATCGCCGCCACCGCGGGCCTGCCGCAGCGCGCCCTGTACAGCGCCTCCAAGGGAGCGGTGTACTCCCTGACCCTCGCCATGGCCGCCGACCACGTCCGCGAGGGCATCCGCGTCAACTGCGTCAACCCGGGCACGGTCGACACCCCCTGGGTCGGCCGTCTCCTGGACGCCGCTCCCGACCCGGCCGCCGAACGCGCCGCCCTGGAGGCCCGCCAGCCCACCGGCCGGCTGGTCGGCGCCGCCGAGGTCGCCGGGGCCATCGCCTACCTGGCCAGTCCGCTGTCCGGCGCCACCACCGGCACCGCGCTCGCCGTCGACGGCGGCATGCAGGGCGTGCGGTTGCGCCCGGTGGCCCGGTGAACCGGCTCGGCGGCAGCGGCGTCGAGGTCACCGCCCTGTCCTTCGGCGCCGCCGCGATCGGCAACCTCTACACCGAGGTCGGCGAGGCCCAGGCCCACGAGGCCGTGGAGGCCGCCTGGCAGCGGGGCGTCCGCTACTTCGACACCGCGCCGCACTACGGCCTGGGCCTCGCCGAATGCCGCCTCGGCGCCGCCCTGCGCGAGCACCCCCGGGACCGCTACACCGTCTCCACCAAGGTCGGCCGCCGCCTGGAGCCCGCGGACGGCCCCGGCGACGACCTCGCGAACGGCTTCGCCGTCCCGGCCACCCACCGCCGCGTCTGGGACTTCAGCGCCGACGGCGTGCGCCGCACTTTGGAGGCCAGCCTGGAACGCCTCGGCCTCGACCGGGTCGACGTCGTCTACCTCCACGACCCGGACGAGCACGCCGAGTGGGCCTTCCGCGAGGGCTACCCGGCCCTGGAGAAACTCCGCTCGGAAGGCGTGGTCGGCGCGATCGGCGCCGGCATGAACCAGGCCGAGATGCTCACCCGCTTCATCCGCGACACCGACGTCGACGTGGTGCTGTGCGCCGGGCGCTACACCCTGCTCGACCAGAGCGCCCTCACCGACCTGCTGCCCGCCGCCCACGAGCGCGGCGCGTCCGTCGTCATCGGCGGCGCCTTCAACTCCGGCCTGCTGGCGAACCCCAGGCCCGGCGCCACCTACAACTACACCGCGGCACCTTCCGAGTTGGTCGAGCGTGCCCTGCGGCTGAAGTCCGTCGCCCACCGCCACGGCACCACGCTGCGCGCCGCCGCCCTGGCCTTCTGCGCAGCCCACCCGGCCGTCGCGAGCGTCCTGGTGGGAGCCCGCTCGGCGCACGAAGTCCGAGACTGCGCCCACCAGTTCGCCGCCCACGTGCCCGAAGGGTTCTGGCAGGAGCTGCGCACCAAGGGCCTGCTGCCCGCCGACGCCCCCGTGCCCGCCGGGGCCACGTCCGAGGAGCCGTCATGAGAGTCGCCCTGCACACCAAGGTCCGCGCCGAGCGCGTCGCCGACTACGAGGCCGCCCACCGTGAGGTCCCCGAGGAACTCACCGACGCCATCCGCGCCGCCGGCGCCACCTCCTGGACGATCTGGCGCAGCGGCACCGACCTGTTCCACGTCCTGGAGTGCGAGGACTACGCCCGTCTCCTCGCCGCGCTGGAGAAACTGCCCGTGAACGTCGCCTGGCAGGCCCGCATGGCCGAACTGCTGGAGGTCGTGCACGACTACTCCGGCGAGGGCGCGGACGCCGGTCTGCCCGTCGTGTGGGAGCTGCCGGCATGACCGTGGTCGACGCCCACCACCATGTGTGGGACCTGTCCGTACGGGACCAGGACTGGATCACCGGCCCCGAACTGAGCCCGCTCCGCCGCGACTTCACGATCAAGGACCTCGAACCCGAGGCGAGCGCCGCCGGAGTGGGCCGCACGGTCCTCGTCCAGACCGTCACCGTGCCCGAGGAGACCCCGGAGTTCCTGGCCCTTGCCGAGGCGCACGAGCTGATCGCGGGCGTCGTCGGCTGGACCGACCTCACCGGTCCCGATGTCGCCGGCGAACTCGCCCGGCTGCGGGAGCTCCCCGGCGGGCGGTACCTCAAGGGCATCCGCCACCAGGTCCAGGGCGAACCCGACCCGGAATGGCTGCTGCGCCCGGACGTCCTGCGGGGCCTGGCCGCCGTCGCCGACGCCGGGCTGGTCTACGACCTGGTCGTCCTGCCGCACCAGCTCCCGGCCTGCGCGCGGGCGGCCGCCGCCCTGCCCGGGCTCACCTTCGTCCTCGACCACCTGGGCAAACCACCCGTCGCCGCCGGCACCCTTGAACCCTGGGCCGCGGACCTGCGCGCCCTCGCCGCCCTGCCCAACACCGTCGCCAAACTGTCCGGCCTGGTCACCGAGGCCGACCTCGCCTCCTGGACGCCGGCGGACCTGCGCCCGTACGCCGAGGTGGCGCTGGAGGCCTTCGGGCCGGACCGTCTGATGTACGGCTCGGACTGGCCGGTCTGCACGCTCGCCGTCCGCTACGCCGACACCCTCGAACTCACCCGTGACCTGACGTCCCCGCGCGACCGGGAGCGGATCCTCACGACCACCGCCACCCGCGTCTACGGCCTCTGAGCGGTCTCGGCCAGCCGCGTCGGCGGCAGGTACTCCCGCACGAACGTCCGCTCCCAGCACGCGCCCGTCTCCCGCAGCTCGCGCCACGTCGTGTAGCGGTAGCGGAACAGGCGGGCGCGCACGTACCGCGGGGGTTCGTCCGGCGGGAACGGCGAGCGGCGCAGCAGCTTCAGCGTGTCCCGGTCGTTCTCCAGGAGCCGCTCCACGAACGTGCCGAACCAGGCGTCGGCGTAGGCGGGGGAGAGGGCGGCGAACCACATCATCCAGTCGAGCCGCAGATGGTAGGGCGCGAACTGGCGCGGCCAGCGCCGCGGATCGCCCGGCTTGCCCTTGAACTCGTACTCCCGCCAGTCCGAGTCCGCACGCGGCACGTCGTCCCCGGTGCCCTCGACCACCACCTCGTAGCGGACCCGGCTCACACTGCCGAACGCCCCATAGGTGTTGACCAGGTGGAGCGGGTCGAAGGACCGGTTCATCACCTGGCGGCGGGAGACCATGTTGCGCACCGGCTGGTAGCTGAGGCCCGCCAGCAGCGCCGCCACCGCGAGGACCACCACCACGTACCACAGCGGAGCGCCGGGCACGTCCGGCGCATCGGCCGGGAAGCGCACCACCGGCAGGGCCAGCACGATCGTGATCCAGTTCAGCCAGGAGAAGTTCCCCGACAGCACCAGCCACAGCTGGGTGACGATCATCAGCGCGGCGGCAACCGTCGCGACGGGCTGCGGGGCGAACAGCAGGAACGGCACCACGAGCTGGGTGACGTGGTTCGCGGCCACCTCGACCCGGTGCGCCGGCCCGGGCAGATGATGGAAGAACCAGCTCATCGGGCCCGGCATCGGCTGGGTCTCGTGATGGTGGTCCAGACAGGTCAGCTTCCGCCAGCACTCGTCACCGCGCATCTTGATCAGCCCGGCGCCGAACTCCACCCGGAACAGGATCCAGCGCAGCAGGAACAGCACGACGACCGGCGGCGCCACCTCGTCGTTGCCGAGGAACACGGCGAGGAAGCCGACCTCCAGCAGCAGCGACTCCCAGCCGAAGGAGTACCAGGTCTGCCCGACGTTGACGATCGACAGGTACAGCACCCACGGCACCAGCCACAGCAGCATGCCGCCCCACAGCGGCAGCAGCGAGTCCAGCCCGGCCAGCAGCGCCGCCGACACCGCGCAACCCGCCCAGGCGCAGAGCGCGAAGAAGCGGTCCGAGTAGTGCAGCTGGAACAGGCTCGGCGCCCGCCGGAACGGCACCCGCCCCACGAACCGCGGCACCGGCAGCATGCCGCGCCGCCCGATGAGCGCACGGAACTGCAGCGCGGCCGTCAGGAACGCGACCAGGTACACGGCGGCCAGCGCCCGCTGGAAGACCAGCCGGCTCAGCCAGTACTCGGATGCGGTGAACCAGTCCACTGCCGTGTGCTCCTCCCGGTGCGGCGCCGGACCCCAGTGTCACGCTCCGTGTACCACCGCTCCGGACGCGTACCCCGAGCGAGTGAATCGAACGACACGGACGGCCCGCCCGGCATGCCTGCGGGCGTCTTGACCAACTGAAGGGGCCCGGTGCCGCGTAGCGGCCCGTAGACTCGGCGCATCCGGTCGAAGAATCGGACGAATCCTGGCAAGGTGGGCCCATGGTTGATCGGGGAGCGAGCGCCCTGTCACTCCCGGACGACTGGCCCGCCCAGCCGGACCCGATCCTCGCGCTCAACCGGATGGGCAGCTTCGACTGGGATCTGGACACCGGCCTGATGCAGATGGACGCCCAGGCCCACGCCGTCCTCGACCTGCGCGCCGACGAGTACGACGACCACCCCGAGACCCTCGCCAAGCGCGTCCCGCCCGACGAGTCCCGGCGTCTGGACACGGCCGTCTCCCAGGCCCTGAAGGGCGGGAGCGAGAACTACGGCGCCTACTTCCGCATCCGCCGCCGCGACGGCACCCTGCGCTGGACCCACACCCAGGGCTACATCCGGCGCGACGACACCGGTCGCCCCCGCCGCATCATCGGCATCATCCGGGACGCCACCCAGGAGCTCGGCGAGAGCGACGCCCGCCTCCACCAGGCCGCCCAGGACGGGGCCCGCGGGCAGCAGGCCAGCGTCGTCGAACTCACCACCGCCGCCCTCGCCCACGCCCGCACCGTTCAGGACGTCATCGACGTCCTCAAGGACACCCACGGCGTGACCCACCTGGGTGCCACCAGCCTCGTCGTGGGCCTGGTCGAGGCCGGCCGCATCCGCCTGGTCGCCGAGGGGCCGGTGGGCAGCTTCGTGCCCGGCACCCGGGTCACCAGGATCGACGAGCCCTACCCGATGAGCGAGGCCGTACGGACCCTCGGCCCCCGCTTCATCGAGTCGCCGGAGGAGTTCGCCGAGCGCTACCCGGCCCTCTGGCCGCACCTCACCGACCTGAACATCACGTCGGCCGCGTACCTGCCGCTGATCGTCCAGGCCCGGCCCATCGGCGCGATGGGCCTGCTCTACAGCGACCGGCGGGGCTTCACCCCCGAGGAACGCGACATCCTCGTCGCGCTCGGCAGCAGCATCGCGCAGAGCATGCAGCGCGCGATGTTCTACGAGCAGGAGATGGACCTGGCGCAGGGCCTCCAGCAGGCCATGCTGCCCCGGACCATCCCGAGCGTCCCCGGGGCCGACGTCGCCGTCCGCTACCGCGCCGCCACCGTCGGGGGCTCCGTGGGCCGTGACATCGGCGGCGACTGGTACGACCTGATCCCGCTGCCCGGTGGCCGGGTCGGCGCCGTCATCGGCGACGTCCAGGGCCACGACACGCACGCGGCCGCCGTCATGGGCCAGTTGCGCATCGTGCTGCGCGCCTACGCCGCCGAGGGGCACACCCCGGCCGCCGTGATGGCCCGCGCCTCCGTCTTCCTGCACGAACTCGACACCGACCGGTCCGCCACCTGCCTCTACGCGGAGGCCGACCTGACGACGGGCGTCCTCCAGATGGTCCGGGCCGGCCACATCGATCCGCTGGTACGCCACACCGACGGCACCTGCCGCCGTGCCACCGTCCCGGGCGGACTGCCGCTCGGCCTGTCCGCGGAGTTCGGCCGTCTCGACTACCCCGTGGCCACTCTGGAACTCGATCCCGGCGACACCCTGCTGCTGTGCACCGACGGCCTGGTGGAGCAGCCCGGCGCCGATCTCGACGACGGCATGCGCACCCTCACCGCGCTCGTCGCCACCGGCCCCGCCGACGTACGGGACCTCGCCGACCGGCTCATCGACGTGGCCGCCGAACGCGGCGGCGACGACGACGTGGCACTGCTCCTGCTCCGCCGGCGCGGCGAGGGCCCGCACTCCGGCCGCCGCCTCCGGCGGCACGTGGCGCCCGGGGACCCGGCTGCCCTGACGGAGGCGCGGCACATGATCCGCATCTCGGTCGGAGCCTGGGGCGCGGGGGACCGCGCCGACGAGATCGAGCTGGTCGCCGACGAGCTGATCACCAACGCCCTGATGCACACCGAGGGGTCGGCGGTCGTCACCCTGCGGGTCCTCACCGGTTCCGGGCGCCGGCTGCGCGTCGAGGTCGAGGACTCCTCCAGCGCCCTGCCGCGCCGCCGCGACGCGGGCGAGTCGGGCGTCTCCGGGCGGGGCCTGCTGCTGGTCGACGAGCTCACCGACGTGTGGGGCGTGGAGGCCCGGGGCGGCGGCAAGGCCGTGTGGTGCGAGTTCGTGGTGCCGGGCCACGACTGACCTCGCGTGGCACTCTGGACCCATGCCGGAACTCCCCGAGGTCGAGGCGCTCAAGGACTTCCTGACCGAGCACCTCGTCGGCCGCGAGATCGTCCGCGTGCTGCCCGTCGCGATCAGCGTCCTGAAGACGTTCGACCCGCCGCTGTCCGCCGTCGAGGGCCACGAGGTGGCCGCCGTGCGCCGGTACGGCAAGTTCCTCGACATCGCCACCGCGGACGGCCCGCATGTCGTGACGCACCTGGCCCGCGCAGGCTGGCTCCAGTGGAAGGACCGCCTCCCCGACGGCCCGCCCCGCCCCGGCAAGGGCCCCCTCGCCCTGCGCGTGGCGCTGGAGACCGGCGAGGGTTTCGACCTGACCGAGGCCGGCACCCAGAAGCGGCTCGCGGTGTACGTCGTGGGGGACCCGCAGGAGGTCCCGGGCGTCGCCCGGCTCGGCCCGGACCCGCTGGCCGACGACTTCGACGAGCGGAGCCTCGCCCGGCTCCTGGCCGGTGAACGGCGTCAGCTCAAGGGCGCGCTGCGCGACCAGGGCCTGATCGCCGGAGTGGGCAACGCCTACAGCGACGAGATCCTGCACGCGGCGAAGATGTCGCCCTTCAAACTGGCCGCCTCCCTGAGCGAGGCGGAGACGGCGCGACTGTACGCGGCCCTGCGCGACACCCTCACCGAGGCGGTCGAGCGTTCCCGGGGAGTCGCGGCCGGCCGGCTGAAGGCAGAGAAGAAGAGCGGCCTGCGGGTCCACGGCCGCGCCGGCGAGCCCTGCCCGGTGTGCGGCGACACCATCCGCGAGGTGTCCTTCAGCGACTCCTCGCTCCAGTACTGCCCGACCTGCCAGACGGGCGGCAAACCGCTGGCGGACCGCAGGATGTCCCGGCTGCTGAAGTAGTCACCAGTAGCCGCTGCCCACCAGGTAGCCGATGCCGATGAGGACGGCCAGGATCAGTACCGGGATCGCCAGCCCCTTGGCGACCGAGGTCAGCGTCCGGGTGCCGCCGGCCGTCCGCTCGGAGTAGCGGTCCCGCCGTTTTCCCAGCTCCTGCCGGGCGAGCGCGCCGACGACCAGGGCGAGCGCGGCGGTGATCAGGGACACGATGAGCGGTGTGAACGCTCCGTGCGCGTACAGGTTGTCCTCGATGTTGCCGCCGGGCCCTTCGTCGCTGCGTTCCGCGACGGCCACCGCTGCCGCCTGGACCGCCACGACGAGCGTGATGACCGCGGCGACGGCGAGGGCGAGGGCCGCTCCGGCGAGGGCGGGGGCAAGGGGGTGGGTCTGCTCCCGGGCCGGTGTGGGGCGGGCCTTCGGGGATGGCGAGGTCGGGGGCGTTGGCACATGGCTCGGTGGTGTGGACGACGTCGCGGGCTTTCGCGTGGAGGGCGGGGGCGTCGTGGGCTTGTGCGTGGAGGGCGGGGACGTCGAGGGCTTGCGCTCGGGGGGCGGGGGCGTCGAGGGCTTGTGCGTGGGCGGCCGGGAGGGCGGGGGTTTGTGAGCCGGCGGCCGGGAGGGTGGTGACTCGATGATCGCCGTCTCTTGGTCGTGCGCTCCCTGGCCCGGCTCACGCTGTCGCGGCATGGGGCCGGGCGAGGCCTCGGGGGCGGGCCCGGCCGGGGGAGCAGGCTCGTGCGCCGGGCCCACCACGGCCTCGACGTGGATCACCGCCTCGTCGGCCACGCCCTTCAGCGTGATCTCTCCGGACAGCTGCCCCTCGGCGACCGCGTCGACGCGGACCCGGAGGCCGTCCGCGGCAGGCTCGACGCGCAGCCACGGCTGGGCGGGCTGGGCCACGCAGTGCCTGGCCAGCGGCGGGCCCTGCAAAGTCACGGACTTCTCCCGAGAGGGCGAGCCCCTCGGCACCAGGCCGAAGTCCAGACGGTCCGGGGACGGCGAGAGGCGTATCTCGCGCAGGGCGCGGTGTGCCAGAGCGGCGATCTGCCGGATGTCGTTGCCCGCGACCTCCACCAGGGTCTGACGCGCCCCCTCCGCCACGGGCAGGCTCTCGTCCCGCACCCGGTTGTCCAGCTCCAGGACGGCACCCTGCCGGGTGAGGACGTTGTCGCTGTCGAGGGCGGCCCGCAGCGAGGCCGGGGTGGGCACGGCGGCGATCTTGATGCGGCCACGTCGGCTGTGCGCCAGATGGAACTCGCCCCGCATCTCCACCGTCTTCTTCGGCGTCTGGTTGGGGTTCTGCTCCCGGACGTGCTCGTAGACGTAGTCGTACAGGTCGTCGAGGGAGACCTCACCGTCCGCGTCGAGGTCGGCCTCGCCGGTCCCCAGGCCCTGCACCACCGCGTGCGTGAACACCGAGGGCCGTGGGGCCGAGTTCTCGGCCAGCTGGTCGCCTTCGAAGGCGTACTCCATGGAGTCGGACGCCGTGATGACGGCCCAGCCGCGCCCGCCGGCCGGCTTCTCGCTCGGGAAGGACTCGAGGACGTTCACATCCCCCGAAGCGCGCACCGAGGACGAGCCCCGGGAGAAGGCGCCTCCGTAGCAGCAGTCCAGGAACAGGACGGTCCGGCCTGCCTTCGTGCGGGACATGCACCCACGGACGAACTGGGCGGGGATCGCCGTGGCGTCCAGCATCCGGGGCTCGGTGTCTCCGGCGGCGAAGTACAGCTCGCCGGACTCGCTCTTGAGACCGTGGCAGGAGAAGTGCAGCAGGAGGGTGTCGTCGCGACGGCGGTCGTTGAAGAAGCGCTGGATGTGCCTGCGCATGGCGTCGGCGGTCGCGTTGCGCACCACCTCCACCTCGAAGTCGCCGATCCGCGCGTCGTGCAGGACCCCGGCGAGTGCCGCGGCGTCCTGGGCGGGCGCCCGGAGCTTCTTGAGCCCCTGGTCGGTATAGCGGTCGTTGGCGATGATCAGCGCGTGCCGGGATTCGGTCATGGCGGGGCTCCCGCCGTGGCATGGCGTTGGACGAAGGCCTGGAACGCCTCCTCGACCTGCTCGTCGGTCGCCTCGGACACCTCCAGGACGTCGCCGTCCATCTCGAGGTGCAACGAGGGACGGGTGTCATGGGACCGGCCGAGCCAGGACCGGATCACGGTCACCACCTGATTCAGGGCGGTCGCCGAGCTGCCCAGGGCGACGAGCAGTGAACCGACCTGCGTCACGTCCACGGCTCGCGCGCCGGGCGGTACCTCTCCGGCGGGCAGCGCGGTGACGTCGTCCACCTCGACTTCGAGAAGTTCCTCGCGCAAATACCCGGTCAGTTCCGCCACGCGTTCGGCGTCCGCTTCCTCCTCGGAAAGGAGGATCGTCAATCGGTTCTCCACCGGCTAAGCCCCTTCGCTCGTGCTCGCAGGGGCGGCGCGGAGCCCACCGTCTACCGACCAACAGACGCTCCGCGTCGGTACTTTCAGTCTCCGTCCGACGCTGTGCGCTGGCAAATCAGCAGAAGCCCTCTAGCGCGGCGGCTCCAGTGTCACCAGTCGTTCGCCGGTCGCCGTGCGGACCTCGTAGCGAGCGATCTCGTCGGGGTGCTTGGAGGAACTGGCCATCATCGAGTGGGGCTGTGCGTCGTGACCCGGCCCGTGCCAGCTCGTCGCGGTCTCCTCGCTGCCGTCGTGACCGACGATGACCAGATGGCAGGCACGGGAGTCGGCCGAGTCCTTCACCTTCAGCTCGACCCGGCTGCCCGAGGCCTCGTCCTCCGTGGTGACCTGCGCCCACACCCCGGTCCGCGCGTCGGTCGCCGCGAGCGGCGCGGGTGCCTCGTCGCTGCCCTCGGCCATCATCGCGATCCCCGGCAGCGACACCGCGAACGCCACCGACGCGGCCATGGCGAACAGCATTCTGCGGCGTCCCGTGCGGCGCCGCGTCGCCACCTCGGCCAGCAGCCCGTCCAGCATGCGCGGACCGGGCTGCGCCATCGGGTGCACGAACCGTGGTGTCGCCCGCCGGTACAGCATCAACTGCCGTGTCGTCACGCCGAATTCCGTCACCTCTGCAGCGCACCGAGGGCACTCCATGAGGTGGTCCTCGAAGCGGAATGCCTCCGCCTCGTCCAGCACGCCGAGCGCGTAGGCGCCGACGTCGCGATGCCTTTCCAGGGACCTCATGCCGAATCCTCGTGCCGTTGGGTGCGGGTGGGGTTACTCCTTGCTCCCACCGGTACGGACCAGGCAGCGGAATCACTCAAGCCGGTGACACAATCGCAACCTAAGGATTCGGAGCGCTCCGGCCCGCGGATTGGTCCCGGGTCGCAGAAATCTAAAAAAGATGGATCGCGAGGTGTCCCAGCGGCAGTCCGAGCTGCCAGGCAGGCGTCCAGACCTTCGGCCCCTCGTCCTCGCCGACCACCGGAGCGCCGCCCGGAACCGCGTTCAGATCGGGTGCGAGCAGCTCCGTCTCCTGGAGCCAGCGCCACGCCTCCTCCGCCAGTTCCAGGTCCGGTGCCGGCCGGTGGGACCCGGCGGCCTCGGCCGCGAGCTCGGCCAGCCGGTCGCGCACCCACTCCTGCCACGGCTGGTCGTACGCGGTCAGCGACAGCCAGGTCTCCAGCTGTGTGACCACTCTGATGCCCGAGAGTTCGCCCTCGGTGTCGGAGAGGAAGATGGTCAGCGCCAGGGCATCCCGCCCGGCGCGGAACTCGAAGGACGTCGGCGGCATCAGATCGCCGGTCCGCAGCAGCTCGTCGGCGATGTACTCGGCGTACAACCACGCCATGGGAACGGTCAGTTCACCGCCGCTGCCGTCCGTGCTCTCCTGCCCTCTGTGCTGCATCCCTTCCTGCCTTCCTCCGGTACGTGCGCGTCGCCCGACACCGGGCCCCGGGGGCGCTGACGGCCCCCTCCGGAACACGGATGAGAACAGCCGATTACTCAACCGGGGTCCTCAGCAAGGCGCTTTACGGAGGCTTGACTCGACTGTTGGTTTCAGCGCAGGTCGGTGGCGTATCCCGGAAGCACCCGGCGCAGGGCGCGCAGCGCGTAGTACGCGCGGGACTTCACGGTACCGGGCGGGATCCCGAGGGCCGCCGCGGCTTCCGCCACACTCGCCCCCTGGAAATACACGAGCACCAGGACTTCACGGTGCTCCGGAGTGAGTGTCTTCACAGCCCGGCGGACGTCGAGCGTCGCCGCGGCCCGCTCGGCGTGGTCGGAGCTGACCCGCGCGTTCTCCAGCACCGCGTCGCCGACCTCGGCAGGCCGGGCCTGCCGGGCGCGCCGTGCGTCGATCGCGAGGCGCCGCCCGACGGTCATCAGCCAGGGCCGCACGGACTCGAAGTCGTCGGCGCGCAGGGCCTCGGGATGCTGCCAGGCGCGCACCAGCGTCTCCTGGACCAGGTCCTCCGCGCGCTGCCGGTCGCCGTCGCAGAGCCGGAGCAGGAGGGCGAAGAGGGGCCGGCCGTGCTCCCGCTGCAGTGCGGCGAGCTCGTGCTCGGCGGTCGTCCCGTTCGTGAGCGTGGATCCGGCCGTCATGGCCGTATGCCACCGCAGGGCGCAGCGCGGGGGACAGGGCACGTACCCGGCTGTGCGGCGGACGGTCGATCGCGTCGACGAACGGTTCGACGAACGGTCGTGGCCGTCCACCCGGCGCACGCCAGACGGGCTAAAGAGCGTGTCGGAGCCGCGTGAGGCGTCCTGAGCCTTCTTTCCTGATTGTCCGTAAATACGACAACAGCGCGCATGACGGGGTGAACGGATGATCGCACGCAGCCGACAGGTGGCCCTCGCCCTGACCTTCGTCCTCGCCGCGGGCGCCGCCTGCCAAGCCCGCAGCCACGAGACGCTTCGCCCCGGACACTCGGCACCGTCCGCCGCCGAGCCCCGCGGCTTCACCCTGGTCGCCTCCGGCGACGTCCTCCCGCACAGCTCGATCATCGACCGGGCCCGCTTCGACGCCGACGGCGCCGGCTACGACTTCCAGCCGATGCTCGCGGGGATCCGCTCCGTCGTCTCCCGGGCCGACGTGGCCCTGTGCCACATGGAGACGGTGTACGGCGCGAACGGCGTCTACACCGGCTACCCCAGCTTCAAGTCCCCGCCCGAGGTGGCCCGCGCCCTCGCCGTCACCGGCTACGACGGCTGCTCCACCGCCTCCAACCACACCCTCGACGACGGCGCCGCCGGCATCCACCGCACCCTCGACGCCATGGACCGCGCGGGCCTACGGCACGCCGGCTCGGCCCGCGCCGAGAAGGAGGCGAACACGGTGACGATGCTCCAGGCCGGTTCGGCGAAGATCGCACACCTCGCCTACACCTACGACACCAACGGCCTGCCGCTCCCGGCCGGGCAGCCCTGGGCCGTCAACCTCATCGACGAGACCAAGATCCTCGCCGACGCCCGGGCCGCGCGCCGGGCGGGCGCCGATGTGGTCGTCGTCTCGCTGCACTGGGGCACCGAATGGCAGGACGCCCCCGACGAGTGGCAGCTGACCCTCGCCCGCAGCCTCACCGCAGCTCGAACCGCAGGACGCCCCGACATCGACCTGATCCTCGGTACTCACGCACACGTTCCGCAGGCGTACGAGAAGGTCAACGGCACCTGGGTCGTCTACTGCATGGGCGACCAGATCGCCGGCGAGATGACCAACCACCAGGGAGCCAAGGACCCTCGCGGCAACCAGTCCAGCCTCGGCCGCTTCACCTTCGCCCCGCCCGCACGGCCGGGTGGCCGCTGGGAGGTCACGAAGGCCGAGTTCGTCCCCCAGCTGTTCGACGTCGACGCCGGCCGGGTCGTCAACCTCAACCGGGCGATCGCCCAGGGCGCCGAGGTACAGCCCGTCCGTGACCGCATCCGCGACATCGTGCTCAGCAGGGGCGCGGCCGAGGACGGCCTGAAGATGGGGGAGTAGCCCGGACCGCTGCCTGCGCACCCGGCCCTCCGCGCCCGGCCTCTAGGGCACCACCGTCACCGGCCAGCGGCCCGCCTTCACCAGGCGTATCGCCACCGAACCGACGAACCGGTGCCCCGCCTGCTCGGACGCGCCCACCACCACCGCGTCCGCCTTCAGTTCGTCCGCCGCCTGCACCAGGCCGTTGTACGGGTCGCCGCGGAACGTGTGGAACTCCCAGCGGACCTCGAACACCCCCTTGAGCCGCTCGGCCGCGTCCCGGATCTGCGCCACCAGGTCCTCGGCGATCTCGTCGGTCGTCTCGGCCACCGGAGCCCCGAGCGCCGCGCCCGCCGCCAGCACCGGCTGCACGTACACCACGGCGAGCAGCGCGTGCTGCCGCCGGGCCAGACCGCCGGCGTAGGCCGCGGCCCGCAGGGAGGAGTCGGAGCCGTCCACCCCGACCACGATCACCTTCGGTCCGTCCGTGCCCCGCTCGAACTGATGGGAGTGCTGTTCCGTCACGCCGCGAGGCTATCGGAGGGCGCAGGTGCGGACGCCGGGCGGGAGTACGCGGGTGTTCCTGGAGTCGATACAGGAGTGCCACCGCGGACACCGGGGGCCCGATACGGCCACCCCATGACCGAGCGGGCGGCCTTCTGCACTTCCTGCTCGGCCTGTTCGGCGCGCTCGCCCTGCTGAACGCCGCCGCCACCCTGTTCAGTTGTGGGGAAGAGGGCACCCGAAGGGCGGACAGCGGCCCGCCACCACGGAGGGGCTGCCGTCACTGGCGGCGCTCGGCCTCGCCGGAGGGGACGGGACCGAGCCCGCCGGCCCCTTCGCCGGCCTGTCCGACCAGGTCCGCGTCCGCACGACAGACTCGACCGGCTGCGCGCCGCCGGCACCGACCCCTGGACCTGACCATCCGGGAGACCCTGCCCTTCCCTCTGGTGCGCCGCCACTGACCCGTCTGCGTCGGCCGTCCGGGTGAAACCGTGCCGCCGCACCGGTGTTGCTCAGGTGCGTCGGCCTCCCGCCGGGCGACTGATGAGTCATGAAGAAGGATCAGTTGCTCACCCGGCGCCGGCTGTTGATCGCCGGCACCGGCCTCGTGGGAGCGGCCGCAACGGCCGGTGTCCTCACGGGAGTCACCGAGGACGGCCCTGCCGGGTCCGTCTCGGCCGCAGGCCCGCAGGCCCGCCGACCGCTCAACTCCTCGGCGTACCGGCTCCAGCCCCTGACCGGATACGCCCCGCCGCGCGCCGCGCCCCGCCGGACCCTGGTCCGCCGCGAACCGCTGCTGCGCGTCTCCGGACGCGGCCGCACCATGGTGCTGACCTTCGACGACGGCCCGGACCCCCGCTACACCCCGGCCATCCTGGACACCCTCGCCGCATACGACGTACGCGCGATGTTCTTCGTGTGCGGCGAGATGGCCGTCGACCACAAGGAACTGCTGGCCCGGATGGCCGACGAGGGCCATGTCGTCGGCAACCACACCTGGTCCCACCCGCTGCTCACCCGCCTCACCCGCCGGCAGATCCGCTCCGAGATGGCACGCACCAGCGATGTCATCGAGGACGCCTACGGGGAGCGCCCCCAGTGGTTCCGCGCCCCCTACGGCGCCTGGAACCGCACCACGTTCCGGCTCGGCGCCGAACTCGGCATGGAACCGCTCGCCTGGACGGTCGACACCCTCGACTGGACCGCGCCCGGCACCCGGTTCATCGTGGACCGGGTCGAGGACGGCGCCGCCCCCGGCGTCGTGGTGCTCTCGCACGACGCCGGGGGCGACCGTTCGCAGAGCGTGCGCGCCCTGCGGCGCTATCTGCCCGAACTGCTGGACTCCGGCTACCACGTCACGGTGCCCCGGCGGGACTACGCGTAGCGGACGGCGGGCCTTCGCCCGCCCGGCCGGGGACGCTCAGCGTGCCTCGACCAGGCGGGCGAAGACCACGACGTTGCCCGCGTAGCCGCCCTGCTGGGAGAACCCGCCGCCACAGGTGATGACCCGCAGTTCCGCGGCGCCCTTGGAACCGTAGACGCGGTCTCCCGGGAAGTTGTCCTTCTCGAACACCTCGATGCCGTAGATCTCGAACACGACGGTCTTTCCGTCCTGTCGGTCGATCTCGACGCGACTGCCCTTCTTCAGGGCGCCGAGCGCGTAGAACACGGCGGGGCCCTGCTGGTTGTCGACATGGCCGACGACGACCGCGGTGCCCTTCTCGCCGGGGGTGACGGCACCCGTGAACCAGCCGGCCAGGTTCGGGTCCTCCGGCGGCGGCGCTCCGACCCAGCCGTCCGCGTCCAGGCCCACGGGAAGCACGGGCGCGTCGACCTGGATCGCCGGGATCCTGACCCGGGCCGGCGGGGCGAAGGGCAGGGGCCGCACGGCCCCGGCGAACGTGCCTCCGGGCACCCGGCTGTCCGCCGCGGCGGCCGTCGCCGGCTGCGGCGGACCCTCGTCGAACTCGCCCGAACCATTCCGAATGAGCGCGAGGCCGGTCAGCAGAACAAGCGCTATCACGCCCCACGGGACGCGCTTCCTCCGCCGCGCCTCCTCTTCCTCCGCCTCAGCCAGCTCGGACGCAAGCATGTGCCATCCCCTCTCGACGCGGCCGTCGCCGTGTCATTCGCGCATACCAGAACGCTAAGTGCCGTGCGCGAAAGCGGCGACGGGGCAGGGGCGAATGGGTGGCCGCCTCACGGTCCGGTACGCCGACCGGGACGTGGTGCGCCATCCGAGTTGCCGCCGTGAGGAAATTTCTGATCGTCCGTGACCTGCGGCGATATCCGAATGTTCGGTTTTCCCACCCTGTGCTTGATCACCAGGACGGACCACTCCCGAAATGCGGTCGGAGAAAAGGCAACTGACTGTCTTTCTGGGAGGCGCTTTCTCGCCGATCGACCGGGGACGGGTCCCGGGGCGTCTTCCGCGGAGGTTCACATGCCTGACACTCGTGCCCTGGCGGTCGCCGGCGCCGCGGTCGCCGTCCTCGGCCTCTCCGCCCCCGCGGCCGTCGCGTGGGACACACCCAGCAACATCGTCGCCCTGCCCAGCGTGATCTCCCGCGGCGGCCAGCTGACCATCACCGTCGACGGCTGCCGCAACGGCGGCACGGCGACCTCCAACGCGTTCGGGCCGACGAGGCTGACACCCGTCCGCGGCACCAGCGGCACCGCCAAGGGCACCGCCGTCATCAACAACAACGCCCGCCCCGGGCCGTACGACATCACCGTCATCTGCGACGGCAGGCGGCTGACCAAGCCGCAGGCCTTCACCGTCATCGGTGGTGTGCGCGGCGGTATCGGCGGCGGCAGCACCACCGGCGCGACCCCGACCGACATGGCCATCGGCGGTGGACTCGTGGCCGCGGCGGTCGTCGGCGGTGGCGTGTTCTGGATGCGGCGCCGCGCCGAGCGGCGCATCTGACGCCACGCTCCCCGCTTCCCGGACGATCGGTCGCCTCGCACGTGAACGGTCTTCGCCCCGGATCCCTCGACGGATCCGGGGCGAAGACCTGTATGTGTGGGTGATGGATGGGGGTAGGGGGCGCAGACGGCGGTCAGGTGGCGTCCTCGTCGGTGCGGCGGCGTGTGAAGTGGTACGCCACGCCGAGCGAACCGGCGATGAGCACGCCGCCGAGACCGATCTCCTTGAGGTCGAAGCCGGCGAGCGTGCCGCCCTCACCGGCGTGCACGCCCTTCGACGGGTGGCCGCCGTGGTGCCCGGGGTGCGGGTGGTGCGGCGGACGGCCGCCGGAGACGGTCAGGCGTGCGGTGCCGCTCGTCTTCTCACAGACGAACTCCACGTCGTACACGGCACCGGCCTCGGCGTCCCAGTCGACCTCGGCGGTCGTCCACGACTGCCACGGCGCGATGGTGACCACGTCGAAGACCGGTGAGGAGACCGCCGTCTCCCCACGGCACGCGTTGCGGTCCACCCGCAGCGTGACCTTGCCGCCCGGCGGGACGGTCGAGGGGTCGACGCTGAAGCCGTAGTCGCTCTGGTTCGCCGCGTCGGCAGCCGGCACACAGGAGGTGAGGGCGCCGGCACCCAGCAGTACGGCCGTGGCGACGCATATCGCGCGCATGGTGACCTCCGGGTCCCCGAGGAGCAGCCGCGGACCTGTTCCGCTCACGTCACATATGCACCTCGATGTCCGAAACGCTATGAACTCGCGATCGGCGGCGCGATCGCAGTCGCGCGAATGGGGCACCCCTGTCGGCCGCTCGGGGGAACCCCCGGTAGAGCGGCCGGGGGACGGCGACGGTGTGTCGCTCGCCCCCCGGCCCGTGTCCGTGGTGCGGAGCCGGTCAGTCCCCGGCGCCCGGGAAGAGGTTGAGGAAGGGGTCCGCCGAGGCGGTCACCCCCCTGCTGTAGGGCGAGTCGAAGTCCCAGATCAGGAACAGCAGGAAGGCGATGAGTGCCGAGAACAGACCGGCGAGGACCAGTTCCCGGGTGGTTCTGCGGATCTGCAGGGCGAAGATCATCCCGATGGTGATCACGGCTCCGGCGATCAGCCCGAACCACACCACGCCCGGCATCGTCTCCCCGGTCGACTCCGCCCGGGCGATCCGGGCCTGGCTGGCCATGGTCACCTGGTCGAGGAGGGGCTGGTAGGCCTGGGCCTGGAAGTCCGAGGTCGGCTCGTAGTCGGTGACGTCCTGGCGGACCCGCTCGAAGAGCTCGTCACCCCGCTCGGTGACCTGGGCCTGGTCGGCCATGGTGTCCCACTCGGTGGTGACGACATGGCTCACGTACGACTGGACGTCGTCCCTGATGCGGTCGCGTACGTCGGCCGGGTAGACCCGTACCCGCTCCGAGACCTCGTGCAGTGCGGTGGCCTCCGCCTGGACGTGGTCCTGGGCGGCGCTGCGCCCCTCCCAGACTCCGGCGATCGCCAGACCCAGCACGATGGCGTACACCACGCCGATCCACATCGTCATGTACTCGATGACGTCCGGGGTCTCACTGGGGTCCTCGTCGTCGGCCGCGCGGCGGTGCCGTACGAAGGTGATGACGATCACCACGGCGCAGGCGGCGAGCATCGCGAGGGTGAGAACAAGCCATTCCGGCAAGGGGTGCCTCCAGTGCTTCAGGGATCAGCGCGCGCGCAGCGCGGCGACGGCGACCACCGCGGGCACCGTGACGAGCAGGACGAAGGTGAGCGGCGACAGGGTGTTGTTCGACCGCCGCGGGCGCGGCGCGATGCGGTACGCCGGGTAGTGCACCGGCGTGGCGGTGGGACGCGGCGTGGGCTCGGCCGGCGGAACCGGGGCCGGGGCCGGGGGCGGTGGAGGTGCGGGCCTGGGGGCCGGCCGTGGCAGGGGTGCCGCCGGGCGTGGAGCGGGCGGCGGTGGTTTCGGCCGGACCGTGGGTGCCGGTTTCGGGGGTGGGGGCTTCGGCGGCGGTGTGGGCTCCGGAGACGGCGTCGGGGACGGTGTCGGGGACGGTGTCGGCGTCGGAGTCGGTGTCGGTTTCGGAGGTGGCGTCGGTTTCGGGGGCGGTGTCGGCTTCGGTGGAGGGGGTGGCGGCGTGGGCGTGGGGGTCGGTGTGGGGGATGGGCACGGTGGCTTGGTCGGCCAGGTCTTGCTTCCGGCGTAGGCCAACGCCACTGTGCCGTCCGGCCCCGTCGAGGCGTACGCGCAGGCGTCGGCCGCCGCCGGTCCGGCCGGCGCGCCGACCAGCGCCCAGGTCACCGTCGCCACCGCCAAGACCCGTGCGGCGAGGGCGGCTTGAGTCGAGAGGGGTCCATACACGACGAAGATCATGAGTCTTCTTCCGCCGGGACGCGCCGGGATGCAAGGGGATTGCCCCGAAAGGGGGATATCCGGGTGCGGCGGGTTTGATCAGGGGTCGCCAGTGGAGTCCTCGGGGCGCACGGCTGTACGGCGGTGTGCGGTGCCCGTCACAGGTTCCGGAAAGAATTTTCGCCTCTGATTGAACACCGACGCGGCCCCCATCCGTACTCATGACCGTGCGGCGGCGCAGCAGGGCGCTGCAACACCCTTGCGATTATGGGGAGTTGTTGACGATGAAGACCTCCTGGCGGAGCGCTTCGCTCGTGGCGAGCGCCGCGGCGGTGATGGCTCTGACGACGGCGTGCGGCCAGGACAGCCCTCCGGCGGCCAGCCAGAACGTGGGTGCCACGGCGGCGCCCGGAGACTACGGAAACATCGGCGCCGGAACGGGTACCGGGGGCGCCACGGGCGGCGCCAGTGCCCCGGCCTCGCCGAGCGCTTCCAGCCCGTCCACCCCCGCGGGCAAGCTGTCCGTCTCCACCGCCGAGAAGGTCGGCAAGGTCGTCACCGACAGCCTGGGCCTGACCCTGTACCGGTTCGACCAGGACACCGAAGAGCCGCCCAAGTCGAACTGTGACGGCGACTGCGCCAAGACCTGGCCGCCGGTGCCCGCGGACGACGCCGAGGCCGGCGAGGGCATCGACAAGGCGCTGCTCGGCTCGGTCACCCGGGCCGACGGCACCAAGCAGCTGACCGTCGGCGGCTGGCCGGCCTACCGCTACGCCAAGGACGTCAACGCCGGTGACGTCAAGGGCCAGGGCGTGGGCGGCAAGTGGTACGCGCTCGCCCCCGACGGCAAGAAGGCGCAGGGTGGCGGGGCCGGGGAGGGTGAGGCCGCGCAGGCCGGGCTGTCCACCCGCAACGACCCCAAGCTCGGCGAGATCGTCGTCGACAAGAACGGCATGACCGTCTACCGGTTCAAGAAGGACGAGGCCTGGCCGAAGCCCGTCTCCAACTGCTCCGGCGAGTGCCTGAAGAAGTGGCCGCTCGTGGAGCCCGTCGACTTCGCCGACACCAAGGGCATCCAGGAGAAGGGCTACATGGTCTTCGACCGGACCGACGGCAAGGGCAAGCAGCAGACGATCAACTGCTCGCCCATCTACACCTTCGCCGGTGACAAGGCTCCCGGTGACACCAACGGCCAGGGCGTCGGCGGCACCTGGTACGCGGTGCGGCCCGACGGAAAGCTGGTCGGCGCGTCGGAGAAGTAGTGAAACCTCCCCAGGGTTGATCAGCTCGTCGCCCGGCGACGCCGACCCGGTCCGCCCCTCCGTGCCGCACGGAGGGGCGGACCGTTTTGCCGTGCTTCACCTGAACTCATCGAATTCCTGACGCTCTTCCCGTTCCACTCCGGAACTCTCCGGAATGCTTCGAACACACTTCGTCATGTGTTCGAAGCCTATGCAGGCGGGTATCAATTCGGCACGTGCCGCAGGCAGTGACCGGGAACGGATGGTCAATTTCCGTTTCGGGTCGCTCCATTGGCGGGCGATCAGTAGCCTCTGCTCGAACACCGGATCGCCTACGCCTTGGAGAGATAGATGGAGCGTCCCGCCTGGGCTCCACGGAGCATCGACATCTCGGTGCCCAGCGTTTCCCGGATGTACGACTACTACCTGGGTGGATCGCACAACTTCGAGGTCGACAGGGAAGCGGCCCGCAGGGCCATGGAGTTCATGCCGGGACTGCCCAAGATCATGCAGGCGAACCGGGCGTTCATGCGCCGCGCCGTGCGGTACGCGGCCGGTCAGGGCATCACGCAGTTCCTGGACATCGGCTCCGGTATCCCCACCTTCGGCAATGTGCACGAGGTGGCCCAGGCCGCCTGCCCCGGCGCGCGGGTGATGTACGTCGACCACGACCCGGTCGCCGTCGCCCACAGTCAGGCGGTCCTGGAGGGCAACGCCGACGCGGACATCGTCGCCGCGGACCTCCGCAAGCCCCAGGACATCCTGAGCGGCGTCGAGCTGGAGCGGCTGATCGACCTGAATCAGCCAGTGGCCCTGCTCCTCGTTGCCATACTGCACTTCGTGGAAGACGAGGACGACCCTTACGGGGCGGTGGCCGAGCTGGGCGAGGCGCTCGCGCCCGGCAGTCTGCTCATGCTCACCCACGCCTCGTACGAGGGCATTCCGCTGCCGCAGGAGCGGGCGGGGGGCGCGGTGAACGTGTACGAGGACATTCGCAGCCCGCTGATCATGCGCTCGCGCGAGGAGATCGCGCGGTTCTTCGAGGGGTACGACATGGTGGAACCCGGACTGGTGGCGATGCCGTGCTGGCGACCCGACACCGCACCGGAGGACGAGGATCCCTATGCGTTCTCCGGCTTCGCGGGCGTGGGGCGTACGGCGTGATCGCGGAACCGGACGGGCCGGAGGACAGACTGCGCCGGTTCGCGACGATCTGGAGCCGGGCGGTCTTCCCGGTGACCTCGACGTCGTCGACCCGGCCGGAGTTCGAGGAACAACTGCTGCCGCTCGCCCGTCGGTTGAGCGAGGCGCTGCGAGCCCGCGCCTTCGACTCCGACGAGGGCCGGACGGTGGGCGCCGCCCTCGTGGACGCGCACTGCACCGACCCGGAGGCGCTCAGCCGCACACTGGACTGCGTGGACGCCTACCTCGTCCTGTACTGCGGCGGCGACGGCGACCAGGAGGACCTGCGGGCCCGGTGCGCGCGACTGCAGCACGCGATGGCCGCCGGCTTCGCCCGGGCGCTGCGCCGGCGGACGCTCGCCGAGCAGGAGGCCATCGCCCAGGCCGCCCTCAAGGCGCAGGGCGTGGTGGCGCAGGCCCTGCACGCGAGCGAGGCCCGCTTCCGCGCCGTCTTCGAGGGCGCGGCCATAGGCATCGGCATGGCCGACCTCGACGGCAACATCCTCCAGGTCAACGGCGCGCTGCTGCGCATGTTCGGAATCTCCGAGCACGCGCTGCGCAGCCGCAACGTCATGGAGTGGACCCACCCCGACGACGCGCCACAGACCTGGCGGCTCTACGAGGAACTCGTGCGCGGCGAGCGGGAGCACTACCACGTGGAGAAGGCGTTCTACCGCCCTGACGGAACGGTCCTGTGGACCAACCTGACCGTCTCCCTGCTGCGCGACGCCGACGGCAACCCGCAGTACCAGCTCGCCCTCATGGAGGACACCACCGAGCGGCGGCTGCTCAACCTGCGCCTGCGCTACGAGGCCACGCACGACGCCCTCACCGGCCTGCCGAACCGCACGTTCTTCTTCGAGCGCCTGGAGAAGGCCCTGGGCGCCGGCAAGGACCAGCGGTTCGGACTGTGCTACCTCGACCTCGACGGCTTCAAGACCGTCAACGACAGTCTCGGGCACGCGGCCGGCGACCGGCTGCTGGTGGAGGTCGCCGACCGGCTCCAGTCCTGCGCCACCGCGCCCGGCGAGATGGTCGCGCGGCTCGGCGGCGACGAGTTCGTGGCGCTGACCACCGGCCCCGACACCCAGCGCGAGGTCGACGAGCTCGCCGCCCGCATCATGAACG
The DNA here is from genome assembly GCF_040612515.1 of Streptomyces sp. NPDC006372. Taxonomy (NCBI): domain Bacteria; kingdom Bacillati; phylum Actinomycetota; class Actinomycetes; order Kitasatosporales; family Streptomycetaceae; genus Streptomyces; species Streptomyces sp. NPDC006372. The sequence continues at coordinate 20,548 of NZ_JBEXQJ010000003.1, read as the reverse complement.
CGCTGCTCGCCCCCATCAGCGTCGACGGCCGGGAGCTGACCGTGCGCGGCAGCATCGGCATCGTCGAGGGCCCGGCCGGGGAGCGAAGCCCCGCGGAGGTGCTGCGCAGCGCGGACATCACCATGTACCGGGCCAAGTCGGCCGGCGGTAACCGCTTCGAACTGGCCGATCCGGAGGCGGATGCCCGCGCGATCACCCGCCACGGCCTCACGACCGCGCTGCCGACGGCCCTGGAGCGGGGCGAGTTCTTCATCGAGTACCAGCCGCTGGTGCACCTCGGCGACGGCAGTGTCCGCGGCGCCGAGGCCCTGGTGCGCTGGCTGCACCCGCAGCACGGCGTCCTCGGCCCGGACCGTTTCATCCCGCTCGCCGAACACACCGGGCTGATCGTGCCGCTCGGCCGGTGGGTCCTGGAACAGTCGGTGCGCCAGGCCCGCGAGTGGCGGGAACTGCACGGCGGCGCGGAGGCCGTGGGGCCGCTGCGGATCAACGTCAACCTCTCGCCCTGCCAGCTGACCCACCCCGGCCTGGTCCAGGACACGGTCGACATCCTGGAACGCACCGGCATGGCACCGGACGCGCTCTGCCTGGAGGTCACGGAGTCGGCCCTCATCGGCGCGGACGACGACCTCCTGAAGCCGCTGCGCCGCCTGGCCGAAATGGGCGTGGACATCGCCCTCGACGACTTCGGCACGGGCTACTCCAACCTCGCCAACCTCCGCCGCCTCCCGGTCAGCATCCTCAAACTGGACCGCTCCTTCACCCAGAGCATGCAGCAGTTCCCGGCCGACCCCGTCGACCTCAAGATCGTCGAGGGAATCGTCTCCCTGGCCCACAGCCTGGACCTGGCGGTGACGGTCGAGGGCGTGGAGACGGGCGCCCAGGCCGAACAACTGCGCATACTGGGCTGCGACACGGCCCAGGGCTGGTACTACGCGAGACCGGGCCCACCGGAGAGACTGCACGAACTGGCGCTGGTGGACGCCACGGGCTGACCCGCGCGGGTGACCACGGCGGGAGCCCGGGTCAGGCGCCCAGCCCGCGCAGCAGCAGCGCGAGACCGCCCAGGAACTCCCGGTCGGCACTGACCTTCCGGGCGTGCCGGGCGGTCTCGGTCATGTGGGGGAAGGTGTCGGGCGGCAGCTCGGTGATGGCGACCGTGCCCTCGCCGGACAGGGGCCCGAGGTGCTCCAGCTGGATGGCACCGATGACGTACCCGAGGAGCCCCCGCAGCGCCACCACCCGCTGTTCGCCCCCGAATCCCGCCTCGGTGAGCACGCCGAGCACGGACTCCGACCAGCGCAGCCCGGCAAGGGACCGGTGCCGGTGGGCGACGGTCAGCGGCATCACTTCCGGATGGGCGCCCACGGCGTCGCGCAGCCGCCGCACCAGCACCTCGATCCGCTGCTGCCAAGGTGCCTCGTGGCCGGGCGGCTCGGTGTCCACGCTGGTGAGCACGTGGTCGACGACGAGCCTTTCCAGCTCCTCGCGGTCGTCCACGTACCGGTAGAGAGCCATCGTGCTCATACCGAGTTCCTTCGCGACCGAGCGCATCGACAGCCCGGCGAGCCCGTCGCGGTCGATCACGACGAGGGCGGCCGAGGCCAGCTTGGTGTGGGTGAGTGAGCGGGGACGTGGCATGACGACGTTCAGCGTACGTCATACGCCTACCTTGTTAGGTGTACGACATACGCCTACACTCCAGAGGAGTACGCCGTACGCCTACGAGGGGGGCGCTCATGCGCATGCCCGCACGGTCGATCCAGCCCGGCTCCATCGTCACCGGACGCCGCTTCGTCACTGTCTCCGGAGATTCGGTCACCGTCCCCGATCCCGAGCGGATGGTGCACCTTCAGTTCCGGCGGTTCGCCGGTTGCCCGGTGTGCCATCTGCACCTGCGGTCGGTCGTCCGCAGGCACACGGAGATCGAGGCCGCCGGCGTCCGTGAGGTGGTGGTCTTCCACTCACCCGCCGAGGAGTTGCACCAGCACACCGCCGACCTGCCGTTCGCGGTCGTCGCCGACCCGGACAAGCGGCTGTACGTGGAGTTCGGCGTGGAGTCGGCGCCCCGCGCGCTCCTCAGTCCACGCGCCTGGGGACCGGTCGTCCGGGCGGTGCTGCGCGGCGGGTGGGAGGTCATCCGCGGCCGGGGGCGGCTCCCTGCGGCCAGTCAGCCCGGCGGCCGCCTCGGCCTGCCCGCCGACTTCCTGATCGGGCCCGACGGACGGGTCCTCGCCGCCAAGTACGGCGAACACGTCTACGACCAGTGGCCGGTCGACGAACTCCTGCACTTGGCGTCCTCCCGCGAGGTGACCACCGGTCATCCCGCTGCACCGTAGCCACCGTCCCGCACCAGCCGGCCGCGGGCCGGGCGGTGGCCGTGCCAGGCTCTCCGAAGAGCCCGTCACCGTTCCAGCAGCATCCGCTGCAGTTCCCGCGCCGCCCGCGGCGGAGCCACGTCACTGCGGTGTGCCAGGGCGATCACGCGGTGCAGTCCGGGCCGGGCCAGCGGAGTGACCCGCAGCCCGCGCCCGGCCCTCGCCGCCACCATCCGAGGCACCACGGCAACCCCCAGCCCGGCCCGCACGAACCCCAGCACGGCGTCCATCTCCCCACCCTCCACCGCGAAGTCCGGCTCGAACCCCTCCGCACGACACGCCGCCACCGTCAGCTCCCGCAGGTCGTACCCGTGCCGGAACATCACCAGACGCTCACCCTCCAGGTCGGAGATCCGCACGGTGCGCCGCCCCTGCCCGGGCCGTGGCGCGTCCGGGGACGAGACCACGACGAGGTCCTCCCGCAGCAGCTCCACCGTGGTCAGCGCCGGTGACGGCGTCGGCAGGGGCAGCACCACCAGCGCCAGGTCCAGCGCACCCCGTGCCAGCTCCCGCACCAGGTCGTGCGACCCGCCCTCCTCGATCAGCAGCCGGATCCCCGGATAGCGGTCGTGGAAGGCCCGCAGCACATCCGGCAGCAGCCCCGTGCACAGACTCGGCGTCGCCCCCAGCCGCACCCGCCCGCTCCGCAGCTGCACCAGCTCCTGCACCTCGTGCCGGGCCGTGTCCGCGTCGGCCAGGATGCGCCGGGCCAGCGGCAGCAGGGCCTCCCCGGCGTCCGTGAGCGTGATGTTGCCGCGTGCGCGCAGGAACAGGTCCGCGCCCAGCTCCCGCTCCAGCGCCTTGATCTGCTGCGACAGCGACGGCTGCGCGACATGGACCAGATCGGCGGCCCGGGTGAAGTGCCGGGTCTCGGCAACGGCCACGAAGTACTGGAGCTGCTGGAACTGCATCCTCGTACGATAGTCGCTCCCTATTGAATCAAGCCGGACCATGTCTTGGACCGATCGCTCGCCGGTCCGTAGCGTCATGTGCCATGGCTCTGGCAACGCGGACGGACCGACGGCCGTCCATGGCACGCACCGTGTGGGACTCCACCGTCGGCAAGAAGACCGTGATGGCGGTCAGTGGGCTGATCATGCTGCTGTACCTGGTCGTCCACATGATCGGAAACCTGAAGATCTTCTTCGGGGCGGGCGAGTTCAACCACTACGCGCACTGGCTGCGCACCGTCGGCGAGCCGTTCATGCACTACGAGTGGACGCTCTGGCTGGTCCGCGTGGTCCTGGTCGTCGCCGTCGTCGCCCACGCCACCGCGGCGTACCAGCTCAGCCGCCGCGACATCAGGGCCCGCCCCAGCAAGTACGTGCACAAGAAACCGCGCGCCTCCTACGCGACACGCACCATGCGGTGGGGCGGCATCATCCTCGGCCTGTTCATCGTCTGGCACATCCTCGACCTGACGACCGGCACCGCGCACCCCGGCGGCTTCCAGGAGGGCCGCCCGTACCAGAACGTCGTGGACACCTTCTCCACCTGGTACGGCAACGTCGTCTACATCGTCGCGATGCTCGCGCTCGGCCTGCACGTCCGGCACGGCTTCTGGAGTGCCGCCCAGACCCTCGGCGCCGGGAGCCGCACCCGCGACCGTGCCCTCAAGACCGTCGCGAACGTCCTCGCGCTGCTGCTCACGGCCGGGTTCATCGCCGTGCCCGTGGGCGTCATGACCGGAGTGGTGAGCTGACATGACCTCTTACACGGACTACGTGACCGGTGAGCCGGTCACCGACACCAAGGCCCCCGCGGGGCCCGTGCACGAGCGCTGGGACAAGCGCCGCTTCGAAGCCAAGCTGGTCAACCCCGCCAACCGGCGCAAGCACACCGTCATCGTGGTCGGCACCGGCCTCGCCGGCGGCTCCGCCGGCGCCACCCTCGCCGAGCAGGGCTACCACGTCGTCCAGTTCTGCTACCAGGACTCCCCGCGCCGCGCCCACTCCATCGCCGCGCAGGGCGGCATCAACGCGGCGAAGAACTACCGCAACGACGGCGACTCCGTCCACCGCCTGTTCTACGACACCGTCAAGGGCGGCGACTTCCGCGCCAGGGAGTCCAACGTCCACCGGCTCGCACAGATCTCCGTCGAGATCATCGACCAGTGCGTCGCCCAGGGCGTGCCCTTCGCCCGCGAGTACGGCGGTCTGCTCGACACCCGCTCCTTCGGCGGCGTCCAGGTGTCGCGCACGTTCTACGCCCGCGGCCAGACGGGCCAGCAGCTCCTCCTCGGCGCCTACCAGGCGCTCAGCCGGCAGATCGCCGCGGGCAACGTCGAGATGCACCCCCGTACCGAGATGCTGGACCTGATCGTCATCGACGGGAAGGCGCGCGGCATCGTGGCGCGCGATCTCGTCACCGGCCGCATCGACACGTACGTCGCGGACGCCGTCGTGCTGGCCTCCGGCGGCTACGGCAACGTCTTCTACCTGTCGACGAACGCCATGAACTCCAACGCCACCGCCATCTGGCGGGCCCACCGGCGCGGCGCGTACTTCGCCAACCCCTGCTTCACCCAGATCCACCCCACCTGCATCCCGCGCACCGGTGACCACCAGTCCAAGCTGACACTGATGAGCGAGTCGCTGCGCAACGACGGGCGGATCTGGGTCCCGAAGGCGAAGGGCGACACCCGGCCCCCGGGCGAGATCCCCGAGGACGAGCGCGACTACTACCTGGAGCGCATCTACCCGTCCTTCGGCAACCTGGTGCCGCGAGACATCGCCTCGCGCGCCGCGAAGAACGTCTGCGACGAGGGCAGGGGCGTCGGTCCCGGCGGCCAGGGCGTGTACCTGGACTTCGCCGACGCGATCCGGCGCATGGGCCGCAAGGCCGTCGAGGCCAAGTACGGCAACCTCTTCGACATGTACCAGCGGATCACCGACGAGGATCCGTACCGGGTGCCGATGCGGATCTACCCCGCCGTGCACTACACGATGGGCGGACTGTGGGTCGACTACGACCTCCAGACCACCGTCCCCGGCCTGTTCGCGATCGGCGAGGCCAACTTCTCCGACCACGGGGCCAACCGCCTCGGCGCCTCCGCGCTGATGCAGGGCCTGGCCGACGGGTACTTCGTCCTCCCCGCGACCATCAACGACTACCTTGCCCGCAACCCGCACCACGACGAGGTGAGCGACCAACACCCCGTCGTCCAGGAGGTGCTGGCCGAGACGCAGGACCGGCTCAACCTGCTGCTGTCCGTGGACGGCGACCGCACCCCCGACTCCTTCCACCGCGAGGTCGGCGAACTCATGTGGGAGTTCTGCGGCATGGCCCGCACCGACTCGGGGCTGCGCAAGGCGCTGGAACGGATCCCGCAGATCCGGGAGGAGTTCTGGCGGCGGATCAAGGTGCCCGGCACCGGCGAGGAGTTCAACCAGTCGCTGGAGAAGGCCAACCGCGTCGTCGACTACCTGGAGCTGGCCGAGCTGATGTGCCTCGACGCGCTGCACCGCTCCGAGTCCTGCGGCGGCCACTTCCGTGAGGAGTCCCAGACGCCCGACGGCGAGGCCGCCCGCAAGGACGAGGAGTTCGGGTACGCGGCCGCCTGGGAGTTCACCGGCACCGGCGAGGCGCCGGCCCTGCACAAGGAAGACCTGGTCTTCGAGTACGTCCACCCCACTCAGCGGAGCTACGCATGAAGCTCACCCTGCGCGTCTGGCGGCAGCGGAACGCCGACGCCGACGGCACGATGTCCACGTACGAGGTGGACGGGATCTCGCCCGACATGTCGTTCCTGGAGATGCTCGACACGCTCAACGAGGAGCTCATCCTCAAGGGCGAGGACCCCGTCGCCTTCGATCACGACTGCCGTGAGGGCATCTGCGGCGCGTGCAGTCTGGTGATCAACGGTGACGCGCACGGACCCGAGCGCACCACCACCTGCCAGCTGCACATGCGGTCGTTCAAGGACGGCGACACGATCGACGTGGAGCCGTGGCGGGCGTCGGCGTTCCCGGTGATCAAGGACCTGGTCGTCGACCGGTCGGCGTTCGACCGGATCATCCAGGCCGGTGGTTACGTCACCGCGCCGACGGGGGCGGCTCCCGAGGCGCACGCCACTCCGGTGCCCAAGCCGGATGCCGACTTCGCGTTCGAGCACGCCGAGTGCATCGGGTGCGGGGCGTGTGTGGCGGCCTGTCCCAACGGGGCGGCGATGCTGTTCACGTCCGCGAAGGTCAACCATCTGAATGTGCTGCCGCAGGGGGCGCCGGAGCGGGAGACACGGGTGCTGGACATGGTGGAGCAGATGGACGAGGAGGGGTTCGGGGGGTGCACGCTGGCTGGTGAGTGTGCCACCGCGTGCCCCAAGGGCATTCCGTTGATGTCCATCACCAGCATGAACAAGGAGTGGTTGCGGGCTACGCGGAGGGCGGGCAAGCGCTAGTCGCCGGGTGCGGTGCGTTGTGGCTGGTCGCGCAGTTCCCCGCGCCCCTGAGGGGGCGTTGGGCTTCTGGCATTCAACCGTTCGGCATCCGCCCTCCTGGCACTGGTCACGCTGAGGTCAGGCGGCATGGGCACAACAGTGGGCGGCGGCACCGCTCGCCGCCTCCGGCCCGTGACCAGGAGAGAGCCATGACCGGCGTACTGACCGTCGACCGCCCCGCGCAGCCCACGGCCCCCACCCGCTACACCGTCGCCCTCGCCCGGAACGAGGAGGACGTGCGCGCCGCGCAGCGGCTGCGGCACGACGTCTTCGCCGGGGAGATGGGCGCCCTGCTGTCCGGCCCGCAACCGGGGCTGGACGTCGACTCCTTCGACGCGTACTGCGACCACCTGCTGGTGCGCGAGGAGACGACCGGCCAGGTCGTCGGCACCTACCGGCTGCTGCCGCCCGAGCGCGCGGCGGTCGCCGGGCGGCTGTACTCCGAGAGCGAGTTCGACCTGACGTCCCTGGCCGGGATCCGGCCGGAGCTCGTCGAGGTCGGCCGCTCCTGTGTGCACCCCGACCACCGCGACGGCGCGGTCATCAGCCTCATCTGGGCCGGTATCGCCCGCTACATGGTCGACCGCGGACACGAGTGGCTCGCCGGCTGCTGCTCCGTCCCGCTGGCGGACGGCGGCACCCTCGCCTCCGCCACCTGGGACCGGGTCGCCGCCAGGCACCTGGCGCCGCCGGAGTACCGGGTCCGGCCGCTGCTGCCGTGGACCCCGGCCCCCGCGCCCGCCGCCCGCGTCGAACTGCCCGCCCTGCTCCGCGGCTACCTGCGGCTCGGCGCCTGGGTGTGCGGCGAACCGGCCCACGACCCCGAGTTCGGCGTCGCCGACCTGTACGTGCTGCTGCCGATGAGCCGGGTCAACCCGCGCTACCTGCGGCACTTCCTCTCCCTCGTGCCCGCCTGATGAGCGCCTGGCTGCCCACCGCGCCCTGTACTCCGCAGGCCTGTGTCGAGGCGCCGGCGGCGGCGACCGCCCGTGCCGTGCCGCGTGCCGTCCTGCGGCTCACCGCGGTCGTCCTGCTCCTCCTCGCGGGGTCCGCGCTGTCGCCCCTCGGCCCGCGCATACCGGCGTCCCTGGTCCGGCGGTGGTGCCGGTGGATCGTACGGGCCGCCGGGGTCCGGGTCCGTATCACCGGTACCGCACCGCCCACCGGTGGCCTGCTGCTGGTCGCCAACCACATCTCGTGGCTGGACATCCCGCTGCTCGCCGCCGTACGCCCCGCCCGGATGCTGGCCAAGACCGAGGTGCGGCGGTGGCCGGTCGCCGGGCCGCTGGCCGCGCGCGGCGGCACCCTGTTCATCGACCGGGACCGGCTGCGCGCCCTCCCGGACACCGTCGCCCGGATCGCCGGTGCTCTGCGCGAGGGCGCCGCGGTCGCCGCCTTCCCCGAGGGCAGCACCTGGTGCGGTCGCGCCCAGGGCACCTTCCGCCGCGCCGTCTTCCAGGCTGCCCTGGACGCCGGGGTGCCGGTCCAGCCGGTGCGGATCGGCTACCGGCTCACCGACGGAGCCACCACCGCCCCCGCGTTCGTCGGCGACGACACGCTGCTCGCCTCACTGTGGCGGGTGGCGATGTCCCGCGGCCTGGTCGCCGAGGTCGAGGTACGGGGCGCCATCCCACCGGGCAGCCACCCCGACCGCCGTTCCCTGGCGGCCTCGGCCCAGCCGCGGGAGACGGCCGTGCCCGCCTGGACGCACACGGTGCTCGTGGCGTAGGAGGGAGTCTCACGGCGCCGTGGACCGCCTGCGCGCGGTGTCCAACGCCCGGGGCCGCAGCGACGGCCCGCCCGGTCACTCCCCGGCCAGAGCGCGCGCCAGATAGGGCGCGGTACGGCTCCGCTCCGACCGTGCCACCTCCCGGGGCGGGCCCGCCGCCACGATCCGGCCGCCCGCGTCGCCGCCGCCCGGGCCGAGGTCGACCACCCAGTCGGCACCCGCGACGACGGACATGTCGTGCTCGACGACGATCACCGTGTGCCCGGCGTCGACGAGGCCGTGCAACTGGCGCATCAGCACCTCGACGTCGGCCGGGTGGAGGCCGGTCGTCGGCTCGTCGAGGAGGTACAGCGTGTGGCCGCGGCGGCCGCGCTGGAGCTCCCCGGCCAGTTTGATGCGCTGGGCCTCCCCGCCGGACAGTTCCGTCGCCGGCTGGCCGAGGCGCAGATAGCCGAGGCCCACGTCGAGCAGGGTGCGAAGGCTGCGGGCCACGGCCGGGGTGCCCGAGAAGAACTCCGCGGCGCTCTCCACCGTCAGGTCCAGCACCTGCGCGATGTTCCGCCCCCGGTACGTCACCTCCAGCGTCTGAGGGTTGTACCGCGCACCGCCGCAGTCCGGGCAGGGCGCGTACGTGCTCGGCAGGAACAGCAGCTCCACACTGACGAACCCCTCGCCCTGGCAGGTCTCGCAGCGGCCGCCCGCCACGTTGAAGGAGAACCGGCCGATGCCGAAGCCCCGGGCGCGAGCCCCGTCGGTGGCCGCGAACTCCTTGCGCACGACGTCGAAGAGGCCGGTGTAGGTGGCCAGGTTCGAGCGCGGGGTGCGCCCGATCGGCTTCTGGTCGACCGAGACCAGCCGGCCCACCCCCGCCGTGTCCTCGGTGACCTCGCCGACGAGCGTGGACTTGCCGGAGCCGGACACCCCCGTGACGGCGGTGAAGGCGCCGAGCGGGAACTCGGCGATGACGCCGCGCAGGTTGTGCCGGGTGACCGGGCCGGTCTTCAGCCACCCGCGCGGTTCGCGGACCTCCCGTACCGGGGCGGGTGAGCGGTCGAAGAGGTGACGGGCCGTCGCCGACTCCCCGACGGCGGCCAGCCCGGCCACCGGGCCGCTGTGCAGCACCCGTCCGCCGTGCTCGCCCGCGTGCGGGCCCACGTCCACCAGCCAGTCGGCGCGGCGTACGACGTCGAGGTGGTGCTCCACCACGAACACCGAGTTCCCGGCCGCCTTCAGCCGCTCCAGCACGGTGAGCAGCGCCTCGGTGTCCGCCGGGTGCAGCCCGGCCGACGGCTCGTCGAGGACGTAGACCACACCGAACAGGCCGGAGCGCAGCTGGGTGGCGAGGCGCAGGCGTTGCAGCTCGCCCGCGGAGAGGGTGGGCGTGGCCCGGTCGAGGCTGAGGTAGCCGAGACCCAGCTCGACGACCGGTGCGATACGCGCCCTGAGGTCGCCGGTGAGCACCCGGGCGGCCTCCGACGTCGCGTCGAGACCGGCGGCCAGCTCCACCAGGGGCAGCGCCGCCAGCTCGGCGATGGTCCGCCCGCCGAACGTCACGGCCAGGGCCTCGGGCCGCAGCCGGCTGCCGCCGCAGGCCGGGCAGGGCGTGCTGGTCAGGAACCGCTCGGCCCTCGCCCGCAGCGTCGGGCTCTTGGAGTCCGAGAAGGTCTTCATCACATACCGGCGGGCGCTCATGTACGTGCCCTGGTACGGCCGCTGGATGCGGTCCGCGTCCCGCACCGGGTGCACCGTGACGACCGGCTGCTCGTCCGTGAACAGGATCCACTCCCGCTCGTGGGCCGGCAGCTCCCGCCACGGCCGGTTCACGTCGTACCCGAGCGCGTCGAGGATGTCCCGCAGGTTCTTGCCCTGCCAGGCGCCCGGCCACGCGGCGATCGCGCCGTCGCGGATCGACAGCGACGGGTCGGGAACCAGCGACTTCTCGCTCGTGCGGTGCACCCGGCCGAGGCCCTGGCACTCCGGGCAGGCCCCCACCGCCGTGTTGGGCGAGAAGGCGTCGGAGTCGAGCCGTTCGGCACCGGGCGGATAGGTGCCGGCCCGGGAGAACAGCATGCGCAGAGAGTTCGAGAGGTTGGTGACGGTGCCGACGGAGGAGCGCGAGGTGGGCGCCGAGCGGCGCTGCTGGAGCGAGACGGCCGGCGGCAGACCGGTGATCTCCCCGACCTTCGGCGCGCCGACCTGGTGGATCAGCCGCCGCGCGTACGGCGCGACCGACTCGAAGTAGCGCCGCTGCGCCTCCGCGTAGATCGTGCCGAAGGCCAGCGACGACTTCCCCGAGCCGGACACGCCGGTGAAGACGGCCAGCACGTCCCGGGGGATGTCGACGTCGATGCCCTTGAGGTTGTGCTCGCGGGCGCCGCGGACACGGACGTACGGGTCGTGGGGGCTGCGGGGGTCGTGCATGGACACCGACTCTAACCGGAGGTGATCGCGGCCAGCCGCCGGTAGGAGTCCAGCAGGGCCTCGCGGTCGTACGTGCTGGTGGTGACCAGGACCTCCTGGGCCCCGGTCTCCTTCAGCACCGTCTCCAGCTCCTGCGCCACCTGCTCCTCGGTGCCCGCGACATGACCGGCCAGTCCGGCCTCGTAGAGACCTCGCTCCTTGCCGGTCATGGTCAGCGCCTCGACCCGCTCGGCGGGCGGCAGGGGCGGGAAGGTGCCGCGGGTGCGGGAGTACGCCATCGACCATGCCTCCGGGATCAGCAGCCGTCGGGCCTCCTCGGGCGTGCCCGCCACCGCGACCGTGCCGGAGACGACGACGTAGGGCTCGGCGGACCAGACGGAGGGACGGAAGTGGTCGCGATAGTGGTCGATGCCGCGCCGCATCTTCTCCCGGTTCCTGAGGTCGCCGATGACCATGGGCAGACCGAGGCGGGCGGCGATGCCGGCGCCCTCGCCCATGGCCAGGACGAACGGCGGTACGGTCAGCCCCTCGGCCGGGCGGGCGTGGACCCCGGTGGGTGAGGTGCCCTCGAACCAGCCGAGCAGCTCCCGCAGCTGCGCCTCGAAGTCGTCGGCGTCACCCTTGTCGCGGCCCAGGGCCCTGCGCACCCCGTCCGTGAAACCGACGGAGCGTCCGAGCCCCATGTCGATCCGCCCGGGAAACAGCGATTCCAGCACCCCGAACTGCTCGGCGACGACCAGCGGCCGGTGGTTGGGCAGCATCACCCCGCCCGTGCCGACCCGGATCGTCCGGGTCGCGCCGGCGACGGCACCGGCCAGCACGGTCGGCGCCGAACCGGCGACCCCGGGCACCCCGTGGTGCTCCGACACCCACACCCGGTGATAACCGAGCCGCTCCAGCTCCCGCGCCAGACGCACGGTGTCACGCAGCGCCTCGCCGTGCGTGTGTCCCTCGCGGGTGCGGGAGCGGTCGAGGACGGAGAAACGGGTCGAAGCGATCACTGAGCTCACATGATGTTCAACGCCCCTGGAGCGCGGGGATTCCCGGCGGCCTCTTCGCGGACCCGCCCGTCCTGGACGGCTTGGGCTGCGCGACGACACGGTCTGCGGACTCGTCTACGCCGTCTCCACCGGGCTGTTCGGCGGTCTGGCCGTCGGCGGCGCGGTAGCACTGATGCGCTGTTCCGGTCCCGCGTACCAGTTCCGAAGCGCCGAACTGCGGCACTGGATCGCGGCCCACCCGGCCCCCGTGGTCACGCCGTGGCGTCAGTCCTCGGGCCGCAGCAGTCCGCGCTCGTAGGCCTTGACGAGGTTCTGCGGTACGAGGTGACGGACGCCGCCGACCGTGACCGGGACCAGGACGGGCGTGGCCGCCTTCCACCGGGCGCGGCGGTGACGGGTGTTGCTGCGGGACATCTTCCGCTTCGGGACAGCCATGGGACTCCTTCTCGGGACTCCTGCGCCACACGGGCAGGGCACCGAGGACGCTACATGAAAATGGATACCATTAACAATGTGCGTCCCCGGTGCCCTGCCCCCGTGTCCCGCGGGGCCGTCAGTCGTCGGCGCCCACCAGCATCCGCACCTCGAACTCCTCGTGGGCGCTGCTCTCCTCGGGCCGGCCCTTGTCCCGCACCGTGCCGAGCCAGCCCAGGAAGAAGCCCGCCGGGATGGAGACGATGCCGGGGTTCTGCAGCGGGAACCAGGCGAAGTCCGCGTCCGGGTAGATCGAGGCCTGGGTGGAGGAGACCACCGGTGAGAAGACCACGAGCAGGACGGAGCAGGCCAGGCCGCCGTAAAGGCTGAGCAGGGCTCCCTTCGCCGAGAAACGCCGCCAGAAGAGGGTGTAGACGATCGTCGGCAGGATGGCGGACGCCGCCATGGCGAAGGCCAGGAAGGCCAGCGTCGCGGTGTTCGCGCCCCAGGCGACGAGGGCGAGCAGGATGCCGAGGACGCCGATGACCGCGCCTGACAGCCGGGCGACGGTCAGTTCCTCCGTCTCGCTGGCCCTGCCCTTGCGGATCACCTCGCCGTACAGGTCGTGGGCGATGGAGGAGGCGGCGGCCAGCGTGAGGCCGACGGCCACGGCGAGCAGCGTGAGATAGGCCAGACAGGTCAGCAGCGCGGTGAGGAGGCTGCCGCCGAGTTCGTGGGCGAGGAGCAGCACGGACGCGTTGCCGGTGCGGTCCGTGTCGACGATGGTGTCCTGGCCGACGAGCGCGGTGGCGCCGAGACCCATGATGCCGGCCCCGAAGCAGACCGCGCCGACCAGGCCGATGGCCCACAGGACTGAGGAGCGCAGTACGCCGCTGCCGCGGGGGGCGAGCAGTCGCATCAGCACGTGGGGGAGGGCTGCGAGGCCGAGGACGATGGCCAGTTCCAGACTGAGGAAGTCCAGCTTGTTGCTGACGGTGCCGCCGTAGCGCAGCCCGGGTTCGAGGTACTGCACCCCGTTTCCGCTGCGGTCGGCCGCCGCGGTGAGCAGGGCGTTGGGGTTCCAGTCGTAGTGGTGCAGCACCCAGCCCGCCGTGAACAGCACACCCACCACCAGCATCACGGCCTTGATGATCTGGACGACGGTGGCTCCGGGCATGCCGCCGAGGGAGGCGTACAGGATCACGAAGGTGCCGATCACCACCACGCACAGGGTCCGTGTGGTGGCGCTGGGCGCTCCGGTGAACTGCGTCAGCAGGGCCACACTGCCGACGAGTTGGGCCACCAGGTACAGCGTCGCGATGGCCAGGATGCACACCGACAGGGCCAGCCGCACCTGCCGCTGCTGCCGGGGCAGACGCAGCGCGATGGTGTCGCCCAGCGTGAACTTGCCCGTGCGGTGCAGGGGTTCGGCGATCAGCAGCAGCACCATCATCCAGGCGACCGTGGTGCCGCCCAGGTACATCAGCCCGTCGTACCCGGTCAGGGCCACCAGTCCCGTACTGCCGAGCAGAGTGGCGGCGGACAGGTAGTCGCCGCACATGGCCAGGCCGTTGCGCAGCGGCGACATGGAACGGTTGCCGAGGTAGAACTCGCTGATCTCGTCGCGCTGAGGGGCTGTCAGCAGCGCCGTGAACAGGGTGACCACCACGACGGTCAGGAACAGGACGAACGTCAGCTGGAGAGTGCTGTCGTCGATCGCGGCGACGGTCACCACGCGCGGAACCCCCTCGAGCCCTGCTGGAAGAGCCGGCCGGCTTCGGGCTGCGCCGCGGCCTGACGCGCGCGACGGTTCTCGTCCTCCTGCAACCGGGTCCGGAGGCCGCGGGCGAGCGGATCGACCCGGGTGCGCATGTGCCGGACGTAGCACCACGCGGTCACACCCATGACGACGAACTGCCCGAGACCGAGGACGAGCCCGATCGTGAGGCGGCCGAACAACGGCTGGTTCATCACCAAAGGCGCAAAGAAGGACAGCAGCACGTACAGCAGGAATCCGCCGACGGACAGGATCGTCGCCCGGATACCGAACCGGCGCTGCGCGCGACGCAGAGAGTGAAATTCAGGATGGTCGGATATACGAGACGGCGGAGTGTGTTCGATGTGCGGAAGCGGAAATGTGGGAGTGTCCTCCCGCCGCGGTGGAAATTCGGGCACAGGCGCACCTTCTTCGCTGCTTCGTGCCCCGCACTCGACCCCGTCGAGTCAATGGGTGTCCGGCGTTTCGGGCAGGGTGGAGGGATGCCGAACACGCTGTGGGGGTGCGGGCTCTGTGGGGGCTCGTGAAACCGGGAAAACTGCTGTCCGGAATCACGCGGACGGCCTCGGGGTTCTGTGTGGAGAGCCCCGACCAGCCCCGGCCACGGGTGGTGGCGAGGCTGAAAGCGGAGTATGTCAGTGCTGTGCTTGAGCCATCAACTGTGGTGATGAATTGACGGTTGTGCATGGCTCGTTCACGCCCCCGTCGAGGGGATGGCGGTACTGCGACGGCCTGCACGAAAGGGTCAGCCGGTGAATAGTCCGGACCATTTCTTCGGCCGGGCTGTCTCAAAACCTCTTCGTACGCCTGCGACGGTGAAGGCCGGCGGCAAGGCCTAGGGTGGGCGGTGTGAGTGACGACCGCAGCAAGACCCCGCTGGCCGTGTTCGACCTGGACAACACGCTCGCCGACACCGCGCACCGGCAGCGTTTCCTGGAGCGCAGGCCGCGGGACTGGGACGGCTTCTTCTCGGCGGCACCGCAGGACCCGCCGCTCCCGGAGGGCGTCGCGCTGGTCAAGGAGAGCGCCCGGGAGTGCGAGATCGTCTACCTCACCGGTCGTCCCGAGCGCTGCCGGCGCGACACGCTCGACTGGCTCGCGGCGCAGGAGCTGCCCGAGGGGCGGGTGTACATGCGGCGCGACGCCGACCGCAGGCCTGCCCGGTTCACCAAGCTGGAGATCCTGCGGCGGCTCGCCCGCACCCGCGAGATCCGTGTCCTCGTGGACGACGACGAACTGGTCTGCGAGAACGCCAGGCGCGCGGGCTTCACCGTCCTGCAGGCCGACTGGGCGGCCCGGTCGGCCGAGCTCAAGGTGGCGCAGGAGCGGGAAGGCCGGACCTGAGGGCGCGCTCTACTCGGTCTCCTCCAGACGGAAGCCCACCTTGAGGCCCACCTGCCAGTGCGCGATCTGGCCGTTCTCCAACTGGCCGCGCACCTGCGTCACCTCGAACCAGTCCAGATTGCGCAGGGTCTCCGAGGCCCGGCCGATGCCGTTGCGGATGGCCTGGTCGACGCCGTCGGGGGAGGTGCCGACGATTTCCGTGACGCGGTAGGTGTGGTCTGACATGCCGCTGCTCCTCTTCAGTGACGGGAGTGTCACGCGTCACTCCACCGTGCCCCAAGTGGCGGCGAAACGCGAGACGTCACCTCGCGCCACGCCGCCGTCAGTGGGGTCACCGACGTCAGCGCGCCACGCTCAGCGACAGCGCGAACCGGCCGGCACCGTCCGTCCACCAGTGGGCCAGCTCCAGCCCCGCCGCGGACAGTTCGGCCCGCACACCCTCCTGCCGGAACTTCGCCGACACCTCGGTGCGCATCTCCTCTCCCGCCGCGAAGTCGACGGCGAGGCCGAGCGCCGGCACCTTCACGGTCTGCGCCGTACGGGAGCGCAGCCGCATCTCGATCCACTCGTGCCCGGCGTCCCACCGGGCCAGGTGGTCGAACGCGGCGGGTTCGAAGTCGGCGCCGAGCTCACGGTTGATCACGCTGAGGACGTTCTTGTTGAACGCGGCCGTCACCCCGGCCGCGTCGTCGTACGCCCGGACCAGTACCTCCTCGTCCTTGACGAGGTCCGTGCCCAGCAGCAGGGCGTCGCCCGGGGCGAGCAGGGCACGCACCGACGTCAGGAACGCGGCGCGCTCGGCGGGCAGCAGATTGCCGATCGTCCCGCCGAGGAACGCCACCAGCCGGGGCCCCGGCGTCTCCGGCAGCGTCAGTTCCGCGGTGAAGTCGGCGATCAGCGCGTGCACGTCGAGGCCCGGCCGCTCGGCGACGAGCGCCTGCCCGGCCTGGGTGAGGGCGCTCTCGCTGACGTCGACGGGCACGTAGGTGCGCAGGTCCGTCAGGGCGTCCAGCAGATGCCGGGTCTTCTCGGAGGAGCCGGAGCCGAGCTCGACCAGGGTGCGGGCCCGGGTCGCCGCTGCGATGTCGCCGGAGCGCGCGAGCAGGATCTCGCGTTCGGCGCGGGTGGGGTAGTACTCGGGCAGTTCCGTGATCTTCTCGAACAGGTCGCTGCCGTGCGCGTCGTAGAACCACTTCGGCGGCAGCGTCTTGGGCCGGCCGGTCAGGCCCCGGTGGACGTCGGAGCGCAGCGCGGCGTCCGTGGCGTCCTCGGGAAGGGTGCGGGTCAGATGGAACGGACTCACGTACGGGGCTCCTTCGATGATGCGGGGACGAAGGCGTCGGCCGGCTCCTTCAGCGGCGTGAGCAGCACGTCCGTGCGGCTCGCCGCCAGCAGGGTGCGGTCGGGGACCTCCCGCCAGTGCGGATCGTCGTCGTAGGGCTCGGAGGCCACGACCGTGCCGCCGCCGGGCCGGGCGAGGTGCCAGAGGGTGTCGCCCCAGGCGGTCGCGGTGATGGTGTCGCCGTCGGTGAGGAGGAGGTTGAGCCGGGAACCGGGGGCCGCCGCGGCGACCTCCAGGACCGTGTCGGCCAGCGCCTGGCCCTGCTCGTCGCCGTTCCTCAGCCGGGCCAGGACCAGTGCCCACACGAGCGCCGAGTCGTTGCGGGCCTCCAGCGACAGCAGGTCCTCGGGCGGCAGGGTGCGGGCTGCGGGTGCCAGCGAGCCGGGCCAGCCCTTGACCGCCCCGTTGTGGCTGAACAGCCACGTCCCCGCGGCGAACGGAGCCGCCGCGGCCTCCGCGTCCGCGCCCGACAGGGTCGCGTCCCGTACCGCGCCGAGCAGCGCCGTGCTGCGGACCACCCGGGCGAGATCGGCGAACGACAGGTCGGCCCAGATCGGCCCGGCCCGGCGGTAGCGAGCCGGCACCGGGTCACCCTCGGCGTACCAGCCGACGCCGAAACCGTCGGCGTTGACCGTCCCGTACCGCTGCCGCCGCGGCGCCCACGACTGCCGGTACAGCCCGTGCTCGGGCTCCACGAGGAGCCGGCCGAGCGGCTCCCCGGGGCCCACGTACGCCACATGGCGGCACATCAGATCTCCTCCGACCGGGCCGTGCGGAACCCGGAGAAGATCTGCCGCCGGATCGGGTAGTCCCAGTTGCGGAACGTGCCCCGGCAGGCCACCGCGTCCACGGCGAACGAACCGCCGCGCAGCACCTTGTGGTCGGAGCCGAAGAAGACCTCCGAGTACTCCTTGTACGGGAACGCCTTGAACCCCGGGTACGGCAGGAAGTCGCTCGCCGTCCACTCCCACACGTCGCCGATCAACTGCCGTACCCCGAGCGGCGACTCACCGGCCGGGTAGCTCCCCGCCGGGGCGGGGCGGAGGTGCCGCTGGCCCAGGTTGGCGTGCTCGGGCCCCGGGTCGGTGTCGCCCCACGGATAGCGCATCGAGCGGTCCCCGGCCGGGTCGTACCGGGCCGCCTTCTCCCACTCGGCTTCGGTGGGCAGCCGGCGTCCCGCCCAGCGGGCGTAGGCGTCGGCCTCGTACCAGCACACGTGCAGTACCGGCTCGTCCGGCGGGACCACCTCGGTGACGCCGAAGCGCCGCCGCAGCCACTGCCTGCCGTCCTTACGCCAGTACAGCGGGTGCGCGATGGAGTTCCGCTTGATGTGGGTCCAGCCGTCCGGTGTCCACCAGCGCGGGTCGTCGTAACCGCCGTCCTCGATGAAGGCCTGGTAGGCGCCGTTGGTCACCGGGGTGGTGTCGATCCGGAAGGGTGCCACCTCGCGCCGGTGCGCGGGGCGTTCGTTGTCCAGGGCCCACGGTTCGTCCGAGGTGCCCATGGTGAACGGGCCGCCCGGGACGAGGACTTCGGTGGGGCCGGTGAACAGGGGCACCGGTTCCGGATCGGGCGCGGTCAGGGCCTGCGGGCCCCGCCGGAGCTGATGGGTGATCAGCATCGTCTCGTCGTGCTGCTGTTCGTGCTGCGCGATCATGCCGAAGGCGAACCCGGCCTCCGTCAGCCGCGTCCCGTGGAACGCGGCCCTCTCCAGCACGTCCAGCGCGCGGCCGCGTACGTCGGCCGCGTACGAGCGGGCCTCGGCGGGCGACAGCAGGGGCAGCTTCGGGCGTTCGGCCCGAGGGTGCTCGAAGGCGTCGTAGAGGCCGTCGATCTCGGGACGTATCGCCTCGTGCCCGGCGACGGCCCGCAGCAGCCACTGCTCCTCCTGGTTGCCGATGTGCGCGAGGTCCCACACCAGCGGCGACATCAGCGGCGAGTGCTGCGCGGTCAGGTCGGGCTCCTCGACGCAGCTCGTCAGCAGGGTGGTCCGGTCACGGGCGACGACCAGCGAGGCGACGGCGCGGTCGCGGAGCACCTCGGGGTCGGCGGTCCCGGCTCCGGCGGTGGTGCCGGTGGCGGGGCTGGTGTCGGTCATGGGCGGAGGTCCTTCCCGTGTACGCGGCCGTCCGTGCCGCGCTCTCCGTCGAGCAGGTCGTCGGCGGGGCAGCGGCCCCGGACGACGTAGTGGTCCAGATAGGCCGTGACGGCGTCCGTCACCTCGGGGGTGGCGCCGAGCCGCGGCAGGGCGTCCAGCGCCGCCGTGAAGCACGAGACGGCCACCTCGCGCAGTTCGGCGTCGGCCAGGCCGTCGCGGGCCGCGTCGAGCCACAGCGGGTTGTGCGGCGCGGGCAGGCCCAGTGTGCGTTCGGCCAGCGGCTTCACGGCCCGGTAGGCGGTCTCGGCGGCCTGCGGGTCGTCGAACAGCGCCGTCGTCACGGCCAGTGGCACGATCCAGCCGTCGTCGCCCGGTTGCGCGTCGATCATGCGCAGTTCGAGATGGCCGCGCGGCCTGACCGGCGGGAACAGCGTCGTCAGGTGGTACTCGAGGTCCTCGTGGGTGGGCGGGCGGGGGAGCCCCTTCCGGGTCCACTCCCGGAAGGTGAGCCCTTCCGGGACGTCCCAGGGCCCGCTGTCGCGCCGTACGCACATCACAGGGGAGTCGAGCACGTGCCTGGCCCAGGCGCCGCGCGGGTCGGCGTCCAGGGGCGGTCCGCCCGCCCTGCCGGTGCCGATCCTGGTCCAGGTCAGCTGCCGGGTGGAGAGCCAGCCGGTCGGCCGGTGACCGGCGAGCGGGGAGTTGGCGAACGCGGCCACCAGGACCGGGCCCAGATGATGGGCCAGCCACCAGCGCCGTACGAAGCCGAGGGGGCCGGGTTCCTCGTGGCCCGCGTCCAGGCACACCTGTACGGAGGCGGAGGTGCACATCATGGCGCGACCGGCCGGGCCTGTGCGGTCGAGGCAGGCCTCCATGGCGTCGTAGCGGGGCTCGCGCAGGAACCGGCTGGGTTCGTGCCAGGGATCGTTGCCCAGGCCGACGAGAGTGAGACCGTCGTCGCGCAGGGCCGCGCGGACGGCGTCGAGGTCGGCGGAGACGGTACGGATGCACTCCGTCAGCGAGGCGGCGGGAGGCGAGCTCAGCTCCAGCTGGCCGCCGGGCTCCACGGTGAGTGCCGACCTCAGGGAGAGGGTCCGCAGTGCGGCGTAGGCCGCTCGGAGTCTTTCGGGTGTGACGGGGAGCTGCGGTGCGCGCAGCTCGTGGACGAGCCATTCCACCTCGACCCCGAGGCGGCGCGGCGGGCCGGTCTTGAAACAGATGCCGCGGACCAGCGCCTCGACCTCTGCTTCGTTCAGTGCGCTGTGGGGCTGGGTACAGTCACCCGCCGGAGCACTGGACGTATCGGACATGTCTGAATCCTCCTGAGATTCCACCATGCCACCGGTCCGGGCTTCATGACGGCCCGGGCCGGGATCAACTCGTCCCACCCAAGACCTTCGGCTCGCTCGGCACAAGAGGGCAGACCGGGGCGTTCCGGGCCGGTCATCCGTGCAGACCGGTCGTTTTCCCGCGCTTTCCCCGGCGTTTCTCCGAGGGCGGAAACTCCGTTGCGCCGCGGAACCGGCATCACCACCATGTCTGCGTGAGCACGACAGAAAGAGCCGCGCGGCCACGCGGTCACGGCGCGCACGGGGGTGGCGCCGTG